>JAYTHX010000371.1:0-3535 GCA_043732195.1 Polyangiaceae bacterium
AGGCGGGGCTCGTGGATCTCTACCGGCAGAAGTATCCGGACACGGTCGGCTTCTCCTGGTGGGACTACCGCGCGGGCTCGTTCCACAAGAACGAGGGCATGCGCCTCGACCTGCTGTTCGCCTCGCCTTCGCTCGCGGCCCGCGTGAAGGACGTCTACGTCGACCGCGACTTCCGCAAGAAGGGCAAGTCGGGCTCGGTCCCGAGCGACCACGCCCCGGTCATCGCCGTCCTGGAGTGATCGCCAACGGATCAGTCGGAGTCTCGGAGCATCGGAGACTCCGAGACTCCGCGCGACTCTCGAACCGGAGAGCGGCCGGTCACCGCCAGGGTAGCGCCAGCCAGGACCAGCGCGCAGCCGATCCCCTCGCGCGGCGTGGGCGCGGTGTGCAGGAGGAGCGCGCCGATGGCCAGCGAGCCCACCGTCTCGCCCGGCGAGACCAGCGCCACCAGCACCGGCGGCGCGCGGCGCGCCACGCGTTGCACCAGCGTGTGGCCGATGAGCGTCGGGATCAGCGCCAGTCCCAGGATCGCGAGCGACGACTGGGGGCGCGGCATGCCCGCATGGAGCCCGAGGTAGAGCGCGAGGGGCAAGAGGAAGAGCGTCGACACCGCGTACACCGCTGCCGCGTACGGGAGCGGCGGGAGCGCATCGCGCAGACCCCGAGCCGACGCGACGTACGCGCCGTAGAGCACCACCGCCGCGAGCACCATCAAATCCCCGACGAGGCGATGATCGCCGGTACCGGCCCCCGAGGCCACCACCACCGCGCCCGCCGTCGCCACGAGGAGTCCGAGCAGCTCGCGCGGCGTGGGCCGGATCCCGAACGCGAAGAACGCCGCGAGCACGACGGCGATCGGCTCGAGCGAGACGAGCGCCACCGCCGCCGCGAACGAGGTGGTCGCGAGCCCGCCGAAGAACAGCGCGAAGTGCGCGCCCAGCAGCACGCCCGCGAGCCCCACCGCCGCGCGCTGGCGGCGCGCGAGCGCGCGCAGCGACCGCGCGAGGACCCGCGGCGCCACCAGCGCGAGGATCGCCGCCGCGATGCCGGTCCGCGCGCACGCCATCACCACGGCAGGGACGTCCGCGGCCACCTTGCCGAGCGGACCCGACGTCGCGAACGCAAACGCCGCCACGACGACGAGCCAGACGTCGCGGCGCGTCGTTCGTAGCGGCTCGGTCAGTAGCGCTCCTTCGGCTCCGTCTCGGCCGTGACGCGCACCAACGGGAAGACGTCCTTCACGAAGCGATCACGCACCTCGCGGGCGCGCGGCTCGTCCTCGCGCGCGGGGATGGCGACGCCCACGATGAGGCACGCCTTGTCCCATGCGGGATAGGCGGTCCACGCCGCCGCGTAGCTCTCGCGCGAGAGCACGGTCGCGGTCTTCGCGAAGAGCGGGTCGACGTCGACGATGGCGATCTTCTTCGGCGCCGCGTCACCGGGCGGCGCCTTCGGAGCCGGGATGGCCCAGGAGAACGCCGCGGGCGGATCGTGCTTGAGATCGACCTCGAACGCCTCGACCCACGGCATCGCCCACGTCTCGAAGCTCTTGTTGCACGCGCCCTCGGCGGTGTTGTCGTCGACGTGGGTGATGAACCCCGCGACGATCGCGTGATGCGACTTGCCGTACCGGAAGCCCACGAGGCCGGGCACGGTGAGGAAGCGCACGCGCGTCCAGTTCGGCGCGTCCGGGAGCATCACCACGACGCTGTTCTGCTTGTCGGTCTTCGGACCGGTGGGCGCGATGCGCAGCTGCTCCAGCGCGGCGGAGTGCGAGTCGGCCCCCACCGCGCCCTGCGCCGTCTTTCCGTCGTCCTTGGGAGGCGGCGCGGGCGCCACCGGACGCGGAGGCACGTTGCTCGGCAGCGACGTCGACGAGCAGCCGGCCCCGGCGCCGAGCGCAAGGACGCCCGCCAGAACGGCAACCGGGACTGAACGGCCGAGCTCGCTACCCATCGACATCTCCAGTGTTGGACGAAACGCCATCGTTGGCCATTCGATTCGGTATCCTTGCTCGAGCTTGGATTCACCCGCGCAAACGTCGACCGCCGCGACCCTTGGTCGCCTTCGTGAGGCCCTCCGGAGCGTGGTGCAGGGGAAAGACGACGTGATCGACCTTCTCCTGGTCGGTCTCCTCGGGGCTGGACACGTCCTCGTCGAGGACGTTCCCGGCGTGGGAAAGACCACGCTCGCCAAGGCGCTGGCCCGCGCGCTCGACGTCACGTTCACCCGCGTGCAGTTCACGCCCGATCTCCTGCCCACCGACATCCTCGGCTCGCAGGTGCTCGATCCGCGCGAGGGGTCCTTCGCGTTCCACAAGGGGCCAGTCTTCACCAACGTCCTCCTCGCCGACGAGATCAACCGCGCCTCGCCGCGCACGCAGTCCGCGCTGCTAGAGGCGATGAACGAGGCGCAGGCCACGGTCGACGGCACGACCCACCCGCTGCCGGCGCCGTTCTTCGTCATCGCGACGCAGAACCCCTCCGACTACCAGGGCACGTATCCCCTGCCCGAAGCGCAGCTCGATCGCTTCCTGTTGCGCATCGGCGTCGGATACCCGTCGCCCGAGGCGGAGCTCGAGATGCTCTACGCGCGGCAGTCCTCGGACCCACTCGCCAAGGTACATGCAGTCTGCAACCGTGAGACGGTCCTGCGCATCCAGCAGGAGGTACGGGACGTCGAGGTCAAGCATTCGGTCGCGCAGTACCTGCTGGCGATCGTGCAGCAGACGAGGCGCACCACGCCGCTCGATCTGGGGATCAGCCCGCGCGGCGCGCTCGCGTTCTTCCGCGCCGCGCAGGCGCGAGCGCTGCTGTCGGGCCGCACGTACGTGAGCCCCGACGACATCCACGCGCTCGCCGGGCCCGTGCTGGCACACCGCGTCCAGCTCACCAGCACGGCTCGTTACGGAGGCATCACCGCGGAAGCCGCGCTCGCCGACGTCGTCAAGGACGTGCCGGTCCCGACGTGAAGATCGACTTCGCGCGCCTGAACCACATCCTCATTCCCAGGGGGAAGGCCGAGCGCGATCGGTTCCGCGAGTCGCGCATCGGGCGCGTCGTGATGCCCACGTTGGGGCTCTTCTGGGGCTCGCTGACGGACGAGGGCCGCATCCTCGTGCTCGTCACGCTGCTCGTGGGCGCGCTCGCCGTCGACGTGCAGCGGAGCAACGCATACATCCTGTTCTCGGTATTCGCTGGCCTCCTCGCGGCCTCGATCGTCGCCTCGCGCCGGCTACGCCTCGAGCACGTGCAGATGAGGGTGGATGCGCCGCGGCGCGTGACGGTGGGCGAGCCCGTCACCTTCACCATCGCCTGTACGCGCGGCGCCGGCGCCACCGCCGCGCCCGCGCGCGCCCGTCATCCGATCCGCGTGCGCGGGCCCTTCCTGCCCTGGGACGGCACCTGGCTCGACGAGGCGCCCGCCGAGATCATCGTGCCGGACGCAGGCCGCGCGCAGACGTCGATGCGTGCGCGCTTCGTGCAGCGCGGGCTCCACCACCTCGATCCCTTCACCGCCGCCGCGGTGGTGCCGG
>JAYTHX010000372.1:0-11358 GCA_043732195.1 Polyangiaceae bacterium
GGTTTCGAATCCCTTCTCCCGCTCTGGAAAACGGCTCGATCGTCTCAGGACTGACCGGCACCCTGACCGGTGAGAGCAGCCCTTCCGGCAGCGGCGCGAAGGGCGTTCCGAGCACGCCGCTGAGATCTTCGGCGACGCGCACGCAGACAATCCCGGACTGGATCGGCAGTCACGTGCGCGCCCTGCACGAGATGGGCGGCGTACCGAAGGCGATCGTGCCCGGCCAGCTCGAGAGCGGCGTCACGAAGTCGTGTCGGTACGAGCCCGCCGTGCAACTCGCGCCGACACGACGCCGGGGGATCGGTCCGCTCTACCGCAACGTCCCGATGGCGGCTGCGGCCGAGCCCGTGCTGCACTCGCCGACACGCTGCGCGTCGGCAGGGCGCGCGAGCGCCAGATGGCTCGCGCGGAGCTGTCGAAGCGACTCTCCGCGTGAGCTCCAGGCGCGAGGGCACCCGCGCAGCCATGGCCACCGTCGGCCGGCTTCATCCAACAACTTGTTGGACCGGCTCGACGTCGACTTTTCGGCTCGACGCTGACCGATGACTGTTTGAGCCTCCTCATCATGAAGCCTCGCGTGCCGACCAAGCCGAGCTCGCAGCTCGATGGCTACGGCAGTGTCCTCGGCGAGCTCGTGGCGCTGATCGAGTCGGCGCGGCGCGCGGCGGCTCGTTCGGTCAACGCCGTCATGACGGCGACCTACTTCCCGTCCGCCAGCTCCGGCGGCAGATCGGTACTCAGTTCTACGAACGGACGGCGCTATCGCGGACCAAGACCGCGATGCTCGAGAAGGGAGGGCGGAAGCAGCCCTCCGGCGCGGTCACGCCGGAGGAGGAGCTGAAGGACCCGCTCATCCTCGAGTTCCTCGGCTTGAAGGACGAGTACTCCGAGTCCGACCTCGAGGAAGCGCTCATCCTCCGCCTCGGGCATTTTCTCCTCGAGCTCGGGGGAGCGTTCGCTTTCATCGGCCGCCAGCGCGCCGGCTTCGCGTCGGCAACGCGTGGTACAGGGTCGACCTCCTCTTCATCCATCGAACGCTTCGATGCCTCGTCGTCATCGACGTCAAGCTCGACGAGCTGACGCACGCCGACGCGGGGCAGATGCATCTCTCCTTGAACCATGCGCGCGACCACTGGACGCACCCCGGCGAGACGCGCTCGAGGGACTTCCGAGCAAGCTGCCCGCGAAGTCGGTTCATCGTGGCTCGCCGTATCCCGAAGAATCTCCTGCAGACAGAACGGCGCATTCGCATTGTTCTTCTTGGGCTGGGGCACCGTGCCGCCATCCCCGACGCGCGGAGACGGCCTGCGTGGCCTCACTTCGAGGGTGGCGGGTCCGCGGTCGCGTCGGCGCCGACGTCGCGTAGGGCCTTCGCGAATGCCGTCGCGAAGGTCTCCGCGATTCCGTCGATGAGCGTGACGGGCAGGTCCCCGAGCCGCTGTTTCGTCTCGTCGAGACCGAGCGACACGTGATCGCGCATCACCTTCATCACTGCGATGCGATCCGTTCCCTCCCTCCACAACACCACGGACCAGGCCCCGGTCGCACGGCCGTCGGTACGCGAGCGCATGTCGGCCAGCGGGTCGCCGGCCTCGGAGAGAGCTTCGAAGAAGCGGACGCGCATGCGACTGTCGTGGCGCTCGGCGATGTCGCGAATGGCCGCGAGCTCGGGCACGGGCTCGCGCGGAACGAGCCCCAGCTCCAGCACCTGTCCTTCGTCACGCCATGCATGCGGCGTTGGCTCGTCGCCCGGCCATCTCGCAGCGGGCTGATCCCGGAGCAGCGCATCGACCTCGGCGCGCACGCTCGCAAGCGCGGCGCGGTTCGTCTCGCGTTCCTCTGCCGTCTGACCGTACGTGTGCGGGTACAGCCTGGCGACGACGACGAGCCTGTGATGTGGTACGCACGTTCCAGCGCGAGGGTGTCGGCTGGTTCTTGGTCTGCTTCGTGTCGATTTCCTTCGTGTCGATTCCGGTGATGAAGCGCGGCTCGTCGTCGGTCCACCACCACCCGGCGAGCTCGATCTCGACGGCGTCGAAGGGCGCGACGCGGATCCTCTCGTCGTCTTCGTGCGTCGCGATGAAGAGAGAAGGAAGTCGTAGCCGGGTTGGCTGTGCAAACGACCGACCCGGCAAGTCGACGAGGTTCCTCGTATACGAAGTTGCGCTCGCACTGGAACGCCGACCGTGCAAGCGGCCGCGAACCGCCTGAGCAGCAGCAATCAGAACCGCGGCGAGCGCCGTCGTGAAGAGGCGTTTCCGTGGTTCGAGAAGGGGTGCACGGCGGGCTACAAGCATCATGGAGAAGGCGTGCGACGGAGCGACCCGCCTGCGTGCACGATGACGGCGTCGAACATGCGCTCCGGCGGCAACGGCTTCCCCAAGGATCCGAAGAAGTCGAACGACGTGGTCCCGGCGGAGTCTAGCGGTAGTGACTCGCGTTCAAGCTGGCCAAGGCAGTCGCGAGCGCGAGCGCGAGCGCGAGTACGGTGCCGGCGTTTGCGAACGCGGCACGCCGCTTCGCCAGACGCACCGCGGCACGCGGAGTGACGCGGGCCAGGATGCGCGGTGTCGTCGACGGAGTGCGAAAGATCGGACCCGACGCGACCAGGCTCTCGACGAGGAGAGAGTCTCCCGGGTCACCGCTGCACAGGAACGGAGCGCCTCCACGAGGACCGTCGCCCGTGCAGACGTCGGCCGCTGGCAGGATGGCCAGGCTGGGAGCCGCGCCGCCCGCCGCCTGGCCATGAGCTTCTGCTTCCTCGATCAACCTACGCCGCCGCTGTTCTCGCGCCGCGACGATGGCGCAAGCTACGCCGGCGAGCACGAGCGCGAGGAGACCCACGAGAGTGCTCGGGTCAGCGCGTCTCGCTTGCACGAGCGCGCACGGTCCGCTCGGTCGAGCGCCGAAGAGGCAGCGGCGCGCGCGATCGCTTGCACGAATCGGGTGAGCGCGACGCCCAAGAGCAAGCCGAATACGAGCCCGAACGCGGCTACGAAGATCATGACGAGGCCCGCCACCGAGCTGCCCTCGCCCCTCCGGAAGACCTCGATAACGACGACGAGCGCAACGGCGGCAGTCAGTCCCGCCGCGGCGCCGGCCGTCGCGCAAATGCCTGGCCCGATCTTCGGAGCGCGCAGCACGAGCCACATGGCCGTGCCGCCGATCATCATGTACATGACGTTGGCCGAGACCATGATGAGCACACGACCGAGCGACATGTTCACGAGCCCGAACAGTGTCGCAATCGAGCACGCACCCACGAGGCCCGCCGCGACCGTACCTACCTGGATGGGACCCACGCGGCCGAGGACGCCGATCGGCGGTAACGTCGGCGTGGGCTTGCTCACCCCGCGAGCGTACCGCGCGGCGAACAGCGACCAGCGAAAGGCTCTCTTCCCGCACCACTACCGGCGGAACGCGGGCTCCAGCTCCAGGCGCAGATCCCCGTAGACCTGCGCGCGGCGCTCGTCGCGCACGCGCTCCCTGCAGGACAGTGACCGCACGGCCTTCAAGGGAAGGACGTTTCGCGGATCGGTCACGACCGTTGCCTCGCGCGCCAGGATCCGGGAGGCCGTGAGCGACGCAGGGTCGACGCCGTCGCGAAGCCGCCGCGCCTCGAGGTGCAGGTGGACGAGCTCGGGGGACTCGCTGTCGCCGACGAAACCCACGAGCTTTCCGGCCGGCAACCGCTCGCCTTCCTTCAGCTCCGGCGCCGCGGCCTCGAGGTGACCAAAGAGCAAGACGTAGTGACGCCGCTCGCCACCCTCACGCACCGCATGCAGCGTGACGACGGTGTTGCCGAAGAGCGGTCCGACGTAGAGCACCTTTGCGTCGCCGACCTGATGGGCGAGCTCGATCATCGTGATGCTCGTTCCGCGCGGCTGCGGGAGATCGACGCCGCCGTGGCCCACCGCCCGCATCGTGCCGCGGCGCTGCAGCTCGTCCGGCAGATCGAGATCGTAGCCCGACGTCACGGTGG
This sequence comes from Polyangiaceae bacterium, assembly GCA_043732195.1. Classification (GTDB taxonomy): domain Bacteria; phylum Myxococcota_A; class Polyangia; order Polyangiales; family Polyangiaceae; genus Labilithrix. Next base: position 3,983 of record JAYTHX010000372.1, read on the forward strand.
CCCATCCCGCGAGCGGGTAGCGATACGCGTCGTAGTCCGTCGGGCGATCCCAGCGCCGCGGGATCTGGTCGTAGTCGATCACCTGGGCGCCCTGGACGGTGTGCCACGTCGCGACGACATCGGCCGCGGGCGGCTCTTGCCAGAACGGAGCGGTGAAGAGCGTCAGGCGGGGCTCGCCGTCGAGGAAGAAGCCGCACGGAAGACCTGGCTGGGCCGTCGCATCCTCTTCGCTTTCCGCCTCGCCTTCATACCAGGGTGACGAGGCCGGCGCGTTCGTCGGCCCACCGAGCAAGACGAGGTCGGTCGCCCCGAGCCCCGACCACCACGTCGTCATCGTATTGCCCGTGATGCCGCGAATGCCGCGAATGCCGAACGGCTCCGCGACGCGCGCCTCGGCGCCTGCCGCGCAGCACAGGAGACCCACGCCCAGCATCGCAGCGAACGTGCGCCGCATGGCGCCCGGGGCTCGCTGGAACGGCAATGAGCCCATCTCCTTGATGTAGCAACCCGACGGCCACGAGGCACATTCTCGGACGGCAATGTGACGGAGCGCGCGTGACCGACCATGCCTGAGCTCGCATCTGCCTGCCCACGCGCTGGAGCCAGGCCGTGCTGCGCCACGTCTCGAACCCGCCGAACCCGTGGCAGGGCACCGCGATCGAGTGGCTCGACGAGATCCCCGAGACGCTGTCCTCCCGGGGCACGAAGCCGGGCGACGACTTCGCGAACACCCCGCCGGCCGGCCCTCTCGAATCGCGCACGTTCCGCAGGCCACCGCGCGCGGGCGATCAGGTCGGGCTGTTCGACGCACCGCTCGACCATCGACGCCGGCAGACAGAGCGATAGCGAACGTCTAGTGCGTCCGGGGGCGTGCGTTCGCACCGAGCCATGGGAGCCGCGGGTGGCCCTTCGGGAAGTCGACGGCGTCGTGGAGCGTGCGCCCGCTCCCGTCCTCGAGCAGCGTGCGCTTGAAGCGATCCCACGGATCGCTCTCCAGGCTCAGCGTCCAGCCCGGCGGCATGCGGGTGCGGTAGCCGGGCCCGTCGCCGCGGCGCTTGCTGAGCAGCGCTTCCTCGCCTTCGTGGATGAGGACGGCGACGCAGAAGCGCTCGAGGACCGCGAGCACCTCGTCCACCGATGGCTCGGTCAGCGCGAGGATCCCGTCTGCGAGGAGCGTCACCGGAACGATGTGCTCGTGCTTGTAGGACCGACGCGCACGCGAGCTCTTGAATGCCGCGTGCGCGTCACGTGCCGCCTTGGTCGAAGGCAGGCGCTCGAACGCCGCGTCGTCGTTCCAGTGGGCCTCGACCTTCAGTGCGTCACCCTGGATGGCGTCGGCGGTCCACCTGCGCAGGAGATCGGCGACCAGTCGCTGGACGAGCGCGTGATAGCGCGGCTCGTTCGCCCTCGCGGCCTCCACGATCCGCGTGGCCAGCCAGCGGCGGTCGCGGCCCGTGAGGTAGGACGTGGTCGCGAGCGCGCGATCGAGCGCAAAGACGGTGTTGGTGGCAACCCACCAGCTCTCGTCGCCCTTCGGTGAGCGCCGCGGGCCGTCTTCCCAGCGGGTCCGATCCTTCGTCGCGGGACGGTTCACCGGCCAGGCGAGGATCTGTTCCACGGTCGCGTCGAGCGTGGCCTCGATCTCGAAGAGGCCGCCGGCGGCAGTGCCCTCCAGCCGGCCGTGCCCGAGATCGATGGTGCGCGCGTACGATTGCAGGAGGTAGCGGGGCATGGAGGTCGGCGGATCCTATAGCGCCCCAATCGCCGGCGCCCGTCTCACGAGAGTCGACGTCGGAGCCCCTCGACGTCGCGCTCGCGCTCGCGCTCACGCGACGCCGGTTGGTCCATCGCGAAGATCGGTCCGAACGGGCCGCAGCTCTCCTGCGGCACCGCCGCGAAGTCGAGGCGGCCTGCTACGCGGCGCGGTGCGCGCTCCTCGCGCCTCGCCCTTCCAGGAACCGGCGCAGATGCAGCGCCGTCCGGCTCCCCGCCGCGCGCGCCACGGAGCGCGGCGGCCCTTCCGCGACCACCGTGCCGCCCTCGTCCCCGGCGCCCGGGCCCACGTCGATCACCCAATCGCTGTTCGCGACCACGCGCATCTCGTGCTCCACGACGATGACCGTGTTGCCCGCGTCGACCAGCTCGTCGAGCTGACCCACCAGCCGCTCCACGTCCGAAGGGTGGAGGCCGGTGGTCGGCTCGTCGAGGACGTAGAGCGTGTCGCCGCGCTGCGCGCGCGCGAGCTCCGTCGCGAGCTTGATCCGCTGCGCTTCGCCGCCCGAGAGCTCGGTGGCCGGCTGGCCGAGCCGCAGGTAGCCGAGCCCCACCTGGCAGACGACGTCGAGCGTGCGATGGAGTGCGCTCTCGCCCTCGAAGAACGAGCACGCGGCATCGACGTCGAGCGCGAGCACCTCGGCGATGGTCTTGCCCTCGTAGCGCACGCGCAGCGTGTCCTCGTTGTAGCGCGCGCCCTTGCAGACGGGGCACGGCGCGTAGACGCTCGGAAGAAACAGCAGCTCCACCATCACGAAGCCCTCGCCCTCGCACCGTGCGCAGCGGCCCTTCGCGACGTTGAACGAGAAGCGCCCGGCATCGTAATGCCTTTTCTTCGCTCCGGCCGTACTGGCAAATAGCTTTCGCACGTGATCGAAGAGTCCCGTGTAGGTCGCGAGGTTGGAGCGCGGCGTCCGGCCGATCGGCTTCTGATCCACGCGCACGAGACGGCGGATCCCCGCGAGGTCGGAGACGAGCTGGCCCTCCGTCGGCGCGGCGGTGGTGCGTTCGAGCTCCTCCGTCGCGTCGTCCTCGACCGCCAGCAGCTCCTGGCCGAGGGCGCGGCTCACCAGCTCGACGAGCGCCTGGCTGACCAGGCTCGATTTGCCCGACCCGGACACGCCGGTGACGCTCGTGAGTGTGCCGAGCGGAAACGAGACGTCGAGGCCCTTCAGGTTGTTGCGCGTGACGCCCTCGAGGACGAGCCGGCCGGTGGCCCGCCGCGGCTCGCGGGCGGGCCGGCGCACGTCGTGGAAGAGGAACTTGGCGGTCTCCGATCCCTCGACGCGCGCGAGGCCCGCGAGCGGACCGCTGTAGAGGATCTGGCCGCCGCGTGCGCCCGCCGCCGGTCCGACGTCCACCACCCAGTCGGCCTTCTCGATGATGTCGGTATCGTGCTCCACCACGAAGAGCGAATTGCCGCTCGACTTCAATACACGCGTCCCAGGCCGTGACACTCCGGACACGCGCCGTGCGGCGTATTGGGCGAAAACGCCTCCGCCTCGAGGTGCGCCTGCCTCGGGGGATAGATGCCGACGCGCGAATAGAGCATTCGCAGCAGGTTCGAGAGCGTGGTCACGCTGCCCACCGACGAGCGCGTCGAGGCGCCGCCGCGCTGCTGCTGCAGTGCGACAGCGGGCGGCAGCCCGTCGATGCGGTCGACGTCGGGCACGGACATCTGGTGGAAGAGCCGGCGCGCATAGGGCGACACGGACTCGAGGTAGCGGCGCTGCGCCTCGGCGTAGAGCGTGCCGAACGCGAGCGACGACTTGCCCGACCCCGACACGCCGGTGAACACGACCAGCTTGTCGCGCGGGAGGTCGACGTCGATGTCCTTCAGGTTATTCTGGCGCGCGCCGCGAACGCTCACGAACCCGCTCAGCTCTTCGCCCGCCATGGCCGAGGGCCTGCACCCGCGATGCCACGCCGAGTGCTCGTGCTCTCTGGAGCCGCTTCAGCGGCGCCATGATCCGCTACGGCTGCTCAAATGAGGCAGGTGCCCCGCCTTCTCCGCCCGCTCGAACCGCCCGTGCGCGGACGCCTTCGCGAACGCTCGGCCGCACGCGACTGCTTCCGGGCACGGCAAGTCCTCCTCGCACGTCGTCCAGCTCTGGTCAGCGCGGGAGGTGCACGCTCGAGCGATTCGATGCTATGCGCCGAGGATGCGCGAACGGTTGCTGGTCGAGCGCTCCCTCCAGGAGCGATTGGCGCACGTCGCGCAGATCGGCCGTGTGTCGTGGCTCGGCGTCCGCCCGGAGCACGACGCGCCGATGCAGGTGGTCGAGGTCGCGCGCTGCATCGCCGACCACGGCGTCGAGGGCGACGTCGCCGCGCGTGGTCGCGAAGGTGGAAAGCGCCAGATCACGCTCATCCAGGCGGAGCATCTGCCGGTCATCGCCGCGCTCGTCGGCGGAGCCGAGGTGACGGCCGAGCGCACGCGGCGAAACGTGGTGGTCTCGGGCATCAACCTGATCGCGCTCGTTCGTCTCCGCTTCGCGATCGGCGAAGAGGTCATCCTGGTCGGCACCGGCGCCTGCGCGCCATGCGCGAAGATGGACGCCGCCATCGGCGACGGCGCCTTCCAGGCCATGCGCGGACACGGCGGCATCACCGCCAGGATCGAGCGCGGCGGCGCGTTCCGCGTGGGGGACAGCGTCCGGGTCCTCCCCGCGGACTGAGCGAGTCGCTCGAACCAGTCGGGTCAGTTCGGCCGCGCTCCGCCCTCGTCGTCTACGGCTGGGGCTCGCTACGTGACTTCGTGAGATCGCCGGGCTGGCCGCTCATGGACTCGCGCGAGATCTCCGCGTTCGGCCCGGGGTCGGTGCTGCCGGCCACGGCCTCGAGGAGCGCGGCAGACTTCAGCTGCTCGAGATCCGGCTCGGCCGCCACGGCCGCGTCGAACGCCGCAGGCGCCACGCCGGCCGCGCGGCATGCCGCAGCCAGCGCTCGCGGCACGAGCTGCGGATCGTGAGCGCTGGCGTGGGATGCTCGCAGCGCCACGGCTGCGCTCTTGACAATGCGGAGGACGGACTCGCGCGGGACGGCTTCGGCGGACATCCCGGCTGTCCTTGCAAGGGCCGGGCGCGCGAAGGCCACGCGATGGAAAGGCGACACGCGAACCGCTGCGATTGCCCGCGGCCGGCATTCGCGCCCCGCCGTTCACGCGCGCCACGGTGATACACTCCCCGGGTCATGCAGATCAGCGAGGTGGTCGCGGAGCGGTTCCTGCGCGAGGCCCGCGTCCTCGCGGAGAAGTGGCTCGAGGGCAAGGACCTCGAGCCGCGCCTGGCGCGTGAGCCGCCCACGGTCGCCGAGGGCTCGCCGTCGTGCACGCGCGCGGCGTCGTCCATCGCGATCTCAAGCCCGCCAACGTCTTCCTGATCGGCGGCGACGTGCAGAGCGTGAAGATCCTCGATCTCGGGATCGCGCGCGTCTCCGGCGGCGCGCTCACCAGCGCCGCGCGCACGCTCGCCGGCATCTTCGCGCTCGGCTGGGCGCGCTGCGCCAGAAGATCTTCATCGCCGACGACCTCGCCGATTTCCTCCTCCAGCTCGGCGCGCGAGAACCGACGCTACGTAGCGGTCGGCCTCACCTACCGCGCTACCACCTGAGCGATGGTCTCTCCGCCGCCGCCCGGGTCGAACGGATGGAACGAGTCGGCCGCCGCGTGGATCGCGGAGCTGGGTGAGCTCGGGGATTTCGGGCGCCGCTTCGTGCTCGACCAGCCCATGATGGAGCGCGTCCGGCTGCGCGCGCACTCCACCGCCCTCGACGTGGGCTGCGGCGAAGGCCGCTTCTGCCGCATGCTCCGGCCTCTCGGGATCCGCACCGTCGGCCTCGATCCCACCGAGGCGCTGCTGGCGCATGCCATCGCGCTCGACCCGGCAGGCGAGTATCGCCTGGGCACGGCAGAGCGGCTCGACTTCGAGGACCGCTCCTTCGATCTCGTGGTGAGCTACCTGTCCTTGATCGACATCGCGCCGCTGGGACCGGCGCTCACGGAGATGGCGCGCGTGCTGCGCCCGGGCGGCTCACTGTTGATTGCCAATCTCACGGGCTTCACCACCGCCGGCATGGTCTTCGGAGGGCGGAGGCCGCGCGGCGCGGACCGGAGCGCCGGCTACCTCGACGAGCACGCAAGCCAGGTGAGCTGGCGCGACATGAACATCAGGAACTGGCACCGCCCACTCGAGACGTACATGCGGGGCCTGCTCGATGCCGGGCTCCACCTGCGGCACTTCTCCGAGCCGCGACCGCACGGCGGGCCACCGGAGAAGGTGCGTCGCTACCTGAAGGCGCCCTACTTCGTGATCATGGAGTGGACGAAGCCCGTTGCCTAGCTTAGCTAGACGCGGGAGACAGAGGAACGCGGAGTCGCGAAAGAAGCCGGCGCGCGCCAGCTGGCGGCGACGGTGACTGCCGCGCCCGCCTTCGCGAGGGCGCGGGTCGTCTCCAGACCGATTCCGACGTGGCCGCCGATCACGATGACGTTCTTGCCGCGGAGGTCGATCCCCGCGAGGACCACGACGGACGTCGAGGCTGCGCTGAATCCACTGCCGATGGGATGCTGCTGGTGACCATGCGTGCGTCGCGGACGGTGACGACGCGAAGGGCCTGCGCATCTCCGGACGTGCCGCTCGACGAGCGCGACCACGCGGAGAGAGAAGGAAAAGGGAAAAAACGCGCCGCAGCTCGGTCGGGGGGGGGGATGACTCCGCTGCGACGCTGCCCACGCTGGATGCGGGATCCGTACCAATCGCAACTCCGCGGAAGGTGTTCGCCGATCGGCGTCCGATCGTTCACTCTCGCAAGCCGTGAAATGCGCGGCTGCACGATCGTCGTTTTGTGGCCGCCGAAGGTGAGCAGATGAGCAACGGCTCATCTCGCGAGGCACTCGCGCTCCAGAAGCCCGGGCGGACGGCGCGGCGAGCGCCATGCGCGTGGGGCACGCGCGCCGAGGGCCGCCTCGACGAGCCGCGTCCACTTCGGGCTCATCACTGGAACAACGAGAGGCGAAGAGCGAACGAGACCGACACGGCGGTGAGGGTGCACGCCGCCCCGAGGAGCGAGCGATGACGCGCGCGCGCGCATTCGTCGACCGCGGCGGTGGCGCGCTCGATCGATCCCTCGACGACGACGGGACGAAGACGAGACCGACGAAGGCGTGAGGAGACCGACCAGGCCCCCGCTCGCAGCGCCAGCGAGCCCGGTGATGATCGCCACCCAGAGGATCACGGCCTCGCGCGCGAGGAGGGGGATCGGGACGAGAGGCGAGACCTCACGCGGCATTGCCCCGCTCTCGGCGACGGCGGAGGGGTCCGGCAGGTCGAGGAGGGGGGAGATCGGGGAGGGGGAGGGGGGAGATCGGGGCGGCCTCGGGGCTCGGGCCCCATCAATCCTTCTGCGATGTTCCCATGCAGGGGGCGAGAACGCCGGCGCGGAAGTCTCTTCCCGGGCGCGCGGCGTCGCCGCGATGCGCCGCGCGCCGAGAAGTGGAGTATGGTCCCCGATCGTCATGCGTGTGCCCGAAAGCCTCGTTCCGCTCTTCGATTACGGCGTCCTCGACGAGGTCGTGCGGCCGCTCATGAGCGGCAAGGAGGCCC
>JAYTHX010000373.1:0-11333 GCA_043732195.1 Polyangiaceae bacterium
GAGCGTAACGCGGCGGCCCGTGCGCGTAGGACGAGCCCAGGGAGAGGTGCTGCCTACGCCGCTTTCCTCGTCACGTCGCCCGCGGGTGCGCCGCCGATCTCGAACTCCTCGGCCAGCGCGATCATGCCTCGCGCTTCTCGCGAGGGCGTCGGCCGCGGAGGCGCTCTGGCGCGAGCTCGCGACGTTCTTGCGGGGCACGGCCCAGACGTCGCCGAGCGGATCGTCGACGCCCGCCACCACGGTCCGGCTACGGCCGAGCGCGGACTCCACCGAGCTCGCCCTGAGCGCGGCCTTGTCGACGAGCGCCACGGCGTCCCGGATCAGCGACGGCCGCGTCGCGAGCGCGCGACATCGCCGAGCCCATCTCGCTCATGGCGCTGGTGCTCTCCATCGTGGAGTGTTGCGCCTCGGTGGCCAGTGACGACGCCGACCGAACGTTCTTCGCGCTCTTGTCCGCGCGCCGTCCGAGCTCCGGGTGGTCGCCGAGCACCTGTGATCGCGCCGGGGATCACCGAGACGAACACCGAGGAGTGAGCACCGGCTCGTGCCCGGGCGGTAGTGGATCGTTCGACCGTCGGATCGGGACTGGAACCCTCGGTTCGCGCTCCAGAAAAGCGGCAAACTTGCCGTCGATCTGGAGGTCCGGACGTTCGGGTTCATGTTCCGCATCTCCCTGCTCGTCGCGGAGGCGCAGCGGAGCGGCGAGGTGGCGAGCGAGGTGGCGAGCGAGATCGACCCGATGGCGTGCGCGCAGAACCTCTTCGGCCTCCATTCATGGCGCTCATGGCGTGGCTGTCCGGTCACGCATCGCTGGAGACCGCGCTCGTCCCCTTGCTGCGTGACTCGCTCGCGCTGCAGATCCGCGGCTTCCGCCCCTGACCGGACGCGCGGGCGCACGTACGAGCCTGTAGCCAAAGCCCGCGCTCGCCCCCGAAGACGCGCACCAAACGTCGCCGCCTCACGGCACCGCGCTGGCTTCGTTCGGCGGTCGCGCGGATACTATCCCGATAGGGATGCATCCCGATCGGGATGAACCACCGAGGAGAACGCCACCGATGAGCGCCCACGCCCTCTTGAACGATGCGCTGCCGTCTGCCGTGCCGGTCCCCGGGGCGATGCTGGCCGGGACGTACCGCGTCGATCGCGTGATCGCGAACGGCGGTACCGGCGTCGTGCTCGCGGCCACCGAGGTCGCCGCCGATCGGCGCGTGGCGATCAAGGTGCTGACCGCCGCCGCCGCGGCGGACCCCGAGCAGGTGGCGCGCTTCCGGCGTGAGGCGAAGGCGTCCTCCTCGCTCACGAGCGAGCACGTCGTGCGCGTGCTCGACCTCGGCGACCTCGATTCTGGTCTTCCCTTCTTCGTGATGGAGCATCTCGAGGGGACGGCGCTGTCGGACGTGCTGAAGCTGCGCGGTCCGCTCCCCGTCAGCGAGGCCGTCGACTACGTGGTGCAGGCCATTCATGGCGTCGCCGAGGCGCACGCGCACGGCATCGTGCATCGCGATCTGAAGCCGGCGAACCTGTTCCTGGTCGGCGCGCCCGGAGCGCCGACGGTGAAGGTCCTCGACTTCGGCGCGTCGAAGCTGACCGAGGAGTCTCCGGCGAGGCTCGGTGAGCTCGGCGGGGTCACGCTCCCGACGTCGCTCATCGGCTCTCCGCGCTACATGGCGCCCGAGCAGATTCGAACCGTGCTCGACGTCGACTCGCGCGCCGACATCTACGCGCTCGGCGCCTGCCTCCACGAGCTGCTCACCGGGCAGCCGATCTTCGCCGCCGATACGCTCGCGCGCATCTTCGCGCTCGTGCTCTGGGAGGCGCCGCCCACGCTCTCGGCGAGCCGTGACGACGTGCCGGCAGAGCTCGAGGCGGTGGTCGCCCGATGCCTCGCGAAGGCGCCCGCGGAGCGCTACGCGACGGTGGAGGCGCTCGCCGCTGCGCTCTCGCCGTTCGCGACGAGCACGACGACGCGACGATCGACGAGGCCGTCGACGGAGCCTCACACCGCCTCCCCGGCGCTCGTCTCCCCTGCGCGCCCCACGCGGCGCGCGGTGCCTGAGCCGGCCACGGGATCGCGGCTCGTCGCGGCGCGGCTCTTCAAGCCGATCGACCGACGGCGGCGGCCGGGCTCGGCGCTCGAGCCAGGCGTCGTGATCAAGGCGACGAAAAAGATGCCGCGCGCGCGGATGGCGAGCGAGGCCCCGAAGCGCACGGTGCGCATGGCGGCCTTCGCGCTGACCGCGCACCGCGCGCCCGCGCCCGCGCCCGCGTCTTCGCGGTCGCCGCCTTCGTCCGGGCGCACCGTGCAGATGGCGCGGTTCCGCGTCGAGCCGCCGCGCGACGCCGTGACGGCGGGGGAGGCGCGGCGCGGTTCGCCGGTCGCGCGGCGCCACGACCGGGTCGAAGGGCCTTCGCGCAGCGCCGTGGTGATCGCTGCGGCGCTGCTCGCCGTGGTGCTCGCGCTCGGCGCGCTGCTCGTCCGCCGCGCCGTGACGCACCGGTCGCATGCCGCCGCACACGCGACTTCCTCGGAGATGCTGCGAACGAGCTAGCCTCGTCCTCGTGCAGAGGCTCGGGTGGTCGTTCGGGTTGGGCGCGGTGCTGGTCGCCTGCACGCGCGGTGCGCCCAGCGAGCACGCGTCACCGGCGACCTCGGCGGTGTCCGCGATGCCGTCGCCGTCCTCGTCTTCGCCGGCGCGCGATGCGGTCGTCCTTGTCCCGGCCGCCTCCGCCAGCGTGGGCCTCGACGGAGCGTTGCCGCCCCGCGCGCTCGCCGATCGCGTCGACGGCCCGCACGAGCTGCCGCTGACCGCCGACCGCGCCGTCTTCTACGCGCTGCCGCGTGCCGGCGCGCGCCCGTGGCGGGTCATCGGGCACCTCCACGGGATCTGCTATCCGCCGTCGTACTCGTGCGGGCGGTGGATCGACGCGGCGGCAGACCTCGGCGTGCTCGTGTGCCCGACCGGCAACGCGCGGTGCGGAGACTCCGGCATCGGACCGCCGTCGTGGGAGGCGCCGACCTGGGAGGAGCTCGTGACGATCATGGACGGCGACCTCGAGCGTTCGATCGCGAAGGTCGAGGCGAAGCATCGCGGCTCGATCCGTCGGGACGGCGCCGTGCTCACCGGCTTCTCGCGCGGCGCCTACGCGGCGCCGGTCATCGCGCGGATGCACCCGGGCCGCTGGCCGTACCTCGTGCTCATCGAGGCGAACGTGCCGCTCGCGGCCGCTTCACTGCGGAAGGCCGGCGTGCGCGCGGTGGCCCTGGTGGCTGGCGAGACCGGCACCGAGATCGCCGGCGAGCGCAGGACCGCGGCGGCGCTCGAGGAAGCAGGGTTTCCGGTGCGGCTGTTCGTGATGCCGCGCGTCGCGCATCTCTACTCGGACGACATGGATCAGATCATGAGTGACGCGCTCGCCTTCGTCACGAGCCACGAGGGCTGAGCAGGCTGATCAGGGCTCGCACTGCTCGAGCACGCCGCCGTCACCGATGCAGCCGGCGCTCGCGCACGCAGCGGCGTTCGTGGTGTTCGAGAGCCACGTGAGCAGACAGGTGTCGGCCGGATCCCCCGGCTTGATGCGCTGACCGCCCTTGTGGTCCTCTTCGTTCCTCCCCTTGCGCACCAGGCTCAAGCGGTCGAAGCCGGCGCCGTTCGCCTGCACGACATCGCGCATGATCTCCGGCTCGATGCCGATGACCGCGTCGTAGTCGAAGCGCAGCTCGTCGGGCTGGATGAGCGCCGGGAAGTCGGGGCGGTCGGCGGCGGCGAGGCGCTGGCCGCCGTAGCCGTAGAGGCGGAAGTTGCGGAACGAGGAGCCGTGGCAGTCGGTCGACCCGCAGCGCCGCACGAGCATGGGCGCGACGAGCTTGAAGTCGTCACGGTTCGGGCCGATGGGATCGACGCGCCCTGCCGTGTCCGGCGAGGAGCAAGCAACGACCAGCGCGGTGACGAATAGCGCGAGGCCGCAGATGATCGGAAGGCGCGTCTTCATTTCAGCCTCAGGAACACGGGCGGCATGTGGGAGGGCTCGTTGTCGGCGCCGTGGTGGCAGAACGCGCAGCCGCGGTTGCCGCCGATGCGCGAGATCATGTCGATCGAGACGTTCTTGCCGGTCGCGGGGTCGGCGTAGGAGAGGCTCGCAAAGACCGGGTACGTGGGGGCCCACTCCTCGGCGCGCAAGTAGAAGTTGCCGACCTCGTTGGAGACGGGCTTGCGCGCGTCGCCGTTCGCATCGATGAGCGTGACGGTGACGTTCGGCAGCGCCTTCGCGACACCGCGCGTCTCGTAGATCGTCCCCGCCATCGCGAAGTCGGGCCCGGGGCCGTCGCCGCCGTGGCAGGTGGAGCAAGGCTGGCCGGGTCGGTGGGTCGGCCCCTGCTTCACGCCCGGAGCCTCGTCGCCGAGCGCCGCGACGGCGTCGGTGTGGACAGGGTTCGCGCAGGACGTGCCGGCGGCGAGCGCGAGGGCGGCAAGCAGGGCAAGCGGAAGAGCGCGCATTAGAAGGCCACGTCCAGGGTGGTTGCTGAGAGGGCGCTGAAGCGCTCCTTCACGTAGACGGCGTCCGCGAAGCTGGTCCAGTAGCCGTCGAGCGTGGTGCTGAGCACGACGTCCTCGGCCGCGCCGGCCTTGCCGAGCGCGAAGCGAATGCCGCCGCCGCCGCCGAGCGTGCGCAGCGGTCCGAGCTCGCGGTCGCCCGTGCGAAGCGCGGGGATGTCGTTGGAGCCGTTCGAGGCGTAGGCGCGCTGCCAGAACTCGACGCCGTTCTGGAGGTTGACGCGGCCGTGCGGCCAGATGGTGATGCGGCGGGACACATCGATGAAGTAGCGCACGTCGGTCGTGGATGCTCGGAGGCCCCACGAGTCGGCGTACCCGCGCTCCTCGATCCGCAACGTCGAGGAGGTCAGCCGCCACGCGAGGCGCCCGGTCAGCGCGAAGCGATCGCGCTGGAGAGGCAGCTGCTCGAGCGGTCGTGCTTGTGAGCGCGAGGCCACGACCTGGTCGACGGACGCGCCGCGCGGGATCGTCGCGGCGACCGCGGGCGTGTAGAGCGGGATGTAGCGGTAGGGCTTGGACTGGTCGCCGCGCTCGAGGATCGCGTCGCCGAAGAGGCCGATCACGAGCCCGCTGTTCACGACGCGTGACGCGCCGAGCGCGATGGAGTGGTACGCGAGCTCGCGCGAGAACACGGAGAACGGCGTCCCGGTCCGACCGATGGTGTCGTGCCCGTAGCCGTAGCCCTGGACGAGCGTGAGGTTCTTGTCGTCGAGCTCCTGCGTGAGCTGTACGCTGGCCGACAGCGAGAAATAGTCGGGGGTGTACGACGTGCCGACATTGCCCGCGATCCCGAGCGTGCTCGGCTTGTAGCGGAAGCCGAGGTTGCCCGCCTGCCGGACCTCCTTGAAGTTCGGCGAGGCAGTCGACACGATGTCAGGCGACGCGGCCGAGACGACGTCGACGAGGTAGCGCCCACTGACGGCCCAGCCCGCGGTCGGGCTCTCGACGGTCGCCGCGATGCTCGGCGTCAGGACGGAGGTGGCGGTCGAGTCGAGGTAGCCGGCGATCTCGGTGGTCGCGCGCACGTTGACGCTCGAGCCGGTGGAGACCGTCGCGAGCTCGGCGGCCGGCGGACCCGAGGCGCCGCTGCTGTCGGCGGAGTCGGCAGCCGGGGGCTTCGGCGGTCGTGCCGGCGTCGGCTCGGCGGTCGTGCCGGCGTCGGCCGCGGGCGGGGTCTCGCCGTCCCGCGCGATGGCGGTCCGCGGACCCAGCACCAGCATCAGCAACCCCAGCAGTAGCGCGAACGCGTGTCGCGCTAGTTGCATCCGCAGCCGCTCTCCGCCGAGGCGCCGCCACCGGTCGCGCCCTCCTGCACCGAGTACACGTGCTCCTCGGCGGGGCCCGCGCCATGCGCGCCGTTCATCGTAGGATGCGCCAGCTTGCCGCGCTCCCAGGGCCGGACGTGAGTGCAGGCCGCGCTCGAGATGGCGACAAGCAGAAGAAGGACCCGAGCGGGAGAGGAAGAGGCGCGCGTCGTCATCAAGGGGACGACGTACTTTCTAGCGCGGAGATGACGCGACGCAGCTGAATAATCGGCACGACCCGCGAAACACTGCGTTGCCGCGCCGGCAACAATGGCAGAAACTTGTTGTTCGTAGCAACCATTTCGTTGCTCGTCGCAACAATGTGGCGCTAGGTTGCCGTGATGCTCGCCGAGGTCCTTCCACTTCGTCACGCGTCGCGCGAGCTCGTTCGCGAGCTCGGCTTCCTCCAGGACAAGGACGCGGCGACGAGCGTCTCGCACTCTCATTGCCATGCGCTCATCGAGATCGAGGCGCGCACGACCGTGCCCCAGGCGGAGCTCCCTGCCCTGCTGCGCCTCGACAAGTCGACGGCGAGCCGGCTCGTCAGCGACCTCGTCGCGCGCGGCTGGCTGCGCGCGCGCCCCAGCAAGGACGACGCTCGCGCGCGCGACCTCACGCTGACCGCCGCCGGCCGTGCGCAGGTGAAGGTGGTTCATCGCGAAGCGAATGCGCGGGTCGAGCAGGCGCTCGGCACGCTCGGTGAGGAAGAGCGCCAGGTGGTCCTCCGCGGGATGGAGCTGTACGCGCGCGCGCTCGAGCGATCGCGCCGGGCGTCGCTCTACACGATCCGCCCGATCCGCGCGGGCGACCGCGCCGCGGTGGCGCGCCTGATCCGCACCGTGATGCCGGAGTTCGGCGCGAAGGGCCCGGGCTTCGCGATCATGGACCCCGAGGTCGACGACATGTTCGGCGCGTACCAGGGATCGCGTGCGGCGTACCTCGTGGTGATCCGGCCCGCGGGGCGCGCGGGCGAGGAGGTCGTGGTCGGAGGGTGCGGCTTCGCGCAGCTCGTCGGCGGGGAGCCGGGTACGTGCGAGCTGCGCAAGATGTACTTCCTGCCCGAGGTGCGCGGCCTCGGCGTCGGCTCGGCGCTACTTGCGCAGTGCCTTGCGCGATCACGGAAGGCGGGCTTCGAGCGGATGTACCTGGAGACGCTCACGGCGATGAGCCAGGCGCGCGCGCTCTACGAGCGCAGCGGATTTCGCCGCATCGAAGGACCGCTGGGCGCCACGGGCCACTTCGGGTGCAACCACTTCTACATGCGGGAGCTGCGCACGTAATCGTTGCGAGGCGGTCAGATACGGCTATAGCCATGGGCATGCGACATAGCCTTCTCGTTGGTGGTGTGGTCTCGATCGGCGCGCTGATGGCCGTGGCCTGTGGCACGTCGAGCAGCGGCCTGATCGACGAGGACGCGGGCTCGAGCTCCGGCGCGAGCGGCACGTCGGGCGGCACGAGCGGCACGTCCGGCGGCACGTCCGGCGGCACGTCCGGCACGAGCGGCACGTCGGGCTCGAGCGGCGACCCCGACGGCGGCGACGGCGACGGCGGCGACGGCGGTCCGAGCGCGGTGACCACGCTGAAGAAGGGAGACTCGGTCCTCGTCGGTGTGACGTCGGACGGCTACGCCGCGTACATCGCGATCACGGGCACCACCGCGAGCCTCGAGGTGATCCCGGTCGCAGGCGGCGCCGCGACCGTCCTCCTGCCCTCCCTCGCGCAGACCGACGGCGTTCGCGTGGTCGGCAGCACGGTCGCGTACTGGACCGGCGTGACCGGCACGATCGGCACGCTCGGCTACTGGACGAAGGCGACCGGCCCCAAGGCGGCCGTGTCGACCATGTCCACCAAGAACCTCTTCTTCTCGAACCCCGACTCGACGCGCATCGCGTTCTCGGTCGGCGCGACCGCGACGTCGACCGAGCTCGCGGTGACCACGCCCGCGCTCGCCGCCGCAGCGCCGGTGCTCACGGGGACCAACGCCATCAACCTCGCCGCGGCCAAGCCTGTCGGCGTTAACCCGGCTGCGTGTCCGCCTGACATCGGCTTCGTCGGCAAGATCCTGTTTGCGGCATATTGCACGGGTACGATCGAGACCACGACCGCTGGCCGTCTCGTCACCGTTCCCGACGGTGCAGGACCGACCCCGAAGCGGCTCGATGCCGTGGCCGCGGCAGCCGCCCCGACGGTCCAGCCGTTCTGGAGCGCCAGCACGGCGGGCGACAAGGTGTTCGTCATTGACTCGGGCGCGAACCCACGCGGCCGCATCATCTTCAACGCCGCGACGGTGTCGAGCGCCCCGCTCGACCTCGACACGCAGGACGGCCTGATGCTCGACGACGGCAGCAGCGTCATCTTCCGCGTGAAGAATGCGGCCGGCACCACGAAGGCCATCCGCCGCGCCACGGCGGTCGCCGCTCCGGTCAATACGGACCTTGTCGCGACCGCCGCCGAAGGCATCATCACCCTCAGCCGCGACCAGAAGCATGCGCTCTACAACACGCTCCCCGCGACCGCGGCCATGCTCGTCGACATCCGTGTGCTCAGCACGACCCCGCCGCCCGCCCTGACCGACATCGTTCCCACCGCCACCGCGTACCCCTTCGGGTTCACCGCCGACAACTCGACGATCCTCTATCAGACGGACGTCGACGCCAACGGCGTCGGCAAGTTGAAGTCGAAGCCCGCGGCAGGCGGCGCGGAGAAGACGCTGGCGTCGAACATGGTGGACCTCCGCACCCTGCCGACGGGCAGCGGCGTCCTGGTCCTCGACAACCCGAAGCCGGTCAGCGGCCAGCAGATCGTCACCGTCGACATCAAGTACCTCGACGTCGCAGCCGGCGGCACCCCGAAGCTACTCGCGGAGACCGTTCCCACCAGCAGCTTCCGGGTCTCGGGGACGCGCCTCGTCTACTCGCTCCTCGGCGCGAACGCGGGCGTGTACTCGACGACGATTCCGTGACCGCGGGGGCTGCCAGCGCCGAGAGGCCCTGGTAGACTCCGCCAGCGATTCGGTGCGGCCGGGCTCGCGCAGACGCCTGCCGGTGCGGCCACGGTCGTCGTTTCGGTCGTCGCGCTCAACCAGCGCGACGGTCGGGTGCTCGTCGGCGGTCATCGCCAAGTGGTTGGTGACAACGGGCTCAGCTTCGCTCGCTTCTGGCCCTGACGGGGTCGGTTGCGGGCCGCCGTTCGCGGGAGCGGACGGCGCACCGCTTCAACTCCCGCATTCTGGTATTCCTCTCTGTATGCCGCGCAATGTGCACGTGGGGCTCATCCAGGCTGCGACTCCGTACGAGGTGGGGTGGTCGATCGCGCGGACCCAGAAGGCTGCGCTCGACGTTCACCTCCCGCTCATCGAGGAGGCCGGCAAGAAGGGCGTCCAGATCCTCGGGCTCCAGGAGATCTTCAACGGTCCGTACTTCTGCCCGAGCCAGGATCCGTTCTGGTACGACGCGGCCGAGGCCATGCCCGGTCCCACGACCGAGATGATGCAGGCGCTCGCGAAGAAGTACCAGATGGCGATGGTCGTCCCGCTCTACGAGCGCGAGCAGGCCGGCGTCTACTACAACAGCGCCGCCGTCATCGACGCCGACGGCGCGTACCTCGGCAAGTACCGCAAGCATCACATCCCGCACACGAACCAGTTCTGGGAGAAGTTCTTCTTCAAGCCCGGCAACGGCGGCTTCCCCGTCTTCCAGACGCGCTACGGCAAGGTCGGCGCGTACATCTGTTACGACCGCCACTTCCCCGAAGGCGCGCGCGCGCTCGGCCTCAACGGCGCGGAGATCGTGTTCAACCCGTCGGCGACCGTCGCCGGGCTCTCGCAGTACCTGTGGAAGCTCGAGCAGCCGGCGCACGCGGTCGCGAACGGGTACTTCGTCGCCGCGTCGAACCGCGTCGGCACCGAGGCGCCCTGGAACATCGGGAAGTTCTACGGCACGAGCTACATCGTGGGGCCGCGCGGCGATTTTCTCGCCACCGCCTCCGAGGACCAGACCGAGCTCGTGAGCGCGGTCTGCGATCTCGATCAGATCGACGAGGTCCGGAAGACCTGGCAGTTCTATCGCGACCGCCGCCCCGACGCGTACGACGACCTCGTCGAGCCCTGACGCGTACCCTCGGTCAACGTGGTGGCTCGCGCGCTCTGGCGTGGACCAGGACCAGCATGAGCGCGCCCACCAGTCGTCGCGCGAAGGTCGAGGCCATCGCGAGCAGCTCCCATCCCAGCGTGGGATCGGGCAGCTTCCCGCTCGTCGCGACGAGCGGGCATGTCACCGCGAAGGCGAGGAGCCCTCTCGGCATCGGACCGCCGAGGGAGCTTGACAGGGTGGTCTCCGGCGCGACAACCTCTTGTTTTCTTTGGGCGGAGGGCGTTTCGAATGAGTGACGGGACCGGTCGGAAGTGGACGAGCGCCGAGGTGCGCGCGAAGCACAAGGAGCTCCTCTTTCCGAGCGTGGGCACGTTCTACGAGGAGCAACTCGTCCTCGACAGCGGCAAAGGAGCGCGCCTCAAGGATCTCGACGGGCGCGAGTACCTCGACTTCTTCGGCGGCATCCTCACCGTCTCGCTCGGCCAGGCGCACCCGAAGGTCAACGCGGCGTTGCATGCCCAGATCGACCGACTGGGCCACGTCTCGACGCTCTATCCGACGGTGGGGATCGTCGAGCTCGCCGAGAAGCTGATCGGCCTCGCCCCCGGGAAGATCAAGCAGGCCGGCAAGGCGTTCTTCACCGCGAGCGGCACCGAGGCCGACGAGACGGCGGTGGTGCTCGCCCAGATCGCGACCGGCCGCCAGGAGCTGATCGCGCTGCGCCACGGCTACCACGGGCGCTCGATGCTCGCGCAGTCGCTCACCGCGCACGCGAAGTACCGCGCCATCCCCACGCAGGTCGCGGCGATCAAGCACGCGCACTCCCCGTACTGCTACCGCTGCCCGTTCGGGGCGACCGTCGAGCACTGCGGGTTCCGGTGCGCGACCGACATCGAGGAGCTGATCCAGACCACCACCACCGGGCAGATCGCGGGCTTCATCGCCGAGCCGATCCAGGGCGTGGGCGGGTTCATCGTCGCGCCCGACGGCTACTTCAAGACCGCCGTCGACATCGTCAAGAAGTACGGCGGGCTCTTCATCTGCGACGAGGTGCAGACCGGGTTCGGCCGCACCGGCGGCAAGATGTGGGGAATCGAGCACCACGAGGGCGTCGAGCCCGACATCATGACGATGGCGAAGGGCATCGCGAACGGCATGCCCATCGCGGCGTGCCTCGCCACCGTGCAGGTCGCCGACGCCTGGACCGCGGGCAACATCTCCACGTTCGGCGGCAACCCCATCACCACCGCCGCCGCGAGCGCCACCATCGACGTCATCGTCGAGGAAAACCTCGCCGACAACGCCACGGTCATGGGCAAGGTCCTGCGTGACGGCCTCGAAGGCCTGCAGAAGAAGTACGCAAAGGTCATCGGCGACGTACGCGG
>JAYTHX010000374.1:0-11327 GCA_043732195.1 Polyangiaceae bacterium
CTCGATCGAGCTCGGTCAATGCACGCCGGTAGGGCCGGCCAACGTCCCGGCGAGCTTCACGAAGGCGCAAGACGGCTTCCGCCTCATCGCGCGCGTCGCGGCGAAGGCCTGCGCGGCGGGCGAGCGTCCAGCGATCGGCAAGACGTCGTGCGTGCCGATCGACGACGGATGCGATCGCGCGTTTCCGCCTGCCGATGCGGCGTTCGTGGTGGTGCCGGGCGCGGTGAGCAGCGGAATCGTCGTCGGCACGATCGACGAGGCGCTCTCGCGCGCGAAGACCGGAGACCTCGTTGCGCTCGAGTCCGGCGAGCATCCGACGTTCGAGTCGACGAAGGCGCTTCGCTTCGTCGGCCGATGCGCATCGAAGGTGATCCTCAAGCCGACGGCGACGCGTACGACCGGCGTCTGGTTCACGGGTGCGGGCAAGTCGTCGATGGAGAGCGTCACGATCGCGGGCGCGAAGACTGGCCTCCGTGGCGGCAACGCCGCCGGCGAGGTCACGGCACAACGCGTCTTCTTCTCCGACAACGACAACTCGATCGACTGCACCGCCGGCAAGGTGATCGCGCGAGAGGTCCTCATCGACGGCCCGTGGACGGAGCGAAAGCCCGGGAGCACCGGCGTCGCCGCGCAGCCCGGCGCCACCATCGAGCTGGAGGACAGCGCAATCCTGAACGCGGGCACGCACATCGCGGCGATCGGCACCGGCGCGCACACCATCGTGCGTCGCAGCGTCGTCCGCGGCCCCGACGTCGAGACGGCCGCGTTGAGCTCGGTGTTGTTCGCCGCGACGATGGGCGGCGTCGTCGACATCGAGGAGAGCGTGCTCACGACGACCCAGGCGCTCGGCATCGCCGACTCCGGCGCGACCGATTCGAAGGGCAAGGTTTTCTCGGGAACGGTGCACATCGCCCGCAGCGAGCTCACGCAGACCGGGAAGACCGACATCGCGTTCACGGTGACCGAAGGCGGGCGCGCGACGCTCGAGGACTCGTCCGTCTTTCACAAGGCAGCGTTCGGGTTCGGGATGGTCGGCGGAGATCTCACGATCACGCGCTCGGCGATCGTCGGCGACCCGAAGTCCGCGAACGGCATCCGCGAGCTACTCGACGTCGCCGCGCAGAGCCACGTCACCGTGACCGAGAGCGCCCTGGTCGGCGGCTTCGGCGCCACGGTGTCGGTGCGCGGCGCCGGCACGACGTTCACGATGGAACGCTCGCTCCTCACCGGAACGCGCTACTTCGACCACGGCCGCGGCATCGAGCTCATCGACAGCGCCGTGCTCACCGCACGTGGCTCGGCGATCACGGCCGTGGAAGGCACGGGCGTGCTCGTGAGCAAGGACGGCCTCGCCACGATCGAGAGCACGCTCATCGACGCCCCGCGCATGGCGAAGGGCAAGGAGCGGTCGACCGGCGTGGGCGTGATCGTGCACGAGGCGAGCTGCGTGCTCGACCGCGTGCTGATGCGTCGCGCGGCCGGCCCGGCGTTCTCGTTCTCCAGCGGCAGCGCGATCATCAAGTCGAGCCGCATCACCGACAGCCTGGTCGGCCTCCTGCTCATCGACACCGCCGACATGATGAAGGTCGAGGCCGAGCCGGCCGAGCTCCTCCCGGGCAGCCTCCTCGTCTATCGGACCCAGCTCGCGGGGAACGAGACGGACGTCACGCAGGCCGACGGCTTCGTTCCCTAGAGAAATGAGCGGAGCATCAGTCGCGAAGGCTGCACGCGTCGACCTCGGCGTGCGCGCTGTCGCACTGCATCGTCGATCGCCCGCACTCGGCGACGGCCTCCTCGGGCGCCTCGCACGGAGCGGTCCCGCACCGGCACGTACCGCTCGTGCGACAGCAGAAGAGATCCTTGCCTGCGCATCGCGACTGGTAGCCCGGCGTCGCGTACTCGTTGCGCGAGCAGAAGCAGCCCGTACCTGAAGGGACGCACACGATGGGCACGCAGCTGCAGCCGAGGCCGGGCCCGGGCCATCCCGGCGACGCGCAGCAGAGCGAGCCCGGATAGGCAGCCTCGGAGCAAGGGACATCGTTCGCGGCCTGGCCCGCGGTGCACGTGCACGTGGACTCGCCGTTCCGCGACTCGCGACAGCTCGTCTTGCTCGTGCCCGTCAGCTCGGCGCACACCGAGCCGCATCGTGTCGCGACGCAGGTCGCGAGGCGTAACTCGTTCGCGTCGCCGGAGGTCGTGCGAGCGCGCGCCTGCGTGCATGACGCGTCGTGCGCGGCCGCGCACTGCTCGAGCGTCGACAGGAGGTTGCCACACTGAGTGGGGGAGCAGCATCCGTCGACGGCGGCCTGGCAGCGCGACGAGAGGCACGCCATGCACTCGGTCGTGGCCGCCTTCGGCGAGCAGTGCGCTCCGGAGGACTCGGGCTGAACGACGAGCACGCACGACCACGCGACCGAGAGGATGGGGACGACGACGAATGCGCGTAGCATCAGTGCTTGGAGGCAAGCGCTCCGGTCTCGTCGCAGGCTGTCGTCCATGTCGTGCGCTTCCCCGAGCGTACATGACCTCGAAATAAGGTGCGACGGGCGCGACCGCGACGGCTCCTGGCAGTGTGACCACTTACGAGCTAGAGATTCATGCCTCCACCATGAGCCCTCGCGCTACGTCCTTCTGGGTCGGGCGCGGTCTCGTAGGCGATCGAGGACCGCGAAATGGATGAAAGCCCAGGAGCAGGATCCTGAGCCTTCGTGTCGCGCGTGGACGCTGACCGAGCGAATTTGCCCGAGAGCGGACGGGCCGGGCAACTTCCATGAGAGCGGCCGAGAGTGTTGCGTGTGGAGATCGAGCTTTTTTCCGCGGGTTGGATGCGCGGAGATCGTCGCGTTCTGCGAGGCCGATTGCCGCGGACAGGTCTATTGCGGCGGGGGCTGCAAGCGCGCTGCGTGGCGAGAGACGAAAGCGCGCGATCAGCGGAGCTGCGAAGATCGCTTCGACCACGAGGCTCGCAATGTGGTCTGACGCGCTCGTCGGCAAGCATCGATCATGCTGGTGAAGATCGTGACGGATACCCGTTCCGGAAGTTGGTCGCGGAGGCCGTGTCGTGCGTGCGCGACGACGCGTCTGCCTTCGTTGTGGAAGAGCACGTCGTCGTCGTCGAAAGCACGGAGGATGGATCGAATCACGGCGACCTCGAGCACGTAGCGACCGCCAGCCGCGAGCCTACCGATCGAGTCCCTGGGAACGAGCTCGATCAGCGCGTGCGCCAGAAGCGGCGCCTTCGGCTAGGCGTTGAGCGAGCGACCGTCGATGCCATGCGCCCTCGCCCACTCGCCGGCCCGCAAGTTTGGCTGCGCGCAGGCATCGGCCTGCCTCGGTCTCAACGTCGATCTTCCGTGCGCTCGCCACTGGCAACCTCCCACCCGTGCGATATGCGCGGTAGAACCAGGCGGCGCCGGTGGCGATGAAGTCGTCCTGCGTGCCGTCGGAGTCGCCGATGACGATCGGCGGGCCCGACGAGGGAAGGGTGCTATCTTTTTCGGCGATGCAGATCACCGTCGTGCAAGGGAGCCTCACCGAAGGGAGCGAGACCTTGCTCGTCAATGCCTCGAACACGAACGCCGCGCTCGGCAGCGGCGTGTCGAGCGCGATCCGCCAGGGATGTGGTCCTGGCTATCAGGACCACATCGCGCGTGAGCTCGCGGAGGCCTTCGGTGGCCCGATGCTCCCCGGGCAGGTCCTCGTCACGGACGCGGGCACGCATCCGCGCGCGCGCTGGATCGCCCACGTCGCGGTCATGGACTACCGCGAGGGCTTCACCGGAAAGTCGTTCCCCACGCTCGCGGTCATCGAGGACTGCTGCAAGAACCTGATGCGTGTGATCGACGAGCTCGCGGAGCCGGTCACCGTCGCGATGGTCGCGCTCGGCGCAGGCACCGGCAACCTCGGCGTGCGCGAGCCGACGCGCCTCGCCTGCGAGGCGCTGCGCGCCTACGAGGGCACGAAGATCCTCGGCTGCAGGTTCTACGGCTATCAACTGTTCGAGTACGCGGCGATGGCGGACGTCGTCTGTCAGTTCTTCCCGGCGGTGCGCGAGACCATCCCCGCGGACGTGCGCGCGGCCTTCCAGCGCCCCGCCTGACGCATCCGCGCGCGCTCCCGCGACAAGCACGACTTCCCCATCCGCGGCGCACGTCCGCGCTGGCGGCGTCCTCACGGTCGGCCTAAAAAGAGAGAGTTGGACGCCTCCGACCAACGCCCGATGGGCCCGTCTGCACAGCAGATCGATCTCTTTCGCGCCGTCGTGGACGTCCACGAGATCACCGGCGCGATCGTCGTACTGCTCACCGATCGCGACGGGATCGCGCTCGCTGCCGCCGGCGACGAGAACGAGTTCCCCGTTCTCGCGGTCGGAGAAGAACACGTGCTCACGATCGCGTTCGACGTTGAAGCGAGCCTGGAGACCGTGCAGCTCGTGGGACGCGAGGCCCCGCAGATGATCGCAGAGATCCTGCGCCCGGAAACGAAGCCTTCCTGAAGGCTCGGAGGTCTGCCGAATGCGGCTCGCCGCAGGGCTTCCGTCGCGACGACGCACCGTCGGGGCCGGCAGACCCTCTCGGCTCCCCGTCTTCCCTTCTCCCTGTTCAATCATCTCGATCCCGAAACGAGCCGATGCTCACTCGCGTGAGGACGAGCAGCCGTGGCGGCGAATGAGATCGTAGAAGTCCGTGCCGCACGTCCGATAAACCGGCTCTTATCGGACACGAGAGAGAGAGAGAGTGTGTGGAAGCGCTGAGCTTCGAGGCCCTCCTGCGCGAGCCCGCGTTCCGCCTCGTGCAGGCGATACGGGCAAGGCGCGTTCCTTGGTGCGGAGCCTCTCCCTCGAGACGGCAGGGCCGCCGGCTCGCTCGACGCGAATACGCGCAACCTGCGGCCTGCCCGGCCGACTTGCGGATCACGCGATGCAACACCCCCGTGCGATCCCCTTTCCCCACGGCGTCCATCGCGCGCTGTGGCCCCGGTTGGCGGCGGCTGCGGTCCTCCTCGTCGGCCTGCTCACCGTCGCCGCGCCGGCGTCTGCCAGCCCCCCCGAAGCCAAGCGTCGTGCGCCCTCAGGCAAGCCGCGGCACCTCGAGGTGCCGCCGTGCGTGATGGTTGATGCCGGCATCGGGGCGGCAGACACGCCCGAGGAACTCCACCACCGAGGTCACTGCGAGGAGCTCGACGGGCATCTCGTCGCTGCGCTCGGGAGCTACGAGATGGCGCTGCGGCGGCATCCCGTCGCCAAGCTTATGCGGCAACTTCAGGCGCGAATCGGCGGCATCGTTGCTCGGCTCGGTTCCGTGCGCGTCGATGCGAGCGCCTGGCCGACCGGTGCGCGCGTGCGCGCCGGAACGCGCGTGCTCGCGGGTGAGCATCCCTGGGTCGACCCCGGCCGCGTGGCGATCTCCGTCGACGCCCCTGGCTTCGAGCAGAGCACGCAGCTCGTGGACGTCGCGCCCGGGGAGGAGAAGGCGGTCGCGCTCCCCGCACCGCGTCCGCTGGCGCCAGTATCCCCGCTGCCCTCTGGCGCGATCGCGATCGGTCCACCTGCGCCACTGAAGTCCACCGTTACCGGTCGCCCCGCGAACGCGGCACCCGAGGAAGAGTCCATCCTCCGACCCCTTGGCTATGTCGGGCTCGCCGTCGGCGGTGCCGCGCTCGTCGCGGGCGGTGTCACCGGCTACCTCGCGCTCAATCGGGGGAGCGTGGTGCGCTCGGAATGTCCAACGCCCCGCTCGTGCAGCGCGCGCGGCGAGGCGGCAGCGCGCGCGGGGGCGTCCTTCAGCACGGCCAGCAACGTTGCGCTCGCCTCCGGCGTCATGGTCGCACTGGGCTCCCTTGCGCTCGTCCTTCTCGGGGCGCCGAAGCCGCGAACTGTCGCCGTCGCAGACTTCGTGCTGCTCGGAGGAACCTGATGTGGCGCTTCGCCGTCGCCGGTCTCTCAGCGCTCGCCGCGGTTCTCGTGGCTTCAGGATGCGCGTCGGTGGTGGGCCTCGACTTCGACACCTATGCCGTCGGGCTCTCCAGCGAAAGCGACGCTGCGCAATGCGTGCCGCACGCCACGCTGCGTTGCCTTTGCGCGCTGTCGGAAGGCATCCAGTCGTGCTCGGAGAGCGGCCGGCTTTCCGCGTGCGAGTGTCGCGACGGCGGCGGGGCGCCCGCGACGGCGTCAGCCAGCCTGTGCGGCAACGGCACCATCGATGAAGGCGAAGCGTGCGACGACGGCAACCTCGTCGCGAACGACGGCTGCAGCCCGCTCTGCGTGCCCGACGGACGGCCCCCCGCCGCGGAGAACTGCCCCGGCCAGCCCGTCGAGGTCGCGCCAGGTCGCGTTGTCCGCCTCGACCTCGCGACCTTCGCGCGGGGCTCGAACGATGCCAGCGGGAGTTGCGGGCTCATGAGCCAGCCGGATCGCGTCTACGCGGTCCGCGCCTCCAGGACGGGCACCATGACCGTTGCCGCAGCGTCCGACGCGGCGCTCGCCTTCTCGATCCGAACGACGTGCGCGGCGCCAGGTACCGCCCTCTCGTGCGATTCCGTCGCTGCCGGAGTGCCCGTGTTCCGCCGCATACCGGTGGAGCTCGGGCAGACGTACTTTGTCGTCCTCGAGCCCCAGCAGGCCTCCGCGCGAGCGGCGTATTCCATCACCTTCGGCGGACCCTGACGCGTGCGGCATCACATCGCCACCATCGTCGCGCTCGCCATCTGCGCGTTGCCCTTCGACGCCCGGGCATTCTGCCGAGCGATGACGTGCCACCCCGCGACGGAGACCTGTGCGGTCGACGACCGCGGCTGCGTCACCAGCGGGACGTCCCTCCGCTGGTCCGCGGAGCGGATGCCGCTCGTGTTCCGCTTCCAGCAGCAACACAGCGCGCGCCTCGTCCCCGAGGAGACGACCGCCGCCGTTCGCGCCGCATTTCATCGCTGGTCCGATGTTGTCTGCCCCGACGGTCGGCGGACCTCGCTTCGCTTCATGGAGGGCGAGGACCTGGGCGCCGACAAGCCGCTCGAGGCCGCGGCGCCGCGCCCCGAACCGTTCGGCATCTACTTCCGGGACCGCGGTTGGCCACACCCGAGCGGCGACGATCAGAGCGCGCTCACCACGATCGACTTCGCACCGAGCAGCGGCACGATCCTCTACGCGGACATCGAGGTGAACACGACGGCGTGGACCTACGCAACGCGCGACGTCGGGGAGGGAATCGACCTCCAGACGGTCGTGACTCACGAGGTCGGCCACTTCATCGGTCTGGCGCACGGCCGAGAGCCCAACACCATCATGGCCGCGCATCTTTGCGACAGCGCCGACCGATGTGCGATCGACCGCGTAGCGTCGCGCCGGCTCGCCGCCGACGACATTGCCGCCGTCTGCGCGCTCTACCCGCCGGATGCGGAGGGCTCTGCGCCAGCGCCACCATCCGCCGCCCCTGCATCCTGCGCGGTTCACGCCGTGGGCGCTTCGCCCTCCGCCTCCGCACGCTTGCCGCGCGCCAGCCCCTTGTTCGTCCTGGTCGTCGCAGCTCTCGCGATGATTTGCCGAAAGACACGCAACCGCGGTCGCCGATCGGCCGACTGAACCATCGCCTGAGAGCGTACCCCACCTCTACCCGTACCTCCCCGAATCGTCGTTCCTCCGAACGATGGATCCCTGACGGAGACATCATGATCACACGGCTCTCCCGTGGGCGCTCGCGGCGCTTCTCGCTGGATGCTCTCGCCAGGGCTCGCCACGAGAACGCGACACTGAAGCGGGGACCGATGCGGCAACGACCGCCGCGACGGGCCCCGCCGAGGCCAGCGTGCCCCTTCCAACGACGCCGGCAACGACGCCGGCAACGACGCCGGCAACGACGCCGGCAACGACGCCCGGACGCGCCGTCATGTCCTTCGCCATGGACGTCCATCGCACCTGGCGAGCCGACAAAGCTCGGGGGGGGACGACGGCGGCGCTCTCGCCGCTATCCATCGCGGGCGCGCTGGCGCTACTTCACGCGGGCGCACGCGGAGAGACGAGGGATGAGATTGCGCACGCCCTCCACCTCTCGGCAGGAGTCACCGCCGCCGATCTGCTCAAGCTTGAGACGCGCGGTGCGGCTGGCTTCGAGGTATCGCGCGGACAACGAGTCTTCGCGGATGGAAGCCTCGCCGTCACGCCGGAATATCGCCACGCGCTAGGCGCCACGTTCGCGTCGCTTGATTTTCGGAACCCTGAAAATGCCCGCGGCCAGATCAATCGGTGGACGATGACGGCCACGCGTGGGCACATCCCCGAGTTGCTGGGGCCCCAAACGATCGACGATCGAACGCGGCTTGTTCTTGTCGACGCACTCTTTGCCGCCGCCCGGTGGGCCACGCCGTTCGATCCCGCACGGACGCGTCCGGAAAGCTTCACGACGCTGGGCGGCGCCATCGAGAGCATTCCGATGATGGTCGCCGGCACCAGCACGCAACGCTTCGCGCGCACGGAGACCTACGACGCGGTAGACTTGGCGTGCGCCGACGCAGAGCATGCGCTCCTCATCATCGCGCCAGCTTCGGGCCGCTTTGACGAGCTCGACGCGTCGCTCGACCTGGACGGATTCGATCGCATCGTGGCGTCGCTCGTACCGGGCAGGGTGATCGTGTCGATGCCTCGCTTCCGCGCCGCACTACCGGCGACCTCGCTCAAGGCGGAGCTGCAGGCCCTCGGGATCTCGCGAGCGTTTGACGCGCATGCAAACCTCGAGGGAATCACGGGCGACCCCGCCGTGCACCTCCACGTCGCCAACGTCTTGCACGCAGCGACGATCGATGTCGACGAGAGTGGAGCGCGCGCCGCGGCGGCGACCGCCGTGGTGATCGACCTACCCGCCCCGCTGCCGTCGATCAGCCTCAACCGACCGTTCCTGTTCTGGCTGCGAAACGTTCGCACGGGGGCGCCGATCGTGATGGGGCGGTTCATGGGTGGGGGTGGGTGACCATGTCGATACCGCTTCGGGCCGCACCTACGGACGGCTCGGCCAAGCCTTCGCCCGAAGTGCAAACCCCTGGGGGCGCGCCGTGTCAGAGAAGTTGTCGCCTCCGCCGCGCAGCGGCGTGAGGGCGTCTCATCTTCAGGGAGCATGAACTGGAACTTCTTGTGATCTACACGGACAGCTTCAAAACATAGATGGTGCGGCGGTTGTCTGCACCCAACGCGATCAGTGCGATCAGCCTTTCGAAGGAGGTCGGCGTCTCGCAGTCACAGCTCTCGCGCTGGCTGCAGCGGGCTCGCACGGTGGTTCCCATGACCAAGGAACGGCCGTCGGATCGCGCTGTGCAAACCGGCAGCAGCACGCGGTCGGTCGACGATAAGCTACGCATCGTGATGGCGGCGGCAGCGCTCGGACATGACGAGCTCGGCGCGTTCGTCCGTCGCGAGGGGGTACACGCCGCCGAGCTCGAGCAGTGGCGCGAGACGGTGGTCGACGGGGCCAAGTCCGCTCTCGAGAGCGGCGCGGCGCGGTCGTCATCGCGCGGCGCGGACACGAAGTGGATCAAGGATCTCGAACGCGAGCTTCGGCGCAAGGACCGCGCTCTTGCGGAGACCGCGACGCTGCTGGTGCTCCAAAAAAAGTCCACGAGATTTGGGGGGGACGGGGACGACGGCACCGGCGAGGGGAACGCGAAGTGATTCTCGGGCTCGTCGACGAAGCCGTTGCTGCGGGTGCTCGGCGCGAGCGCGCGTGCGTCCAGCTCGGGCTCACCGAGCGCTGCTTGCAACGGTGGCGGGCCGCGAACGTGGGTGACGACCACCGAGCAGGTCCGAAAACAAAGCCTGCCAACGCCCTCACGACGGCGGAGCGCGCGAAATTACTCGAGGTCGTCAACTCGCCTGAGTATCGCGATCTGCCCCCAAAACAGGTCGTTCCGCGCCTCGCGGACGACGGACGCTACATCGGCTCGGAGTCCACCATCTATCGCGTCCTCCACGAGGCGGGACAGGTCGCCCATCGCGGGCGCGCGAAGCCGCGCACCGTGCGAACCGTCGACGCGCACGTCGCAACGGGGCCGAACCAGGTGTGGAGCTGGGACAAAGCAATCAGTACTTCGGTGCGGACGCCCTCAACAATCCGAGCCGCCTGCGCTTCCACAGCGACAACAGTATTCAGGTGAGATACCACGACCACAAGGGCGGCGCTTTCTCCAAGGCCGCGTTCTCGCTCACGGTCGATGCAGGATGCGAGAACGGGGGCGGCGGCGGCGGCGGCGGGCCGGCGCAGTCGTTCGTCGGCTTCATGGCCTACAACCGCTTCTGGTTGCCAATGACCTCTTCGGTCTCACGCTGGGTGGAGGCGCCATCAACCCTACGGGACGTTACCTGGTTCTCATGCCGCCGATCAACGGGGCGAGCGCAGCCTCCGGCACTCCGTACTTCACCGAGAATCCCGGCGACTCATTTGCCACGTGGGACGGCTCGGTGACGTTCGATTACATGCCGAGCCAATTCATCACCTTCCGCTGGGAGGCCAACCACCGCGCGTCGAATGTCCCCTACTTCGCCGGCCACGGCGGCATCACGCCGGACGGCGGCAACCAGGGCTCGCCCGGTAGCCTCGTTCCGGGATTCAATCCCGATCTCCGCAAGTCGGAGGACCGAATGCAGTTCGCCATCGTGGTGCGACTGTGAGTGGGGTGGCCGCGGTGGCGCAGGGCCGTAGCTACGGCGAGACGTATCGCGTCGCATTCTCCCTCGTTGCCATCCGCCGAAACGGGCAATAGCAGGAGGCCAGGCCGCCCGCGGCGCGGGCGAGGGGCGGACAGCGACGCGAATCGCACGGAGACGTCTTTTCGCATGCGTTGCGCTTTTCTTCGACCGGAGCAAGCGACACGTCTCCCGCAGCGCTACGCGGCCGCGCGTGCTCGACCGCGCAGATCACCCGGCCCGACAATCACCGAAGCCGCCGATTTTCGCGCGGACCGATGATCGCGTAGGAAGTGAGACCGGAGGCGGCGCTCGGCGTCGTGCCGGCCCACAAAAGGGTGACGCGGAAAGTAGATCTTGGACGGACACCCTCCGCGTCGAGCTCCGAGCACTGGAGGTGCGGAGCCATCACAGGATTTGCTGAGTTTGCCCGGCGTCAAGGCCTGGAAGGACAAGCTGCCGTCGGTCTCGCTGGCGAGGCCGTCGCGGTGTCGTGGGTGCGGCGCTGCCGCTCGACTGGCGGCAATCTCGTGGTCCGCGGCGATGGCACGCGCGAGCGCCACGTCCGCGGACCCGCCACGCCGGACGGCGCGCCGACGATGACGAGCGTGCTCGGCCGGCGGTACCAGTGCCAGCGTTGCGGCGCCTGCATGCTCGTGGTGCC
>JAYTHX010000375.1:0-3512 GCA_043732195.1 Polyangiaceae bacterium
CCGTCTCGATCCGACTCGCCGCGCCTGCGGGATAGCACCGGGGCGCACGTGCTGCGCGCTCATCGACGTCCCCAGAGCAGCTCGATGCCGAGCGAGAACGAGAGCTGCGGCGCGCCCCACCGGCCGATCGACGCGTCGGGCGCGCGCACGCGGGTCGTCGGCACGGCGAAGGCCGCGAGCGCATCGGCGCGCAGGCGCAGACCACGCGCGAGGGTGCGTGCGATCCCTGCTCCACCCAGCGACGCGAAGGCCCACGTTGCGTCGGTCGCGCTCACGAACGGCGGCACCGCGGTGCCCGTGCTCGACACGTGCGCCGCAGCCGCGCCGAGCGCGATCGAGGGGACCCAGCCCTCCAGCGGATCGCGCAGGTCGTAGACGGCGGCGACCCCGAAAAGCTGCGAGCGCACGTCGACCGATCCGGCCGCGGTGTCGACATGGGCCGGCGCGAGCGTCGCGTGACCGAGCACGCGCGCGCCGAGACGCCCCGCGAGGTGCACCCACAGACCGAGGTTCGCCTCGGCCGAGGCGCCGAGGCCTCCCGGCGCGAAGCCGAGCCCACCTCCCACCGCGAGCGAGAGCCGCGGCACCCACGGCGGCTCGACGGTCACGATGGTCGGCGGCAGCGCGAGCGAGATCACCTTCTCGGTGGCCGGCGCTTCGCCACGTCGCGGCGCCGCGGTGTGGAGCTCCATGAGGCTCGCGCGCAGGAGCTCGACGGTACCGACCGCGACCGTCGCGTCGGAGGAGCTGCTCGACGCGTCGAGCTCACGCACCACCGCCTTGCCGGTCACGCGGTCCGCGACCCAGATCTCGACCTTGCCCTCGCTCGAGACGATGAGCCGAACGGCCGCCACGGCGCCCACGCTGCGCGCAGCCTGCTCGAGCGGTGCGCGCATCGCCGAAGACGCCTCGGCGGGCGGCTTGATCACGATGACGTCGACGCCGAGCCCCTGGAGCTCGGCGCGCACCCGCTTCGTGAGCGGCGCGTTGGGCTCGGCGGTGACGATCGCGACGAGCGTGGCGCCGTCCTGCGCCCACGCCTTCGTCGCACCGAGCAGCAGCACCGCAGCCAGCGCCACGGCGAGCATGAGCCGCACCATCTTCATTCCACGCCGCCTCGGAGGACGCGCTGCGAGAGCGGCGCCTGCGGGCCATCCGGGTAGCGCTCGAGATAGCGCGTGGCGGCGATACGCGCGGCGGGCGTGTCTCCCATCGCGACCCGCGCCTCGACGAGGCGACCGAGCGCTTCGCGTCCGAGCGGGCCCGACGGCTGCTCGCGCAGATACGTCTCGAACCAGCTCGCGGCCTCGGCCGGCGAGCTCGCGCGCCCCAGCTCGTACGCGGCGACCGCCGCCTGCCCCTTGCCACCGAAGCGCTTGCGGCACGCGAGCAGCGCGTCGCGCTCGGTGTCGCGATGACCGGAGAGGCGACCGACCTGCGCGAGCCGCAGCAGCTCGTCGGCCGATGCGGTCGCGAGGACCGTCGGCAACCCGGCGCTCACCGCCGCGGCGTGCGCGGCATCGTAATTCCCCTTGGCCTCGAGCGCCGTCCACGAGGGCCGCGCCAGCGAGGAAGGTGCCGGGAGCACGGGCACCGCAGAGGGAGCCACGTTCTCGGAGCTCGACGACGTACCGGACGGCACGACCTCGGGCACGCCGGCATCGGCGGTCACGGGCGAGAGCCGTATCGTGCGGGCCGGGAGATCGACGACGCACCGTTCGCCCGCGCGCACCACCTGCAGGCCGCCGACGTGTGGACCGCGCAGCGTGACCGAACCTTCGTCGACGCGCACCGCGAAGCGCTCCTGCGTCGGATCCCATTCCACGCGCAGCGCGGTGCCCGTGACGTGGACCTCGAAGGGCCCCGCGACGAAGCGCCAGCTCGTCGTCCGCTGGTGCACGACCTTGGCGCGGACCTCACCGCGCTCCAGCAGGAACGTGGCGCCCTCCGGCGCGAGGTCCTCGACGCGACCGCGCGAGTCGGGCGCGATCACGAGACGCGTGCCCTCCGAGAACGCGATCGGCATCTCGCTGGTCTGGCTCGTCGCCAGCCACGCGCCCACCTGGCCCGCGCTCTCGCCCGCCGTGAAGTGCGGAGTCGTGCCCGAGCGCCAGCGAGCGAAGAGCAGCACGGCCGCGAGCAGCGCTGCAGCCGCCGCGAGGAACACGAACCGGCTCGCGCGCGAACGCGGACGCCGCGCCTGCAGCGCACCGAGGAACCGCGCGCGCCCGGCCTCCTCGTCGAAGGGCGGGCTTTCGGTGCTCTCGGACCACGCGCGGAAGAGCGCGTCGCCTCTCTCGCCTTCGCGACGTTCGCTCATGACTCGCTCCCCTCTGCGATCCACGATTGAAGCGCGGGCCGACTCGCGGCCCGCGCGAAGAACTTCGTCTCGGCGCGCGCGAGGCGCCGCCGGTAGGTCGCGAGCGACGTCGACGCTGCGCTCGCCGCGGCCTCGAGCGATAGTCCGTCGACGCGATGGAGCACGAGCGCGATGCGCTCGTCGGCGTCCATCCCCCGGAGGATCGCGTAGACGTCGCGCAGCGCTTCACCGAGGCCCGCCTCCGGCAGCTCGGTGGCGATCTCGGGCACCTCCTCCGGCGCCATGAAGCGCAGCCAACGCTGACGCGTCCGCTTCTGGAAGCGAATGGCCACGGTGCGCACCGCGATGCCGAAGAGCCACGAGCGGAGCGCCGACGGATCGCGTAGTTGCGTCAGCGACTCGAGCGCGCGCACGAACACGTCGTGGACGACGTCCGCGTGCTCGCCGTCGGGCCCCATGAGCCGGAACACGATTCCCTGGATGGCCTTGACGTGACGATCGTAGAACGCGGCCGCAGCGTCGGCGCGGCCCGCCCGCACCGCAGCGACGAGCGCCGCCTCGTCGCCCTCGAACGGCAGCGAGCGCACCGTTCCCAGGGCCCGTTGCACGCCTGGCTCTTCCGCCGTCTTTCCGCTGCGCGCGATCACCAAGGGACCACGAGAGGAGTCACACCGAGCACGGCGGGATGCTCACCTTTTTCGCTGGCGACTGGCAAGCGCTGCCCACACGGGCCGACGTCACGGTGGGTGTCGGCGTCGATTCCTGAGCGCGTCACGAGGCGTCGCGTGACCTAGCATCATGGAGAGCGCGATGAGAGCCCCGGTCCTCTGCTGCTTCGTGGTCGCGAGCCTCGTGGCGATCGCGGCGTGCGGCTCCACCGATCTCCAGCCGATCGAGGCTCCGCCGAGCGGGCCCGCCGGAGCCGACGCAGGCTCCTCCCCGACCGCGAACGACGGCGGGGTCACGCCGGATCCGTCCGCCGACGCGGCCGCTGCCCTGCCGGTGCGCAAGCGCGGCCTCGCGTATGGCTACAACTCGGATGACGATCTGGCGGCGCTCTCCGCGGGGATCGGCTGGTGGTACAACTGGACGGCGAAGCCCGACGACACGCTGAGCAAGGGCTACGCGGGGCTCGGCGTCGAGTACGTGCCGATGGTCTGGGGCAAGACGTTCGACGTCGCGACGCTCGACA
>JAYTHX010000376.1:0-11322 GCA_043732195.1 Polyangiaceae bacterium
GGACGCGAGCCCCTTGCCGGAGAGCGTGGCCCAGCCGTGCTGGCGAATGCGCTGATCGACGTCGGTGGGGACGAAGGTGGCGACGGTCGTGAAGTGCGCGGCGAGGAGGCAGACGAAATAGCTCTCGGCGTCGGTGCCGTTCTGCCAGCGCTTCTCGATCTCGGGCGCGCGCGCGAGGATCTCCGTGGAGGGGAGCGGCGGCGTGAGCGAGAACGCCCACGCCGCGGTGTTCTTCACCTGCTCGAGCAGCAGCTTCGGCGCGATCCCGAGGGGCTTGCGCCTGGACTTCGGCGGCGGCATCGGCTCACGTCGCGGCGAACGGGACCACGACTCCGCCTTCGACGTAGCGCAGCGTGCCGAGCTCGATGTTCTCGATCGCGATCTCGATGGTCTCCTCGGAGGCGAGCGGTCCCGAGTCCATCACCAGCACCGCGGCCTCGCCGACCTCGACGACGTAGCCCTCGAACGAGCGGCCGTCACTCAGCTGGAAGAGATGCTTGTCACCGAGCTCCATGAAGCGCTCGAGGAGGTCGCGGGCGGGGGCGAGCGAGGTCATCGGCCCTGTCTAGGCCGGACGCGCGCGAGACTCCAGCTCAGCGAAGCAGCACCACGAACACGCGCCACACCACGAGCAGCGCGAGCGGCCCGATGATCCCGAGCGCGACGAACGCGAGGGTGCGCGAGGTCACGCGCGGCTGCCCGGGGCCCGGCGCGCGCAGCTCGGCGGGCGTCGTCACGCGCGTGGTCGCGATGCCCTCGGCGCGCAGCACCATCTCCGCCTTGCGGAGGAGCTGCTCCCACTCGGCCGGCGTGATCTCGAGCGCCTTGCCGCCGAGACGTGCCCGCTGCAGCGCCACCATGTAGTCGTGGTCGCGGAGCTCGGCGGTCTTGGCGCCGGCGTTGACGAGCCCGCCGACGAGCGGCAAGTGTCCCTGGCGCGTCGGGCGGAGGCGCAGATGCTGCAGCGCTTGCTTGCCGCCGCCGGTCGACATGCCGCTGGGCGCGGTCAGCTCCGGCTGCCACGCACCAGCGCCGATGCGGAAGTCGGCGAGCGCCGCGGTGACCTCGTCGGCAAGCGTGGTGAAGCGCCGCGCGAGGCGCGTGCGCAGGACCTCGATGTGCGGCTCGCGATCGGACGCAGGCGGCGGTGACGAAGGCAAGGACGCCGCGATGGTCGCGATGGGGATCGCCTCGACCGGCGTCGTGATCGAGATCATCCGGGCGCGCGGCGGAGAGACGTTCTCGAGCTCGTAGGGGCTCATCTTCCGGGTGCCACTCATCCCGATAGATATAGCATCGGTCGAGATAGACGCGCGAGGAACGTGCCGCCTACAGCGCCTACACCGTCACGTCGGCGCGAGGACGCGGCGGATCAGCTGCTGCGCGATCGGGTGATAGCTGCCGCCGAGCTGCTCGAAGAGCTGCCGCGCGAGCGCCTTCGTCTCGGGGCGACCGTCGAGCGCCTTGTAGAGCGGCTTCAGGTACTTCATGCGCCCGATGTGCCCGAGCAGCTCGGTGGTACGCGGGAGCGCGGCCGCGTACCCCGACTCGCACGCGAGCACGAGCCAGCTCACGAGGACCTCGGAGTTCTTCGAGGCGGTGAGCTGGTAGGCGGCATCGAGCTCCTCGCACAGCGCGAGGGTCGAGGGCCGGGGCAGCCCCTCGAGATAGAGCTGCCACTCGACGACGGTCCAGCCCTTCGCCTCCTCCGCGGTCGGCGCGCGCCCTTGCACCTGGTGCACGGCCGCGAGGCGCGCGGACTCGGGCTTGCGGTAGCTCGCGGGGAGGCCGGGACCGTCGACCCAGGCGGCGGCGTCGACCTTGGCGAGGAGGCCCGGGATCACGCGCTCGACGAGCGCGAGGAAGTCGTCGGTGTCGGCGGCGCCGAAGCGGTGCGCGCCGAGCCAGGTGGCGAGGAGCTGGGCGAAGGCCTCGCGTCCGGCCGCGGCCTCGAGGGTCTTCAGGAAGAGATAGCCCTTCTCGTAGGGCACCTGGCTGAAGGCGTCGTCCGGGTCGATGCCCGTGAGCTGCGTGCGCAGCTTCGTGAGCTCGGGGCGCGCGGCGTGCTGCGTGAACGCCTGCTGGAGCCGCTCGTAGCCGATCGCGGCGTGGAGCGCGGCGAGCTCCGGGCCCTCGAGCGCCTCGAGAATGCGGCGCTCCGCGAACACCGTGAAGCCCTCGTTGAGCCAGAAGTGCTCGGCGGTGGTGTTCGTGACGAGGTTGCCGGTCCACGAGTGCGCGAGCTCGTGGGCGAGCACGTTGACGAGGCTACGGTCCCCCGCGAGCAGCGAGGGCGTGAGGAACGTGAGCCGCGGGTTCTCCATGCCGCCGTACGGGAACGAAGGCGGCATCACGAGGAGGTCGTAGCGATCCCAGTCGTAGGGGCCGAAGAGCGACTCCGCGGCGGCCAGGTGATCCTCGACGTGCGCGAACTCCCACGCCGCGGCGTCGAGCTGCGCCGGCTCGGTCCACACGCGCGAGCGGGACGAGAGATCCTTCGACGCGAGGTCACCGACCGCGAACGCAAAGAGGTACGGCGGAATGGGCTGAGGCATGGCGAAGCGCTGCGTGGCGCGCGCGCCGTGGAGCTCGCGCTCGTGCGGCGCGGCGGCCATCACCGCGCGCAGCTCGGACGGTGCGTCGATCGACGCCGTGAAGGTCTGCCGGATGGACGGCGTGTCCTGGCAGGGGATGACGCTCCGCGCGTGGATCGTCTGGCACTGCGAGAAGAGGTAGGGGTGCTCCTTGCCCAGGGTCTGCTCGGGCGTGAGCCACTGGAGCGCGGAGGCCTCGGGGGAGGTGCGGTAGCGGATGCCGACCGACTCCGCGCCCTTCGGCACGGTGACCTCGAGGCGGCTGCCGAGGATGGGGTCGGCGGCGTGCAGCGCGAACGGGATGGCCGCGCCGTCGCCGTCGAGCACGGCCTCGATGGCGAGCGCGCGCGTGTCGAGATCGAGCGGCCCGCCGGGCGAGGGAGCCGCGAAGCGCAGCGTGATCTCCGCGCGGATGGTGCGCGCGGCGAAGTCGACGCTCGCCTTCCAGTCGAAGGACTTCGTGCGGGGCTGGGTGTCGTCGGCGTACGAATGCGGGTCGAGACGGCTCATCGAGGCATTCACGGTCGCACAGGCCCGCGTGAGCGCAAAGCGTTCGGTCGCCCCGTCGCGTGCCGCCGCTCGCGCTACATCGCGGTCGAGGCCGCGCATCTCGCGAAGGGGCGATGACGGCACGGCGCCCGCGCTTCGCTGCTAGGGTGCCCCATGTCGAAGACGCCGCTCTATCGCAGCGAGACGCGGTCCGTTCCCATCCCGTCGCTCCCGTCGACGCTGCGTAACGCGCTCCTCACGCACGCGGACAAGAAGAAGCTCAGGATGGTGGCGGCGCATGCGTGGCTCACGCATCGCGAGAACCCGGCCTCCGAGACCATGTTCGGCAAGCTGTTCGGCAAGCGCTCGAACCGCGCCGATCCCGACGCCTCGCACGACATGGTGCTGGTCCTGCACGCGACGCACCTCCTGGTCGGCACCTCGGGTGCGACGTGCGGCACGAAGATCCGCAGCCTCTCTCTCCTGCTCGCGACGGCGAAGCGCGGCAACGACGCCGACGCCGGACTGACCATCGGCGGCTTTCCCCCGACGGCGGTCGACGCGCTCACGTACTTCATGGGGCTCGGCGCGGGCGCCGACGCCGAGGCGTGCGTGCTGGCCGTGCTGGGCGCGGTGGAGGCGGCGAAGATGCCTGCCGCCTGAGCGATCGCTCTCACGTTCGCGGGCCTCTCGCGCTAGCGTAGCCGTCCGTGAAGCTTGGTGTCGGCACGTGGAACTGCTTCGGCATGGGCCAGGGGCTGGGTGCCGTCACCGCGCGGCGCGCCCCGTTCGGCGCGCGCCTCCGCCATGACGACGTCCTCACCGAGTGCGCCTCGGCCGACGTCCTCTGCGTGCAGGAGCTCTTCTCGCGCGACGCGCAGCTCTTCTTCGACGGCGTGGGGCAAGGCACCTTCACCGCGCGCTTTCGCGACGACAACCGCGTGCGCTTCACCACCATGCTCGCCGGAGCGCCCACGCCCGAGAAGAACGCCCTCGCGCATGCCTTCGACCCGACGGGCGCGGCGCAGCGCATCGACTACGTGCTGTGGCGTGGCGCCGCGAGCGGCGGCGTGCGGCCCGCGGGCCTCACGAGGTTCTTCGATCAGCCGCTGGCGCGCAGCGCGCCGGGCGGCGGAACGTCGGCCTGGGCGTCAGACCATTACGGGCTCACGGCGACCTTCGAGATCGCGTGACCGCAACGCTCGTCCGTGCGCTGGCATCCGAATCTTCCCATGGCCCACGAACTCCTGTTCTCGTCGTTCAAGCTGGGCTCGACCGAGCTCTCCTCCCGCATCGTCATGGCGCCGATGACGCGCAGCCGCTCGCCCCACAACGTGCCCGATGATCTCGTCGCGACGTACTACGGCCAGCGCGCGAGCGCAGGGCTCATCATCACGGAGGGGACGTCGCCGTCGCCGAACGGCCTCGGCTATGTGCGCATCCCGGGTCTCTACTCGGACGCGCAGGTCGAGGGCTGGAAGAAGACCACCAAGGCGGTGCACGACCTGGGCGGACACATCTTCGTGCAGCTGATGCACACCGGACGCGTGGGCGTGAAGCAGAACCTCCCCGCCGGCGCGCGCGTGCTCGGGCCTTCGGCGGTCGCGGCGCCGGGCGAGATGTTGACCGACGCCGAGGGTCAGCAGAAGTTCCTGCCGCCCGAGGAGATGACGGCCGCCGACATCGAGGTGGCGGTTCGCGAGTACGGCGACTCGGCAGCGAAGGCGAAGCTCGCGGGCTTCGACGGCGTCGAGCTGCACGGCGCGAACGGCTACCTGATCGAGCAGTTCCTCAACGCCGCGTCGAACACGCGCACCGACTCGTACGGCGGCTCGGTGGACAATCGCATCCGCTTCGCGTTGGCCGCGGTCGACGCGGTGATCGCCGCGATCGGCGCCTCGCGCACCGGCATCCGGATCTCGCCCTACGGCGTGTTCAACGGATCGACGTCGGATGCGGACACCGATGCCGTGTATCTCGCGCTGGCGAAGGCGCTCGACGCGCGCAAGATCGCCTACGTCCACTTCGTCGACCACACGTCGATGGGCGCGCCGACGCCCAAGCCCGAGCTGTACGCGAAGATCCGCAAGGCGTTCACGGGCGTGGTCATCCTCTCCGGCGGCTACACCGACGCTGATGGCGCGGAGAAGGCGCTCGCAGAGAAGAAGGGCGAGCTGGTCGCGTACGGCCGCGCGTTCCTCGCGAATCCGACGCTCCCGGCGAAGCTGAAGACGGGCGCGAAGCTCACCGAGCCGGACATGGCGACGTTCTACACGCCGGGTCCGAAGGGTTACACCGACTACCCGGCGTGATACGTGGGGCCCCGTCCGAAGCTATCGCAATGATGCAGCTCGATCACGTCGTGCTCTGGGTCGAGGATGCTGCGCGATCGCTTGCGTTCTACATGGAGATCGTGGGCCTCGCAGGGGTGCGCGCGGAGGAGCTCGCGGCGGGCACGGCGCCGTTCCCCTCCGTTCGGGTCGCGGCGGGGTGCATCCTCGATCTGGCGCCCGCGGCCGGCGCGGAGCGCACGCGCCGCTTCACTGGCGAGAAGACGCCCACCGCTGCGGGCCGGCCCCTGAACCATCTGTGCCTCGCGATGGATGAGGAGGAGCTGGATGCTCTGGCCACGCGCCTCGCGAGCGCCGGCGTCGTGACGCACCGGGTGGGCGAGCGCTCGTTCGGCGCGCGGGGCTGGTCGACGCACTGGTTTTACTTCCAGGACCCGGACGGCAACATGATCGAGGCCCGCTTCTACGAGGCCCGCTTCGACGAGGAGTGATTGGGCGTCGCTCTCTGGTGACGGAATCGCTGGTGGCCGT
This sequence comes from Polyangiaceae bacterium, assembly GCA_043732195.1. Classification (GTDB taxonomy): domain Bacteria; phylum Myxococcota_A; class Polyangia; order Polyangiales; family Polyangiaceae; genus Labilithrix. The sequence continues at coordinate 5,906 of JAYTHX010000376.1, forward strand.
CGTCCGCTGCGGTCGGCAAGAGCAGCCTGTTCAAGGAGGGCTTCGGCGAACAGTCCCCCTCGGACTCGGAGCTCGCCGACTACACGTGACGCCTCCGTCCGCCGCGATGTGCGAGGCTCACTCGCGGCCTCTCCCATGAACCACGGCATCGTCATCTCGCGCGACGGAACGCCCATCGGCTACACCAGGACCGGCAGCGGGCCTCCGCTCGTGATGGTTCACGGCATCACGGCTGATGCCGCGCGCTGGGCGCCCGTGCTCCCCGCGCTCTCCGAGCACTACACGGTCTACGCGATGGATCGGCGGGGGCGGGGCACCAGCGGAGACGCGCCGGACCACGCCATCGAGCGCGAGCAGGAGGACGTCGCCGCGGTCGTGACCTCGACGGGCGCACCCACGCTGCTCTTTGGCCATTCCTACGGCGGCGTGTGCGCGCTCGGTGCGCTACTCCTCACATCGCACGTGCAGCGCCTCGTGGTGTACGAGCCGTACACGCCGCTCGTCCCCGCGAGCGAGCCGTCGTCCACCACGCTGCGCTTCGAGGCGATGGTCGCGGACGGCGATCCCGAGCGCCTCGTCGTCTCGTTTCTCCGCGAGGTCCTGCTCATGGGGGAGCGCGAGGTCGCGGCGATGCGCGCGCAGCCGAGCTGGGCGGGGCGCGTCGCGTCTGCGCATACCATCCCGCGCGAGATGCGGGCGGCGGAGCATCATCACTTCGATCCGGCGCGCTTCCGCGACGTCACGATCCCGATCGGCATGCTCGTCGGCGGCGAGAGCGTCGCCTTCCTGAAGGAGGCCACCGCGCGCCTCCATGCAGCGCTGCCCACGAGCAAGGTCGTGGTCCTGCCCGGCCAGCAGCATGCCGCGATGAACACGGCGCCGGCGCTGTTCGTCGGCGAGCTGCGCGCGCTCCTCGACGGGTGAGCCAGGCGCCGGTGCTGGTCACCGCTTCACGCGAGGAACATCGTCAGGAACACGATCTGCTCGCCCGCGGGCCGTTCGAAGAACGCAGCCGGCACGCGCAGCGTCGCGCCGAGCCGGCCGGCTTGCCAGCACTTCGGGCGGCCCACGAACGCCTCGGTGTTCTCGACGCGCTGGTACGTGTCCGTGCAGAAGCGCCGCGTCACGGTGATGCTGTCGCGCGTGGTCACGATGTCGACTTGCTTCCACGCCCAGCGCCCGGTCGCACGGAGCCCGCCGGTCGCGGCGTCGGTCTCGTAGAAGAGGTTCGTGAGCGCGCCGTTGCCGGTGACGCCAGACACCTCTCCCGGCACCTTCTCCGAGAGATAGAGAAAGCCGTAGGGAGAGCTGCCGCGGTATCCGTCATCGAAGTGCGCCACCTCGTACATCGGCCGGCGGCGCCGCAGTCGCGGGCGGCTCGGGGCGCGCGTAGTACGTCGCGTTCCACGTCGAGCAACCGGTTGCCAGCGCGAGGAGGCAGGCCGTCGTGAGCGTGACGAGCGTTCGCATGCTTCGATCGTGACAGGTCGCGCGCAGCACAGCAATTGGCGCCGCTCCCGCCTTTCCCCACAATCCGCTGTTCCGCTGGCACATGTGACGAAGTGTTCATGTGACTTCGGCTCGACGTGGTTCGCAGGAGCAGCATCGGCGCGGTGGTCGCGGTGGTCGCGGGCACCGTCGCGCTCATCACGACGCGCATCGCGCATGCGGAGCTGCCGGGCACGTCGCCGGCGCCGCTGAGCCGCCCGCCGCGGAGGAAGGCGCGCCGGCCGAGGGCCGCTTCGCTCGTGGTCGCCACACGGTGAAGCGCGAGGTGGCCAAGGGCGGCGAGTACGTCGCCGTGGCCTCGCGGCAGATCGAGATCACCGAGCCGACGGTGGTGAGCGTCGACGGCCCGAACTTCCTCCGCAAGACGGCGGTGGCCTGACCGTCGTGCTCGCGCTCTGAGCGTTCCGAGCGCGGCGCTGGACGCGGCGCCGTTCCTGCGGGAGAACTCTCCGATGAACCGTAGCAAGCCCCTCGCGCTCTCAACCTTCGCCTTTGCCCTCGGCGTCGCGCTCGGCGCCGCCGCGTGCGGCAGCGCCCCCTCGCCCGCGACGCCCGCGACGCCCGCGACGCCCGCCGCCGCCGCGCCCGCGACGCCTGCTGCCGTCGTGAAGGCGCCCGGCGACGCGAAGATCGGCGACACGACGAAGTGCCCGGTGTCCGGCGAGGAGTTCGTCGTCGCGGCGACGTCCCCCAAGACCGAGCACGACGGGAAGACCTATTATTTCTGCTGCGGCGGCTGCAAGAAGAAGTTCGAGGCGGAGCCGGGGAAGTACGCGAAGAAGGGGTGATCCAGCGCGCGGACGCCGCCGATTTCACGCGACTCCCGGTCGTTCGCGCCGACCGCGAGGACCATGAAATCGCTCTCTTCCGTCGCCGTCCTCTTCCCCGTCTGCGCGGAGAGCGCGAAGGCGTGTGCACGGGCGCGGTGAGCACGTTCTTCTGCGGCGCGCCCTGAGGCCACAAGGCCGCTCCTTCTGGAGAAGCGGCCCCGGGGGAAGCAAATCCGTCCCACCGCGTAACACCGAGGCGCACTCAACTTGCTGCCGCCCGTGGAGAACCCGATGGCCGTCCTTTTCCCTCGCAATTCCGTCCTCGTCACCACTGGCCTCGCGCTCGTCTTGGCGACCACCAGCGGCTGCGGATTCTTCCGCCGCATGGCGGGCAGCGACACCGTGGACCTGAAGAAGGCGCAGGTCGCCTCCATGAGCGTCGACCTCCGGCGTCAGCAGAAGACGATCTGCCCGCGCGAGCCCGTGCAGATGGCTGTGTTCGCGAAGGTCACGCTCGAGGGCGACAAGGCCGTCAAGGACATCGAGACCTGGCAGGGCAAGCACGGCGCGAACAAGAACGACAAGATGGAGTTCGCCGACTTCGCGTTCCACAGCGAGCAGGGCAGCTTCGACGAGGACGGCTGGTTCGCCCCGAACCCGAACCTCCTCGCGACGGCGTCGAAGGAGTTCGAGATCAAGAGCGTCTTCCGCCAGCGCCCCGACAAGTTCTCGTTCAGCACCACGTACAAGCCGGACTACAGCTGCATCAAGCAGGCGGGAAAGTCGGGCGTCAGCGGGCAGCAGGGCCACGGCGGCCCGAGCGGCGAGTCGGGCAAGGCGGGCTCCGACGGTGGGCAGGGCGGCAGCGGCTCGCCCGGCGGGCAGGGCGGCAGCGGCAGCGACGGTCAGCCGGGACCGCACCTCACCGCGTACGCGACGATGGTGAAGACGCCGTTCTACGAGAAGCTGGTCGCGGTGCGCATCAGCGGCGACTACGAGGACTTCGTGCTCGTGCCGGACGGCCAGCCCTTTTCGCTGCGCGCACCGGGCGGCAGCGGCGGCTCGGGCGGTCATGGCGGCTCGGCCGGGCGCGGCGGCTCCGGCGGCAGCGCGCCGTACGTCGGCGGTGCGGGAGGCCAGGGGGCGAACGGCGGCAGCGGCGGCATGGGCGCGAACGGCGCTGCGGGCGGCTCGATCGATCTCGTCGTCGACAGCCGCTATCCCGACCTCGCGAAGATCATCACGCTCGAGGCCCCTGGCGGCGAAGCGGGCGAGCCCGGCGCGGCGGGAGCGGGCGGCTCGGGCGGCAGCGGCGGCTCGGGCACCGGCCAGGGCGGCAAGCGCGGTCCGGACGGCGGCGCGGGAGCGCAGGGCGCGCCGGGCAGCGGCGGTCGTCGCGGCCCCGACGGCCGCGTCTCCGCGAAGGCTGGCTCGGTCCTCGACCAGTTCGGCGGCCTCACGGAGGGCGTCGCGGTGCTCGGCACCGAGGTGCCGGCCGCGGCGGTCGCGCAAGCGGACGCCCCCGCGGACGCAAAGGACGCGGCGCCCGGCAAGGGCAAGCCGACGGAGAAGGCAGCGGGCGCGAAGGGCGCGAAGAAGAAGCTCAAGGGGAAGTGAACGCAAGCGCGCGAGCATCGACTGCAGCGCGCCGAGGGGGCGGGCGGCGATCACGGCAGCCGTCGCTGCCGCGTGAGACCTACGTCGCGCATGCGCCTGAGCCATATCCCGCCCATGGTGGAGAAGGCTGAAACAGATTGGACCAAGCCATGAACTTCGACGTCCCCTACGCCATCACCTGCCGCATTCCAAAGACCACCATCAGCGGCGTGCGCGAGCGCGTGACCGAGGCGCTGAAGGCGGAGGGCTTCGGGATCCTCACCGAGATCGACGTGCAGCCTTTTTTTGCCCCCGGCATCGGACGCGGCTCGCGAGCCGCCTGACTCGCTGAAGGCAGAGTCAGCGCACCGCTTCTGCGCTACAGCTGCTTGACAGAGCCGTCGCTGAACGATGAAACATCTGTTTCATCGTTGAATCAAACGATGCGGGGCTTGCGTGCCCGATGTGCCCTTCTTCCGGCGCAGCGTCAGGGGCCCGCGATGGCACGGTCGTCGCAGCAGGATTCACGTGCCCATGCTCTTTCGACAGCTCTTCGACAAGCAAAGCTCGACGTACACGTACCTGATCGCCGACGAGGTGACGAAGGAAGCGGCGCTCGTCGATATGGTGCTCGAGGAGCTCGAGCGAGATCTCGAGATCGTGAACCTCGACGGCGGGATGGGGGCGTACGCCGAGGCCGGCTTGCCCGTCGAGCGCTGATGCTCGTTCTCGCGCTCGTGCTTGCGGTCCTCATCGGGGTCTCGCTCGGCCTGCTGGGGGGCGGAGGTTCGATCCTCACGGTGCCGATCCTCGTCTATGTCGTATCAGCGCCTTCGCGATGCTGAGCCACGCGCGCGCCGGTCGCGTTCAGTTCCGGACGGGTCTTCTCTTCGGCGTCGCTTCGATGGCAGGCGCGTACGCCGGTGGTCGCAGCTCTAGCGCAGAAGCGGTGCGCTGACTTCGCCGCCGCCGCGCCCGAGGGTTCGCGGCTGCGCGGTCTCATGATCGACGGTAAGCCGGTCGCCGACGATACGCATGTCACGATGTCGGGATGCGAGCGCGCCGGTGAACCGATGGATGTGCTCTGCCGCATGCGGGGCGTTCACGATGCCGCGGTGCTACCGTCGACGGTCCACCAGGCGTTGCGCGCCTATCTGAAGCGTCACCCCGTCATTGCCCGGACCCGTGACGGACGCTCGAAGGCCGTGGACCTGCCTGCGGTCGTCCTCGGTCAGGACGCGGTTCTGACGTCGTTCGGCCCTCGCAAGTAGCAGGAGATTTTTCGCATGGCATTCACTCCCGTCTCCGCACTGATCGGTGGCGCGCTCATCGGCGCCAGCGCTTCGATGATGCTTGCATTGAACGGACGCATCGCAGGCATCAGCGGCATCCTTGGCGGCCTGGTGCGACCGCAGCGCGGCGAGGTGAGCTGGCGCGCGACGTTCCTAGAGCGCCGAACAGGTTGAAATCCACATGATCGCTGTGTGTTACGCGGCGAGCGCGAGGCGCTGAGCCGCTTCGAGATTCTGGATGACCGCAGCC
>JAYTHX010000377.1:0-11170 GCA_043732195.1 Polyangiaceae bacterium
GTCCGATAAAGGGGTTCTTATCGGACGCGGCTGAGTGCCAGTTCGCAGCCTCATGCAGCCACCTGAAGGCTGATTTTCGCAGGGTCATGCAGCCACCGCATATGCAGCACGATGCGGCCAGCAGCATGAGGGGCTGACCGAAGTTTTGCAGGGTCATGCCGCCGGGTTTCACGACCTTTCGCAGGGTCATGCAGCCAGCGGCGGGTCGGGCGACCGAGCAGTGAGAGGGTTCCTGCCGATGACGGCGCTGGTCGCCGTCGGAGGGATCCATGTCCTACCGGGAGCTATCCATGATCGACGTTCGAGAGCTGCTCCGCCGCTGGGCGGCGTGGCACAGCATGAGGAAGATCGCGCGGGAGACCGGCACCGACCGGGTGGGCGGTGATGGAGTACGACCTCTTCGTTCACGTTGGCGTCGGCGACCTGCGGTTCGGTATGGCCCGAAGCTTGGTTCGCGACCTCCTGGGAGCGCCGTCTCGCACGGCGTCCACGAAGGAGTTCTTCGCGGACGATCTGTTGCACGTGCACTACACGGCGCTCCAGGAGGTCGAGCTGATCGTGCTGGTTCGCGGTGTGTCTGCGAGACTCGATGGGGTCGATCTATTGAGTCTTGATGCAGAGGCCGCCATCGCAGCAGCATCCCGCCATGCGTCGGTGGACGCCGCCGATCCCGAGTATCCATCGAGCGCCACGTTTCCGGCGATCGACTTGAACCTGTGGCGGTCAGCCCTTCCGGAAGAATCTGGCGATGCCGCACACAAGCGCTTCGAGGCTGTGGGACTGGGCATGAAGGGCTACTTCTCACGGCATCGCCGAAGTTAACACTACTGCGATAGGTTGAGCGCGTCACGCGCGTTCGCGTGAGGCCGCCGCGTAGGTCCATGTCGTTTGTTTCTCACTGTGTCGCCGTCTTCTTGGTGCGCCGATCCTCTTCAGTATTTCCATGATGATCTATTGCGTGCATGGTGCATATCCGTATCCGCTGCACGAGGACCCGTCCTTCCGTGGATGACGTGTCGAGCGCATGCTGCGATGCATGAGGACGCGGGCTGCAGAGTGGGCTGAGCGAGTGCGCGCATGGCGCGAGAGCGGGCAATCGGCGGAGGAGTTCGCGATGGCCGGCGGGGGATACCGGGCAGCGACGCTGCGGTGGTGGGCGAGCGAGTGCGTAGGCTTGGCGCATGCGAGCCCACGGGAGCGGGCCGCTCAGAAGGCGCTCGGCGTAGAGCCCCACGTGCATGCCTTTGCTCTTGGCCTTGGCGAGGACGGCATCGACGCTGCGAAGCGCGTACACCGCCTTTCCTGCGGGATAGTCATTGGTGTCGGTCGAGCGTCCGCCCGGCGCCTTGCGCGGATGAACCTTGATCAGCTCGGTGCCGAAGTAGATCTTCACCGTCGTCTTGTCGGCGCGCACGCGGACCGACTTGTTTCGGTAGAGCGTCGGCACGGAGTAGAGCGCGCGCGCGATCTCGACGTGGTGGTCCGGATGGACCTTGGCGGTCTCCGCCCACTGCGGCACGTCGAAGGGCTCGCTCGGTGCTGGAAGCATGGCGGCCTTCTCGGTCGCCTCGAACACTTCGCGCGGCACTTGCCGCGTCGTACCGTGCACGCGAAGGCCAGCGATCTCGCGGGACCATTGCTCAGCGCTTCGTTGGGCATCTTCGAGATCGGCGAAGGTCTCGCCGTCCCACCAGCTCTCGCGAACGTAGGCGACTTGATTCTCGACGCGTGGCTTGTCTTTGGGGGACCGGACGCGCGCCGGGTCGACGAAGAGGCCGCGCGCTTGCGCGTAGTCGAGGAAGGCGGCGACGACGGACGGATTGAGCGCGTCCGCCGCCTTGATCACCGACGACATGTTGTCGGGCACGATCGTCTTCGCCATCGCGCCGAAGAACCACCAGGCGCGGTCGAGGCCGCAGACCGCCTCGGTCGTCTGCAAGAAGGTCGGCCAGACGAACTGATAGCGACTGAACGAGAGCGTGACGATGAGAACCCACAGCGCGCGCATGCGCCCGGTCGCAGCATCGAGCATCATCCCCATCTTGCCGAAGTCGACCTGCGCTTCTTGGCCTGCGGGCGGATCCTCGAGAAGGATGGTCGGCTCCTTCTTCTGCCAGCCCAGCTCCTCCATCGCGTAGCGGCGGACCGTGTCGTAGCTCGCGACCAGCCCGTGGTCCCGAACGAGCAGCGTGTGGATCTTGCTGAGACGCAACGGCCGCTTCTTGGCGAGCCACTCGACGATGTGCGCCTTGTGCTCGGCGACCGCCTTCCGCTCCGCGCTCGGGTCCGGCAGTGGCCGCGCCTGAACGCGCTGCGCCACCTCATGGATCTCGGCCTCACTCAGCTCGCGGTCACGTGGTAGCGCCAGCTGCTCGGCGACCGCGATGTACCGCGCAGCGGTACCTCCAGGCTGAGCGCCATCCGCGCCGCACGCGTTGAGAAATCGTCCAGCATCTCGCGCCGCGCCGGTGCTCGGAGCGCCTGCATGGCGATGAAATTCAGCAGCCGCTCGCGGTCGTCGTCGCCCGGAAGCTCGCCGCGTCGAAGCAGGTGGCGGGACGTAGTGATGCTTTCGCGGGACGTTCGTCAGATCGCTCGCGGCGAGAAGCTCGCGACGATGACGGCGCGGGGTTTCACGGGGCCGGTCGAGCTGATTCAGTCCTCGTCGGGAAAGAACATCACCTCGAACACGCACTCCAGCCCGAGGTCGGCCAGTCGTCGGAGCTGCGGTGGCGAAAGCGTCGGGCCGCCATTGCCGGTTGCTGACCACCAGCTGCAATACACTTCGATCCGAACACCGGGGGCGTTGCCGAGGGCGCGCAGGGAGCTTGCAGCGGGCTCGATCTGGTCCAACACCCAATCGAGGTGGCGCCGGAGGTCCTTCGACACGACGTGCGTTTCCGAGGAGAGGAACCATGCATTGAGCGGCAGCGACCTGCTGCGTCCGGTCGTGAGCGACACGCGCTCTTGACCTCGCAGGTTCATCATCGTTGGTTCCAGATTGAGTCGCGAGGAGACTTCACCAGGCGCCATCTCGCCGGAGTAAATCCGAAGGGCCGCGTGTGTCCGATCGCAGCTGGGATACGCGTCGTTGTAAGACGAGACATTGCTCACGGGGTGTAGTTCAGCAGATTGTCGATCACGTTCCCAGCCTGGTCCGCGTAGTCGCCGTTATCCAAGATCCGACCGTGGTGGCTGGGCGGGAGTCCGTGCTCCTGCTTGAGCGCTTCGAGGGCACGGCCCCAATCGCGCCGCGACAGACTCTCCCCGGCAAACTCGTTCAACTCGTTGGCCGTGCCGCGAGCCACAGTTCGCCCACCGCTCTGCAGGACAGTTGGCACCCGCTGTGCCGCACCTGCGGTGTTGGGGCCAAAGCTACTGGCTGCGGGGCAACTCCCCCCTTCGAGGCCCGCCTCGGCGGCGGCAGCCGCCCCGCCACCGACGCGAGGTGCGCCCATCAACCCCAGGAGAGGGAGATCCTTGTCGCTCGCGACGAAGAGCCCGGCGTCCAGCAGATAGCCGAGCGGAGTCAGCTGCGCGAGCGCGAAGGCGTCGAAAACGGCGCTGTCTTTGAGCCCGCTCTGGAACGATGAGTCTCCCCAGTTCTGAGACGAACCGATCGCGCGGTCCGACGAGGCGCTGTCGCCCATGCCGATTCGCCCGCTCGGATCTCTCCACTTGATGGCGTTCTGCCCCGGCCATCCCCAGAGCGTGCTTCTCGCATCGTGGAACGCGAACTCATCCACGCTCAGGAACGTCCCCAGCTTCGGACTCCACACCCGCGCCCGCGCGTCATACAGCTCGACGCCGCCGCCGAGGTCGAAGCGCCACATCCCCTTCCACCGGAGGGGCTGCTTGTCGAGGTCATTGATGGTCCCGATGCTGCGCTGGACGGTGTCCTCGCGGGTCGCGCCGAAGGCGGCGTAACGGTAACCGCCGAGGTCGGCGCCGCCCGGCGCACGGAGCCGCCGCACGTTGCCCGCGAGATCGACTTCGTAGTACGCGGCGACGTTCGGGCCTGCGGAGTAGTTCGAGTAGGGGCTTTCGGGCGTGGTCGTGCCGACCACGGTGGTCCCCCCGAGCCGCAGCGGGTGGTCGACGCCATCGTAGAGGAAGCTCATCGCGATGAGCCCCTGCGGGAACACGTTCGTCGGGGTCACGGCGGCGACGCGGTGGACGCCGTCGTAGAGGTAGAGCTCCGGAATGCCCCGCAGGGTCGCCGACCCGACCGTCCACACCCGTCGCCGCATGGAGTCGAAGCCGAACTGCGACGGCGCGAGCGGGATGGGCGGCGCCATCGTGCGCGCCTGACCGGTGCGATCCCAGCCAACGTTCATTCCCCGGAGCGCCGTCACGCGGCCGCCCACGTCGAGACCGACCGGCAGCGCGTCGAGCGTGGCCGGCACCGCTGCATCGGCGCTACCGCCGCCGTCGAGGCGAGGACGACGGTGGTCGACGGGCTCGCTGGCGTTCGTCGCCAGCGCGCCGAGCGCGTTGTACGCGTACAACTCTTCGGACACCGTCAGGCCGTCGAGATCCTTTCGCGTGTCCTTCGTGAGGCGGTCGAGCGCGTCGTAGGCGTAGTCGTTGGAGCCCTCGGGGTCGCTGAGCCGGAGCGGATTGCCGACGGGGTCGTACTGCGCCCGGTAGCAGCGGTTCAGCGAGGGGTCCGCGTACTCGTAACAGCGCGAGGAGACGCGTCCGAGATCATCGTGGACCTGGACGCGCGTGTGTCCGTCGGGGAACTGCAGGCGCGTGTTGCGGCCGACCTCGTCGTACGCGTAGCGGTAGGTGCCGTCGAAGTCATGCTGCGTCGCGAGTAGGCCCCGCGCGTCGTACGTGAAGTCGTGGGAACGGGGTGCGACGCTTGAGTCGATAACCACCATCGTCGCTTTGGCGACGCGCGAGCCCGCGCTTCCCCCGTCGGCCGTCGCGACCGAGGCCAGCCGTCCGTCCGGACGATACGTGTACGCGTTGGAGTAGGTGGGGACAGTGAGGTCGAAGCCGGCGCCGAGCGCCGTCGTCGAGAGCGTCGCGCTCGCGGAGGTGAGGCGACCCACCGTGTCGCGCGAATACGTGTAGTGGGCAGCCTCGGTGCCGGGGCCGAAGCCCGCGCTCTCGGTCACGTCGAATTCGGCATTGCGAGGGAAGCTCGCGCGTTCGAAGCCGCCAGGTCGGTCGCTGGAGAAGCTCGTGACCAGCGCCGAACTGCTGTTCAGGTCGTAGTTGTGGTGGTCGTTCCAGAAGGAGCCGTTGGTCGTCTGCGGAGGGAGCGTCGAGGCGTCCACGGGTAGACCCGCGCGGTCCGCGCGGAAGGTCTCGCGCTGTGCCTCGTCGAAGTAGTGGGTGAAGGCGAGCGCGAACGTCGCGTCGCGGTAGAGCGAGATCTGGGCGGGGAAGCCGAAGACCTGGAGTGCGTTGGCACCGAGCTGATAGTCGCCGTCGCGCAGCGCCGTCGTGAGGTCCGCGGCCGCGGCCGTGGGACCGGCGCTCGCCGTGGCGAGGGTCGGGCCCTGCCAGTCGCCGCCGCCCGGGACGGAGTACGAGCGCGCATGCTTGCGGCCCAGCGCGTCGACCATCGTGAGAAGGCGACCGAGCTGGTCGTGGCTCATGGTCGTGCGGCGTCCCAGCCGATCGACGATCGACTTGCTCTCGCCGGTCGGCTCGTAGGTGTAGCTCTCGGTGAAGCCGTGGGGATCGGTCACCGATGCGAGGCGGCCCTGCGGCCCATAGCCCATAGCCCATTCGACGCCCGCTGCCAGATCGGGCGTGTGCACGCCGGCGACCTCGTCACGCTCGCTGCAGCCGCAGCCCACCTGCTCGTAGCGGAACGCGGTCTCGAGTCCCAGCGCGTCGCGCGAGATGCGGAGCCGATTCTGGGTGTCGAAGACGAAGGTGGCGGACGCGGTGCCGTCGCTCGTCGACGCGACGTTGCCGAACGCATCGTAGCCGAAGCTATTGGTCCGCCCGATCGTATCCGCCGTGCTCGCGACGTTGTGGAGTCTCGCGTCGTCGTAGCCGAACGTCGTGGTGACGCCGTGCTCGGACATGGTCTGCGGCTGCCCGTCGGCGCGCCACGTGAAGCGCATCTCGCGACCGGTCGGCGCAGCTCCGCCAGTCAGCGGCGCCGCGTCGAAGATCCGCGTGACGTGCCCGGCAGGGTCGCGCTCGATACGATGCGCCTGCTCGGAGGGTCCCGCGAACGCCTCGAGCAGCCAGCCGTCCGGCGTGTACGCCCAGCGCCCGATGTCTTCTTTGGCGGGCGCCAGGGCTTCGAGGCGGTTCAAACGGCGCTCCGAGCGGCCGAGCGAGTCGAAGAACAGCGGGGCGGACAGCTCCGCGCCGTTCACCGTCATGGTCGAGGTTCGCTGGATCCGGTTGACGCGCTTACTGACCAACGGCTCCGCAAAGCCCAGGAGCGTGCCGGGGTGCTCCGCCCTCACGGTCCGCGTGACCCCGTCGGCCGTGTAGCTCTCTTCGTCGATTCGACCGAACGGGTCGGTGCGAATCGTGTGGCGAACGCCGCGCGCATCCACGATCGCGCCGCTGCGCACCGAGGAGCCGCCCGGGTCGTATGTGGGCGCCGATGCGAGCGCAGCCTGGAACGTGTACGCCTCGCCGCCCGGCTTGAGCGACGTGGCCACGGTGCCGTCGGCCGCATACGTGTACGTAGTGACGTCGCCGCGGGGGCTGGTCTTCGTCAGCATGTGGTGCTGGTCGTAGGTGAACGCGTGCGTCTCGCCGTCGGGCTCGACGAGCCTCGTGAGATCGCCTTGACCGTCAACCGTCAGCCGCGTGATGCGACCGGCAGGGTCGGTGATCGTCTCGAGCTTCTCTCCTGCGTAGCCGAGCGCCCACACGCCACCAATCGCGTCGACGATCCGAGCGACACGCGCGCGCTTGGCGTCGGTATAGCCCACGGTGAAGTCGGTCTCGCCGGTTCGCTTGCGCTGCTCGGTGAGGCGGCCGATGCGGTCGAAGGCCCACACAGCGGCGGCGGTCGTGTCGGTTAGCTCGAAGCCCCCGCCAGGGAGCCTGCGGATCGTCCGCGTGGGATCCTGGTTGCTCGCGAGCGGCTGAACGTCTACGCGGACGAGTCCGTCGGTCGTGGTGCGGCTGAACATCGACGTCCGCGTGAGCGCGACGAAGCTGGCCGACTTCGTCGGCGTTCCCGTGTCCGCCAGCCCCGCGAGGCTCGGGACGATCTCGTCACGTCCGCCGTCCACGAAGAGCAGCTCGGCCTCGCGCGCGACAGGGTCGAACGACGTCACTCCGTAGGCCGTCATGACCAGCACGACGCCGTCCTCGGCGATCGCGAGGCGCGTCGGCTGGTTCATGGAATACGCGAGTGCCGGTTGCCGCTCGCCGACCGCGGGCAGGTAGCTGCCGCCGCCCACTCCGAGCACGAGGCGCACATGGCTCTGAGGGCCGATGGTGCCAGAGGCCTCGGGGTCGACGCTGTACACGACGTTGCGACGGGTATCCGCGACGAGCAGAGAGCCGTCCAGTGTACTGGCGAGGCCACGAGGGCCACCGAACGTCATCTGAGCGAGCGGCAGGCGAGGCTGCAGTCGAATGTCGCCCGCCGCCGTCGAGAGGGGCTCGAGCGTCGGCAGCGCCGCGCTCAGGCGGACGCGGAAGAGAAGCGGGTTTGCGTCGTCACCATCGGTGTAGAAGACCGTGTCGCCGACGGCAGCCACCGACGCTTGGTTGTGGATGGTGTCGCCGATCGCACCGCGCGACGCGAGCGTGCGCGTGGCGCCGCCAGCGTCGACGTCGACCAGCCCCGAAGCCGTGGCGACGACGAAGTGACGCGCCCCCGCGATGCGGGCGATGGTCAGCGCGTGGATAGCTCCCGCCGGGAAAGCGACGCCCGTGAGCACGTCCGTCGTTGCGCCTGTCGCGGGATTGAGCCGCGCGATGCGCCCTGGGCTCACCGCCGCGAAGACCTCGCCGGTGATCGGATCGCGTGCGAGGGCTGCTTCGAGCGGGTGGTCGGGGGTCGGCACGAGCGTAGCGCGCGGCCGGAACGTTTCTTCCTGTCCGTCGCCGGTCACGAGCACCGCCATATCGCCGTCGGCGTAGAGCTGGCTCACCTCGCGGAGACCCCAGCCGGCGCCGAGCGGCGAACTGAAGCGGTGATGGACGAGCACCTTGCGGGTCGCCACCATCTCGGGGCCGGACTCGACGTTCGGAAGCTGGATGCGCGACGCGAGGGCGTCGCTCACGCCGAAGCTGCCCCCGCGGGTCGCGCACGCCGTCACCGAGTTCGACTTCAGCGACGTTCGCTGCGTGACGAACCCGGTCTCCGCGACCTGGCTCGGGCTGCTGAGCGGGATCTCGATCCATCCGCCGAACTCGGCATCCTTCGCCTTCTCTGCCAGCGCCCGCGCCTCGGCCATGGCGTTCGCGAGCAACAAGTTGGTGAAGCCCAAGGACGTCGCCGAGCCGCCGCCCAGCCCGCACGGGCCGATGACCGTCGAGCACGATCCCAGCTGATTGGCGCTGCCCGCCGACGATCCGCGCGGCATGCACTGGGCCTGGACCTTCAGGCCGGGCACCGAGACGCCGAGCGAGCCGTGCGGGACCGCGGCGCCCGAGGACTGCGGAGGTGCGCCGAGCCGGCGCGAACCTGCGAGCCCGCTGGCGTAGCTGAGGGAGAGCGACACGTCTTCGCCTCGCACGTGCATCGCAGGCAGCGCGAGAGCCTGATCGAGCGATCCGCCTTCGACGCGCCAGGAGCTGCCGGTCCCGCACTTCGCCTGTCCGGTGTTCGGGTTGCCGTTCGTGGTGATCTGGAGGACGAGATCGCCGATTTGCGCGGCGTTGCCATCCCACGTCGAGAAGTGCGTGATCGGCGCAGCGAAGCGAGCGCCATCCCAGAGCGCGATCGCTTCGTGTTCCCAGCGACCCTCGACGGGGTCGAACGAGCCGACCGGGATCTCCAGACTCGTCGGAAGATTGCGGTAGTTCGCGAGACGCAGCGTCGCGGGAGCGGCCAGCGCGGTCCCCGACGGCTCGAGCTCGACGCCGTACATGGTCAGCGTCGTGGAGGGCAGTGGCGCGGGAAAGTCTGCACGCCGCCGAAGGGGAGTGATCTGGATCGGTAGCGGCGCGGCGAGCGCACCCGCCGGGATCACGAGCTCGACCAGGCCCTGGGAATCCGTCGCGGTGCCTCCACCGGGACCGATCATCGTGATCTTCGGATCACGCCCGAGCAAGGTCACATCCCCGAGATCGATCGCGTCCCCCGGATGCGCGTAGCCCTCACGGAACGCCCGGATCGTGCCCGGCGCATCGATGACGACGACGACCCGGTGCGGTGGCGAGCGATCAGGCTCGGCATCCGGAAACGTCGTGAGCCTCAGCCGAAACGAGCCGTCGGAGGCGACCGTCGCGACGACATCGCCACGCGGGGTGCCGGAGACGCGCTCATCGTAGACAGTGAAGCTCGCTCCGGTGATCGCCCCGCCGCTGCTCGAGAGCAGGCGTCCGAGGATCGACGCGCGCGTCTCGAAGGGCGCGTCGCCCTGAACGGGCGTGGGGTCGCAGCCCGGCACGGGCGTGTGCGTGACTCCGGTCGCGGGGAGACACGCATCCACCGTGCAGGCGTTGGAATCGTCGAGAGTCAGCGGGGTCCCCGCCTCGCACGTCCCTGCTCGGCACCGTTCGCTTCCGTCGCAGACCGTGTCGTTCAAGCAGAGCGTGCCGTCAGGGCGCGCCGTGTGCGTGCAACCCGTCGCGACGTCGCAGGCGTCGACCACGCAGGCGTTGCCCGTGGTGCAGTCGAGCGCTGCGCCGCCGGCGCAGCTGCCTGCCAGGCAGGTCGCGCCGCTCGTGCATGCGTCACGCTCGCAGGCGATCCCGTCCGGCGCGGGGCTCGTCACGATTCCCAGCACCGGATCGCAACGCGTCACGAGGCACGTGGACGAAGGAGGGAGTGCGATCGGGACCGAGCCGCAGCGCCCGGCGCCGTCGCACGCGTCGAGCGTACAGGCTGATCCATCCGCGCACGGGCTGCCTGCCGGACGAGGTGTTTGCACGCACAGCCCACCCGCACACGCAGCGGTGGTGCATGCGTTCGCGGGCAGGCACGTCGCGGCCGAGCAGGCAGGCCCGCCGCCGTCTGGCGCGGCGTCCGGCGCGGCGTCCGGCGCGCGGCTGTCGCTCGCCGCATCCGCGGCCCCGCCGTCCGTTCCGCCACACGGCGAAATCTCGCGGAGCGTCACGCTCACCATTGCGCGCCCGCCAATCACCACGCCCAGCTCGACCTCTTCCGCCGTCACAGCCTGGCCGGCATGCGTGCCGTCCGAGCAAAAGAGAAGTCGAGCATCGCTCGCCGCGTGCCCCGGCGCGCTGGCATACAGACACAGCACCTCGTGCGCAGCGCCGGGGCGCCGGAACGACAGCTCGACGAACGTAGCCACACGAGGGTTGCACTCCGCGAGCGCGATTTCGCCGGGTAGCGTGAAGGCCAGCGGAGGCGAAAGCTCCGCTTCGTCGCGGTCGCCACCGTCGGCCGGATGATGACGCCACCACCCCCGCTCGTGCCGCGCGCGCAACGTCAGCTCGCGGCACGCGCCCCCGTCTCGGCTCGCATCCCCGCTGTCGGTGCTCAACGCCAGCGACTCGCGCGCCACGGTCTCGGCCTCGTCGGGCGGCGGCGTGCTGCACGCGTCCGTCGAAAGCGCGATCACCAGACCGACCAGCGACGAGAGCACCATCCACCGTCGTGTCATCCACTGTCCTCGCGAGTTCATGCGCGCTCCTGTCCTCGCACCGAAAGGGCGCGGAACGTGTCTACGAACCAGATGCCACACGCCGCGAATGTTCGGGGCACCTCTACCTGCCGCATGGCGTCCCCTCCGCTCGCGATTCCCCATTGCCGAAGCGGCAACGGGTGCGCGTAGAGCGTGCTGCCATTGTCCTTGTCGCCCCGGCAGGCGCAATACCCCTGGGGGGCGTCGAGCAACGATTTACCGGCGTCGCCACGGGACGTACTCCCTCGGGAGTACGAGCGGCACGTCGTCGACCCCCCGCACACCACGCGCGCGTCGTGTGCGGGACCGGAGCGGACACTAAGCGGATGGGCAACAGGCGACATGTGATTCAGCTCCTCGAGCGGACCGTAGGGGAGGACGGCGGGAGGACGGCGTGTCCCTACTCGTCC
>JAYTHX010000378.1:0-11155 GCA_043732195.1 Polyangiaceae bacterium
TCGTCGAAGAGGGAGGCGCCTTCGTCCCAGAGGTCGAGGGTGCGGACGTCGGCGCCGAGGGTCCGCAGCAGGGTGGCGGCGCCTTCGGGGGCTTCGAGATCCGGACCGTGGCCGATGACGACGACGAACGATGGCATCGCGCGCCTCCGGGATACCCCGCGTGACGCGCGGCGTCGAGCGATGCCGCCACGAGCCACCTCACGGTTCGGGATCGATCCGGATCACCCCATTTTTACGAGGTAACGCGCCGCGCCGAGGGCGCGAGCGCGTGCTCCGTCGACACGCTGTTCGAGGCGGTCCTGTCGCGCCTGCGGTCAGACCTTCGTGCCGCCCACCGTGATCGAGCTGATCTTCATCGTCGGGCAGCCAACGCCGACCGGTACGCTCTGTCCGTCCTTGCCGCACGTCCAGATGCCGTCCGAGGTGACCACGTCGTTGCCGAGCATCGTCACCTTGCGGAGGATGTCCGGACCGTTGCCGATCAGGTTCACGCCCTTGAGCGGCGCCGTGATCTTGCCGTTCTCCACGAGGTAGCTCTCCGTCAGTGAGAACACGAAGTCGCCGTTCGAGATGTCGACCTGTCCGCCGCCGAACTTCTTCGCGAAGATGCCCTTCTTCACGGTCTTCAGGATCTCCTCGGGGTCCGACTCGCCGGCGAGGAGCAGCGTGTTCGTCATGCGCGGGAGCGGCGCGCACGCGAAGCTCTCGCGGCGCCCGTTGCCGCTCGGGCCGAGCTTGAAGTGGTTCGCGCTCAGGCGGTCGTGCATGTAACCGACGAGCTTGCCCTTCTCGATCAGCACGCTCGAACGGGGCTCGTTGCCCTCGTCGTCGACGTTGATCGAGCCGCGGGACTGGAGGAGCGTCGCGTCGTCGACGACGGTGCAGACCTCGCTCGCGACGAGCTGGCCGATCTGGTTCGCGTAGTTGCTCGTGCCCTTGCGGTTGAAATCCGCCTCGAGACCGTGGCCGACCGCCTCGTGGAGGAGGATGCCGCTGTCGCCAGGAGCGAGCACGACCTCCATCTGTCCGGCGGGCGCTTCCTGCGCGTCGAGCATGAGGATGGCGTGGGCTGCGGCCTCCTTCGCGTGCCACTCCGGCGACTTCCCGTCGAAGTAGCCGATGGTCGTGCGGCCGCCGCCGCCGGAGCTTCCCTCCTGGCGCTTGCCGTCGCGCTCGGCGATGACGCGGATGCCGAAGCGCATGAGCGGTTGCACGTCGCGGGCGAGCTTGCCGTCGCTCGTGACGACGAGGATCTCGCGGATCTCCTCGGCGAACGAGCACTCCACCTTCACGACCAGCGGGCTGTAGGCATGCGCGGCCGCCGCGGCGCGTTCGAGGATCTTCCTCTTTTCCATCCCCGGCACGTCGAGCGTGACCCGGTCGAGCTCGTAGCGGCTGGGGAGGACGCGGGCCTCCACCTTCTGCGGGACCGGCGCGCCGCCGCCCACCGCGATCGACGCCGCGGTGGACGCCGCGCGCTGCATCGCCTCCCAGTCGAGCTTCTCGGTGTACGCGTAGCCGGTGGCGTCGCCCATCTGGGCGCGGACGCCGAGGCCCATCGAGACCCCTCGCGAAGCGCTCTTCAGGATGCCGTCGTCGAAGACGAAGCCTCCGGCCGCGCGGTACTCGAAGAAGAGGTCCGCGTAGTCCGCGCCGTGCGAGAGCGCCTTCGACAGGAGCTTCTCTGCCAGCTGCGTATCGATCTCGCTGGCTCCGCCGGGACCGAAAGGAGCCTTGTAGAGAGCGGAGTGCGTCGCCATGGCCGCCAACGTAGCCGCGAACGCGAATCGTAGGAAGCTCGGCCCGACGCGCGCCTCCCTACATGCGCCCCCATGGATTGCAATGCTGAAACGCGGCGACACGACTCGCGAAACCTGATCGACAGGCGTCCACGGGAAGTAGGCAAGCCGAGAGAAGTAGCGCTATTCTCGCTCTCGGTAGAACGTGGCGATTAATCGCGACAAGGTGCTCGAAGCCGCTCAGAAGTACGTCGAGAAGAAGAAGTACGACAAGGCGGTTCACGAGTATCAAAAGCTGATCGAAGCAGATCCGAACGACGCTCGGACGCTGCTCAAGATCGGGGACCTGCAGGCGAAGCAATTCCTGCATGCTGAGGCCATCTCCACCTACGAGACGGTGGGGAAGCTCTACGCGCACCAAGGCTTCGCCCTGAAGGCGATCGCGGTCTACAAGCAGATCCGCGAGATCATCGCGAAGCACGTCCCGCAGCTCGAGGAGCGCTACGGCCACATCACGCCGAAGCTCGCCGAGCTGTACCAGCAGCTCGGTCTCACGAGCGACGCGCTGGCCGCCCTCGACGAGGTGGCGACGCGCCTCCAGCGTCAGCAGAGGGACCCCGAGGCCATCGAGGTCTTCCGGAAGATCGTCGAGCTCGATCCGACCAACCCGCTCCCGCACCTCCGCCTCGCCGAGGCGCTCTCGCGGGTGAAGGACACCGAGGGCGCGGTCTTCGAGTTCAAGACGGCCGCCTCGCAGCTCGCCGGCATCGGCCGGCGCGACGACGCGCTCAAGGTCCTCGAGCGCCTCCTCCACCACAAGCCGGATGCCGAGCAGGCGCGCATCTGCGCCGAGCTCTATCTCTCGCGTGGGCAGCCGCAGGACGGCATGCAGGCGCTGTCGAAGCTTCAGATCTGCTTCCAGGCGAACCCGCGCGACTTCGACACGCTCTCGCTCCTCGCCCGCGCGTTCAACGCGATCGGCCAGGGAACGAAGGCGATCGAGGTGCAGAAGGAGATGGCGCGCGTCGCGCGCGATGCGGGCAAGCAGGATCTCTTCCGCGAGATCGTCGAGCGCCTCGTGCGCGTCGCTCCGCAGGACGACGGCGTTCGCAAGCTCTCCACGCAGTCGGGCTCGGTCGGTTCGCTCGGCGCGACGGGCGGAGGGCCCGTGCCTCCCGCCACGGGATCGGCGCCGCAGATGCCGCAGCAGCAAGCGTACGGTCAGCCGTCGCCGGCGTACGGGCAGTCGCCGCAGCAGCAGGGCTGGCAGCAGAACCAGCAGCAGCAGCAGCAGCAGGGCTGGCAGCAGTCGCCGCCCGGTCAGCCTCCTCCGCTCCAGCGCCCGCAGACCGCGGGCGCCGGCGGCTTCAACATCCCGCCGCCGGGGCAGCCGCAGCCGAACACGCTGCCGCGTCCCGTCACCGCTGCGCAGTTTCCGCCCTCGCCGCCGCCGTCCGCCGACGACGGCCTCGGTGACGACGTCGACGAGCTCTCCTACGAGGAGGTCGACGCCGAGGAGGTGATGGAGGAGGTCGCCCAGGCCGAAGCGTACGAGCAGGAGCAAGAGCGCGCGGCCCAGACCGAGCTCGATCACGCGGCGTACGGCGTGGCCGACGCGAACGCCTACGCCGACGAGGACTCGCAGGCCTCGTACGTGGAGCAGGCTGGCTACGGCGACCAGGGCTACGACGCCGCGGCCGCCGAGCCCGGCGGCGCCGTTCAGGAGATCGAGCCGCCGCCCGACACCTCCGAGCAGCTCCACAAGGTGCTCGCGGACGCGAACGCGTTCCGCCGCGTTCGCCTCTACAACAAGGCGCTCGACACGCTCCGCGGCGGTCTCGAGATCGATCCGCGCTCGATGGACATCCACGAGGTGTTCCGCGACATCCTCATCGAGTCCGGCCAGACCGAAGAGGCCGTGCAGGAGATGCTCGTCATCGCTGCGCTGTACATCGATTCGCTCGATGGCGAGTCCGCGGCCCGCGCCCTCCAGGATGTCCTCGCCTTCGATCCGCAGAACACCCGCGCGATCGAGATGCTCCAGGAGCTCGGCTACGAGATCGTCGACGAGAACGAGGCGCTCGGCGGCGAGCCCGCCGCCCCTGCCGGCTACGAGACGGCGGACGCGGAGGGCAACGCTCTCCCCGCCTACGATCTCGATGGCAACGAGAACGCGCAGTACGCCGACGACCGGCAGATGTACGTCGGCCGCGACGCACCGGCCGCCGAGCTCGGCGAGGACGGCCACGACTCGCTCCCCAGCTTCCCGCTCGACGAGCCCGACGCGGACATGCCGCCGGCCTACGTCGACAACGGCGGCGCCCACGAATCGAACACCGTCCGCCCCGAGCCGCCGGCACGCGCCCCGTTGCTCGGCCCCGTTCCGAGCATCGGTGCCGCGTCGAGCCGCGAGCTCGAGGACGCGCTCGACGAGGCGGAGTTCTTCTGCTCGCGCGGCCTCTTCGACGACGCACGCGCGATCCTCACCGAGCAGCAGGCGAAGCACCCGAACAACCCGCTCCTGCGTGAGCGCGTCGCCGAGCTCGACGCGCAGGACGAGCAGCGCGCCGGCAGCGGCGCACGGGAGCGGCCGCAGGAGCCAGACCGCGCCTACGACCTCGCGACGTCCCTCGATGCGCTGGAGAGCCTCGACTACAACGGCCTCGAGCCCGCCGAAGGCAACGCTGCGGCCGACGAGCAGGTCGACGTCGAGGAGGTCTTCGCGAAGTTCAAGGAGGGCGTCGCCAAGCAGATCAGCGTCGACGACTCCGACTCGCACTACAACCTGGGCATCGCCTACAAGGAGATGATGCTCATCGACGACGCGATCCGCGAGTTCGAGGTCGCGGCGCAGGATCCGAAGCGGGAGTGCGTGTGCTTCTCGATGATCGGCATGATCGAGATCGAGCGCGGACGGATGAACGACGCGATCGACGCGTTCCTCCGCGGCCTCAACTCGCCTAACAAGGACGCGCAGCAGGAGACGGTGCTCTGCTACGAGATCGGCGCCTGCTACGAGGCGAAGAAGCTCAACAAGGAGGCGCTCTCCTACTACCAGAAGGCGATGCGCCGCGACCCGAACTACCGGGACGTCCAGGAGCGCGTGCGGCGCCTCGCGAAGGTCGAGCCCAAGCGCCAGGCGGCCGTCGCTGCGGACGACGAGTTCGACCGCGCCTTCGACGACCTCGTCTCCAAGGCCTGAGCGCTCGTCGGTTCGCTCGCGCTGCGGGCCGTGATCGTCGCTTGTCGCGAGGCCGGAGCCGGGACAAGCTGCGGGCGCCGGGCATGGACGACGGGACGCGCAAGAAGAAGCCCCGGGCGGCCCGGCCCCGCAACGGCGACCCCGGCGTCGCGCCCACGCGGGCCGCGCTGCACGAGGCGGCGCTCGCGTACCTCGCGCGCGGCGCAGCGAGCGCGGACTCGGTGGCGAAGACGCTCCAGCGGCGCATCGGGAACTGGGCGCGCCGGGCGGTGCGCGCGGGACGGGACGCCGAGGCCATCGCGCAGGACGCGGCCGCGGCGCGCGAGCTCATCGCGCCCATCGTGGAGCGGCTGGGCGAGGTCGGGCTCGTCAACGACACCGCGTTCGCGGCGAATCGCGCGAAGCGGATGGCGACCTCGGGGCGGTCACGACGCGCCATCACCGCCCACCTGGCGCAGAAGGGCGTGGCGGCGACCACGGTGCGCGAGGCGGTCGGGCACGATGTCGGCGCGGAGCTCGCCGCCGCGATCGCGTTCGCGCGCAAGCGGCGCCTCGGCCCCTTCGCGCGCGAGGAGGCAGAGCCGCTCGATCGCGACGCACGGCGCGTCGCGGAGCGAAAGGCGCTCGGCACCATGGCGCGCGCCGGCTTCGACTTCGGGGTGTGCGAGCGCGTGCTGCGCATGGATCGCGACGACGCCGACGAGCGCCTCCGCGACCGCCGCGAGTTCTAGCGTACGCGCACCCGCAGCGAACGAAAGCCGGTGCCGCCTCGCGCGTCGCGCAGCACCGTCCACAGGGTCGCGGGCGCGGCCGGATCCGCGGCGCTCGGTGCGGTCCACGTGGTCGCGACGTCGCGCAGCTCGTCCGCCTCGTCGCGGCCCGTGCGGGTCTCGGCGAAGCGCCCCCGTGTCGCGAGCCACGACACGCGCATCGCCTCGCGGCGCGAGCCGAGCGTGCGGCTGACGGCGTCGAACGCGGGGTACCGCTCGGCGCCGCCGCACGGCGCATCGCCGATGCAGGCCGGCCACGCCACGCGCACGCCGAGGACCTCGCCGGCGCTCGCGGTGATCTCGGCGCCGTCCGCCGCCGCCTCGAGCCGGCCATCGGCGTGAGTGACCGTGAGGTCGGCGACGCGCGGGTTCGTGTTGGACCGATACGTGCGCTCGAACGTCGCGACGTCCTCCTGCGTCGCCCCGGCGAGGCCGCACCGCACGCGGACGTCGAGCAGCGCGTCGTCGGCGCCGGGCGCGCGCACGATGCCCGGCAGGAAGTAACCACCGGTCACATCCGGGTCGGCGGGCCGGCCCGCCGGCTCCCCCGCCATCTCGGCGAGCGGACGATCGGGCCCGAACAGCCGGCACGCCTCGGCGGGGATGGCCCCCCTGGCCTCGGCGCCCGCGCCGAGGGCGACGAGCGCACCCGGCGCGTCATGGAGGCAGGTCGCGGAGAGCGACGTGGGCTCCGCCAGCGACCGCCGCGCCACGCAGAAGCTCCAGTCGAGCGATGTGACCAATCGATACCTCACCTTCTCGCTCTCCGGAAAGTCGGCCTCGACGAAGCGCGTGAGCTTCGGCGCCTTCACGCGCAGCGGCGCGGGCGGCGCGGGCGGCGCGGGCTGAGCGAACGCGGGGGAGGGCGCGCTGGCGAGCACGAGACCGACCGCCCAGCGAGCGAGATGACGACGCGCGCGCATGGGTCAGAGCGTGAAGCGCATCGAGATCACGAACGTGGCCGGCGCAGCCTTTCCGCAGCGGGTCCCGGCCTCGAACGTCGCGGCCCGCGCGGCCACCAGCGCGGCCTCGTCGAGCCCGTGGCCGAGCCCCTCCAGCACGCGCGCTGCCGACACGTGACCGGTGGCGTCGACCGTGAGCTCCACGCGCACCCGGCCGGCGATGTTCGCGTCGCGCGCCTCGGGCGTGTACGCGGGCTGCGTGATCGAGACGACCTTGGGCTTCGTGGGCGGCTCGGCGCATGCCTCCGCCGCGGTGGACGCCGGCGCCCCGAGCACCTTCTTCGAGACATGCACCGACGAGGCGGGAGCGGCCGCGGCCTTCGCGCCGCCCGCGGGCAAGGCGAGCCCTCCCCCGCCCGTTCCGCCGCCGAGCGAGAGACCGAAGTCGGGAATGTTGGCGCCCGAGGACGGTCCCGCGGGCGCGGGCGCGGGCGCATCCGGAGGCGGCGGCGGAGCGGGCTTCGGCGCGACGGCCTTCGCAATTTTGGCGGCGGCCTTCGGCGCTTCGGGCGGAGGCTCGGGCGGAGGCCGCTCCTCCTTCTCCGGCGCGGGCTTCGCCTTCTCGAACACCGCCACGCTCACGTCCTCGTAGATCTTCGCGCCCTTGATGGACACGACCCCCGCGGCGAGCGCCAGATGCGCACCGAAGCTAGCGAGATAGAGGAGACGCGTGCGGGTCACGGACGGCCTACTGCGAGCGCTCGACGTGGATGGCGGACTTGAAGATCCCCTCGAGCTTCGCGAGGTCGATCACGTGCACGACCGTGCCGTGGGTCACGTCCTGGTCGGCGCTGAGCACCAGGCTCGTGTCGGCGTTCGAGGCATGCGCGGCGCGCAGCTTCGCGACGAGCTCCGGCTCGGTGACCTCCTGCTCGTCGAAGAGCGTCTTCTTTTCGCGCGTGAGGGTGACCTTCGCGATCTGCGGGACCGACTCGTCGGACGTGGCGGTCTTGGGCAGCTCGACCTTCAGGCTCTGCGCGACGATGTACGTCGCCGACACCATCATGATGACGAGCAGCACGAGGACCACGTCGACCATCGGCGTGACGTTGATCCCCACGCTGGGCGCGCGGCCCCGACCAGCGAGCTGCGCCAAGGCTACTCTGCGGCCTCGGTCGCGAACGCCGTAGCGCCGGAAGCCGCCACGTCTTCACGCTCGCGGTGCGCGACGCGCGCCTCGGGGTCCGGCTCCGCCGTCGCCGACGCCGGGACGTCCGTCGGCATGCGCAGCGCGGCGGTGAGCAGCTTGGCGAGCGCGAGCGTATCGCTCTCGATGCCGGCGATCCGCTTCTGCGCGACGTTGTAGGCGACGACCGCAGGCAGCGCGACGAACAGACCGACGCCGGTGGCGACGAGCGCCTCGGCGATGCCGCTCATCACGTTGCCCATGGCCGCCTTCGCAGCGCCCGCGGAGAGCTGGTGGAAGGCCTCGATGACGCCGAGGACGGTTCCGAACAGCCCCACGAACGGCGCATTCGTGCCCAGCGTGCCGAGCAGGTTCGTGCCGCGGTCGAGCTCCTTGCGTGCCGCGCCGAGCTCGCTCTCCACCGCATCCTGCACCGCCGCCGGGCCGCCCTTCTCCCAGGCGAGCGCCGAAGCGAGCACGCATGCCTCGATCGAGGGGCTCGTCGCAAGCACCTTCTTCGCAGCGCCGAGGTCGCGTGCGGTGAGCGCCTTCGACAGGCGAGCCCGCAGCGCCGGGATGTCGTCACGGTGCCGACGGAAGAACAGCCAGCGCTCGAGCATCGCCGTGAGCGAGAGCACCGAGAGCGCGAGCAGCAGCCAGAGGACCCACGTGCTCCCGGCCAGCGCCACCTTCAACAATCGATCGACGAGCATGATGCCTTCTCCTCAGAACGTGACTTCAGTGACGAACGTGCCGAGCCGGACGCCGCCGGATGCCTAGAGGGGCAGCAGCACGCCCTGCTTCGTGATCGACTCGACCAGCTGCTGGAGCTTCGGATCGACGGCGGCCGCCGACTCGAACAGCGAGAAGCGGAAGTGGACGGCGCCCTTGCCGGCGAAGCGGATCGCGATTGCCACCGCATCGGGGCTCGCGCGCCCCAGCAGCCCCTTCTCGGTCTGCCCCGGGCGGACCACGGTGCTCGCGGTCTCGAACGATTTGACCGATGGATACATTGCCGCGGACGCGGGCAGATCGCCGGCCTTGAACGCCGCCGCGCGCACGCGCAGCGGCTCGCCGGAGCAGGCGAAGAGCGAGAGCGCGAGCGACGCCACGAGGGCGCCGATCGCGAGGACGGGTGAGCCCGCCGGTGAGCGACGGCTCACGCTCCACGCGCACCGTGGTGGGCACCTCGGGTGCGGGTGCGACTGCGGGCGCGGGTGCGGGCGCGGGTGGGGCTGCGGGTGCGGGTGCGGCCGCAGCCTCGATCGCACCCACGCGATCTTCCAGCGCGCTCGGAGCGGGAGGAGCGGCGGGAGCGGGAGGCGCCGCCGGTACCTCCAGGTCCGTCTCCTGCGCCGAGGCGCCTCGCTTCAGCGCCACGGCCGCAAGGACGAGCGCCACGCTCGACGCGCGGCACGACGCGCGGGTACTGCACGACATCGTCATCGGTCCGTCGATCAGGGGACGGGTGCTGGACGAGCACGCGGTTACGGCGACGCCGCCGAAGGCGAGCCCGCCGGCGAGCAGACCGAGCGCGAGCGCGCGACGGGCGAGGAGCGCGCGTTCCATCACCGGGCCTCGCAGAAGTTGCGGCGGCACACGGGCGCGCGCGAGGGGCAAGCCGCATCGTTCGTGCATGCGGTGCACGACGTGGCGCCCGTGGCGACGGACTCGAACAAGCAACCGCACGGCTTCTCGGGCACGTTCTTCTTCAGCTCTCCGAGGTCGCTCTCGCGCCACACGTTCATGGCGCAGCGCGGGACGTTGCCCGACTTGATCTCGAGCGCGAGGATGTCGACGTTGCTCGGCGCCTCGACCTCGCCCGTGAAGTAGCCGAGGAACTTCACGACCTCGGGGTTCACGATCTTCTTCTGCAGGTCGATGCGGGCGAAGAAGTGGATGGGCGCCCAGATGTGGTACTGGCCGTTGCGTACGTTCTTCTTGTCGAACGACGTCGCGGTCGAGCCGGGGGTGAATCCGCAGCGCTGGCCCTTGTGCTGGTAGGCGAGGGTGCGGATGGTGGCGCGGTTCGCGTCCGCGACCTCACCGGACACGAGCCCGATCGCGGCCTCCGGCTTGATCGAGGTGGCGACGGCGGTGATCGTGCCGGCGTTCGTCCTGGTAGCGCAAATGCCTGGCTCGAGGTCGCGAGCGCGGCCAGCGTGCTGGCGCCGGCGACTGCGCGCCGCCAGGCGGTCTTGTTTGGCGAACGCCTATCCGTTATAGTGGACACGTGAGCGCCGTAAGCACGTCGAGTGCCAGCTTCGACGAAGAGGCTTCCAGCAGGCCTTTTGAGTCCTCTTCGCGTCCTCCAGCGTCGCGTCACCCTGCGTCGGTGATGGGCGAGCCTATCGAGTTTGATGGATCCATCGTCCACGATAGCGACGTCATCGCCGCGGGCACCGGGCTGCGTGGCGTGGTCGCACGAATCGAAAACGTGGCCCCGACCGACGCTCCCGTGCTCCTCGAAGGAGAGACCGGCGCGGGCAAGGAGGTCATCGCGCGCATGATCCACGCCCGCTCGCTCCGCGCGCGCGGGCCGATGATCCGCGTCAACTGCGGAGCCATCGCACCCGAGCTCGTCGACTCCGAGCTGTTCGGTCACGAGCGCGGCAGCTTCACTGGCGCCACCGGCACGCGCCTCGGGTGGTTCGAGCGCGCAAACGGGGGGACGCTCTTCCTCGACGAGATTGCCGAGCTGCCGCTCGCCGCCCAGGTCCGCCTCCTCCGCGTCCTGCAAGACGGAACGCTGGAGCGCGTCGGCTCGAGCCGCAGCACGAAGGTCGACGTGCGCGTGGTCACGGCCACCCACCGCGATCTCCGCGCGATGTGCGCTGCCGGGACGTTCCGCGAGGATCTCTGGTACCGGATCAGCGTCTTCTCGGTGCGCATCCCGCCGCTCCGCGATCGCATGCAGGACGTCCCGCTCCTCGCCGACCACTTCGCCCACCGCGCCGGCGTCCGCTTGACGGGCGTGCCCCTGGTCCCGAAGCCCGCGGAGATCGAGGCGCTCCTCCGCTACCGCTGGCCGGGCAATGTCCGCGAGCTCGCCGCAGTGATCGAGCGCGCCGCGATCCTCGGCGGCGGGCGCCGGCTCGAGGTGGCCGTTGCGCTGGGCGACGGGATCCCATCCTCGTCGCATGCGTACGCGGCGCAGGGCGCCTCCGCGCCGAGCAGCGCTCCCCTCAAGACGCTCGACGACGCGGTCCGCGAGCACATCGAGCGCGCACTCGTGCTGACGTCTGGCCGCATCGAGGGCCGCGGCGGCGCTGCCGACGTGCTCGGCCTCAACCCGCACACGCTCCGCGGCAAGATGCGCAAGCTGCGCGTCGACTGGTCCCGCTTCCGCCGGTGAC
>JAYTHX010000379.1:0-11150 GCA_043732195.1 Polyangiaceae bacterium
GCGCGAAGAACCTCGATCGTGGCACGTTCACCGCCGACCCCATCGCGACGACGCGCGATCTGCGCGAGCTCGGCTGGTACCTCGGCGTCACTCAGGAGCTCACGCGCTGGGGGATGATCGGGGTGCGCTACGACACCTACGACCCCGACGCAGACGCGCGCGACCAGCGAGCCTTCGGTCTCGTGCCAAAGGACTCGAGCCTCGAGACGTGGTCGTTCATGGGCCAGGTGCGCTGGAAGACGGCGCGTCTGCTCGCCCAGTACGACCACCGCTCGAACGCGCTCGGTCGCGACGTGACGGGCGCTCCGACCACGCTCGAGGACGACTCCTTCACGCTCCGCGCGGTGGTGGGGTTCTGATGCGCCTGCGCGGCCTCGTCTTCGCGCTCGTCACGCTCGTCGCGCTCGTCGCCGCCACGTCGTGCGATGCGACCGCGCCCGACGAGGCAACGGATGCCCGCCTGCGGGTGAAGAACGGCCAGTTCTTCCGCGGCGGCGTGCCTGCGGAGGAGGGCGGCGGCCCGCGCGTGAAGAGCGTGACCGTATCGCCACTCGTGCATCCGGGGCAGGTGGGTCGCACGTGCGCAGGCGAGCTCGACGCCGCGGCCACGTCGGTGGCGCTCACCCTCGAGGGAGACGTTGGCTACTGGATCGTCCCCGCCGGTCTCCCGTCGGTGCTCGCGGCGGGCTCGCCGACCTTCACCGCCGAGCTCTCCTTCTCCAGCACGCTGCCTGCGGGGCGGCAGATGTTCGTGGCCCGCGCGGTGGACGGCGCCGGTCATTTCGGCGCGGCGCTCGCGAAGCCGCTCGACGTCACGGTCTCCGCGCAGCCTGCGGGGCGCTTCGTGATCTCGCTGAAGTGGGAGAACGCGGCCGACCTCGATCTGCACGTGACCGATCCGCGCGGCGTCGAGATCTGGAAGCGCAACATCAACTCGTACGAGCCGCCACCGCCGGACATGCCGGAGGCGCCGAACACGCCCCATCCTGGCGGCCTCCTCGACGTCGATTCCAATGCCTCGTGCGTCGCCGACGGACGGCACGCCGAGAACGTCGTCTATGCCGACGCGCCACCGAGCGGTCGCTACACGGTGCGGGTCGACACGTCCTCGCTGTGCGGTACGCCGACCTCGCACTGGCGCGTCGAGGGCATCCTCGGCGGCGTGAGCCTCGGCGCCGCCGAGGGCCTCGCGACCGAGCTCGATACACGCTTTCCGCACGATCGCGGGGCAGGCGTGCTTGCCCTCGAGCTCGACGTGCCCTAGATGCGCGGCGCTCGCAGCATCGCGGTCGGGTGCGCGCTCGCGGCCGTGATTATGTGTAGAGTACATCCATCGTCGGCGCAGGCCGGGTCGGACGTGGGCGGGCAGCCGGCCCGCCGCAAGGTCACGAAGCTCCCGCGGCTCACGAGGTTCGTGGAGGCGGAGAGCCCGCGCCCGCAAGCGGCGGCGGTCGTCCTCACGCTCGACCTCAGCGCGACCGGCGCGGTGACGAAGGTGGTGGTCGCGGAGTCGGGCGGCGCCGACTTCGACGCCGCGGCGGTGGCGGCGGCGAGCCAGTTCGTGTTCGAGCCAGCGGAGGTCGACGACCGCGCCGCCCCCTCACGGGTGACGTACCGCTACGCGTTCGTCCTGAAGCCCGCCGCGCCGCCCGCGCCATCGCCGCCGCCCGCGCCGCCGCCGCCGCCCGCGCCGCCGCCGCCGCCGTCTGCCGACACCATCGACGTCCGCGGTCGCCCCCGCGCGCGCCACGAGACGAACCAGACCACCATCCGCGCGGAGCAGGCACGCAAGGTCGCAGGCACGCAGGGTGACGTCCTGAAGGTCGTCCAGAACCTCCCCGGCGTCTCGCGCCCGCCGGTCGCCTCGGGCCAGATCGTGGTGTGGGGCTCCGCGCCGCGCGACACGCGCATCTACGTCGACGGCGTCGACCTCCCCGCGCTCTACCACGGCAGCGGCCTCCGCTCGGTGATCAGCTCCGACCTCGTCTCGAGCATCGATCTCGTTCCGGGCGCGTTCGGCGCCGAGTACGGCCGCGGCCTGGGCGGCCTCGTGCGCGTCGAGACGCGCGCCATCCCGAGGGGGACGCACGCGATCGTCGGCGCGGACACCCTCGACGGCTCCGCGCTCGTCTCCACCGAGCTCGGCGCTCGCACGCGCATCGCCGTTGCCGCGCGGCAGGGCTGGCTCGATCGCGTCCTCTCCGTCACGAGCGCTCCGGACATCGGCGACTTCTTCCCCATCCCGCGCTATCGCGACGGTCAGGTGAAGGCGACCGTCGACCTGCGCCGCGGCGAGGCAGTCGACGCCGTGCTGCTCGGCGCCACCGACGACCTGACGCGTACGGTGCCCTCGCCCGATCCGGCGAGCACGCGCTCCGAGGCGAGCCACACCGGCTTCTGGCGAGCGTACCTGCGCTACACGAACGTCTCGGAGAGCGGCGACACCGCGATCGTCGCGCCCTTCGTGGGACGCGACACGAGCTCGCTCCAGCAGCGCTTCGGCGAGGCGCCGGCGCGCCTCGACATCGACTCCGCGCGCTACGGCGTGCGCGGCTCGCTGCGCACGCGGCTCGGTCGCATCGTCGCGCTCACCACGGGCGCGGACGTCCTCGGGAGCGACTCCGCCGTCGCGCGCGCCGGCTCGCTCTCGCTCCCGCCGCGGGAAGGCGACATCGCGGTGTTCGGCCAACCCCCGGGCGACGAGCTCGCCTCCGACACGTGGCGAACGACCCTCGTCGACGTCGGGCCGCATGCGTACGCCGACGTGAAGCTCGGCCCGGTCACGGTCACCCCCGGGATCCGCTTCGACGCCTATCTGATCGAGGGCAGCCGCAAGACGCCGAAGCTCGGGCTCACGCCGGAGATCGGCTTCTCGCGCCTCGAGACGGCGTTCGCGCCGCGGCTCTCCGCGCGCTGGCAGGTGGCGCCGCGCCTCGCGCTCAGCGCCGCGTATGGCGCCTACCACCAAGCGCCGGAGCCCGAGGATCTCTCGCCCGTCTTCGGAACGCCGGATCTCGCGCTCTCGCGTGCGACGCACGTGACCGTCGGCGAGTCGCTGCGCCTGACCGACACGCTCTCCGCGGAGGTGGTCGCTTTCCACAAGACGCTCAAGGACCTCGTTGTGCGCAGCCGGCTCACGAACCCGCTGCTCGCGCGGGCGCTCACGCAGAACGGCGAGGGCCGCAGCTACGGCGTTCAGCTGCTGCTGCGGCAAGAGCTGTGGAGCGGCTTCTTCGGCTGGATCTCCTACGCGATCACGAAGAGCGAGCGCCGCTACGACGGTGACGACTCCTGGCGCGCCTTCGACTTCGATCAGCCGCACGTGCTCTCGGTGGTGGCGAGCCAGGAGGTCGGACGCTGGAGCTTCGGGGCTCGGTTTCGCTACGCCTCCGGCAACCCGCGCACCCCGGTGATCGGCAGCACCTACGACGCGCGGAGCGATCGCTATGACCCGTTCTTCGGCGCGCAGAACACGCTGCGCATCCCGGCATTCTGGCAGATCGACGTGCGCGTGGAGCGCGCCTTCGCGCTCGGCGAGTCGGCGCGCCTCCTCCTCTTCGCCGACCTGCAGAACGTCACGAACCGCGAGAACGCCGAGGAGATCGTCTACTCGGCGAGCTTCCGCGCGCGCAGCACCATCCGGGGCCTGCCCACCATCGCCGTGATCGGCGCGAGGCTGGAGCTGTGAGGTCGTTTCTCGCCGCCGCGATGCCCTTGTTCACGATGCTCGTGCTCTCTTGTCGTCCTGATTTCGGGGAGCGTGAGTCGCTCGTCGACCGCGCGCAGGTGCTCGCGGTGCGCATCGATCCGCCCGAGGCGAAGCCGGGCGAGCTCGTGACGGCGACGCTGCTCGTGGCGTCGCCGGGGGGAACCATCGCCAGCCCGCCCGCGAGCTGGGCCTTCTGCGCGACGCCAAAGCTCCTCACCGAGAACGGGTCGGTGAGCGCGGCGTGCCTCGGCGCGGGGGTGTCGCCGATCGGCGAAGCGCCGGGCGGCGTGAGCGCGGTGCTGCCGCTCACGGGCTGCTTCGACTTCGGTCCCGAGACGCAGAGCGCCGACGTCCGCCCGCGCGACGCCGATGTGACCGGTGGTTTTTTCCTCCCCCTGCGCGCTCGCGTCGCCGCGGTGGCGGGGGCCGAGCCGCTCACCGCGTTCGGCTTCGCGCGGCTCGGCTGCAATCTCCCGAATGCGCCGGCCGACGCGGTGGTGGCATTCCGTGCGCGATACACGTCGAACGTGAATCCGGCACTGCGGCCGATCGAGGCACACCTCGAAGGCAACGCCGCGCCGCTCGCGCTCGACCAGGTGCCGCGCGGCGCACATGTGGTTTTTCGCGCGAGCTGGAACCCCGAGGACGCCGAGACGTTCGCGCTCTTCGACGTCGCGAGCGCGGCGGTCGTGACGCGCCGGGAGAGCTTGCGCGTCTCGTGGTTCACCACCGCCGGCAGCTTCGATCGCGATCGCACGGGACGCGCGGCAGAAGAGGCCGAAACGTTCACGGACAACACGTGGGCGGCGCCCGATGACGCACGCGTGACGCAGCTCTGGATCGTGCTTCGTGATGCGCGCGGTGGCGTGGCGTTCACCACGTCCGCGCTCACGACGCGCTGACGCGCTGACGCGCTGACGCGCTGACGCGCTGACGCGCTGAGGTGCTGAGGTGCTGAGGTGCGTGAATGGCGCTGCGTTCTCGCATGACGAGTCACGGCGCCCTTGCGAGACTTTCGGGAAAGGGGTCTGCTGCTCCACAGTGACCCTTCTTCGTCCTTTGCGTGATTCTGCGATGTCGAGCGATCGAAGTGGCCATGTGGAGGCAATGCGAATGTCGATGCGTCGTCGTGGCTCTCTCTTCGTGCTCTCGGCTCTCGGTCTGCTCGCGGCGTACGGATGCGGCGGCGGCGATGGAGGTGACAGCGACTTCGGCGGAGACAAGAAGCTCGACAACGCGATCGTCCCCCCCGACGAGAGCAACCAGTTCGGACCGTCGAACCCGACGCCGCCCAGCCCCGAGGGCGGCACCTCGAAGCCCGGCTGCGGCAACTCCGTGAAGGAGAGCGGCGAGACGTGCGACGACGGCAACGGTGCCGGCGGCGATGGCTGCAGCGCGAAGTGCACCATCGAGCCCGGATGGAAATGCGACAACGTCGGCGCCTCGTGCGTCGCGGCGGCGTGCGGCGACGGCATCGTCGCCGGCAACGAGGACTGCGACGACGGCAACACGACCGACGCCGACGGCTGCAGCGCGATCTGCGTGCTCGAGAGAGGCTTCCAGTGCGGCGCGCCGGGCAAGCCCTGCACGGCCACGACCTGCGGCGACGGCAAGAAGGAGGGCTCCGAGCAGTGCGACGACGGCAACCTCCGTCCGTACGACGGTTGCTCGCCGAGCTGTGCGGTCGAGCCGAAGTGCGCGGGCGGCGCCTGTTCCGCGGTGTGCGGCGACGGCGTGAAGTTTCCCGGCGAGGCGTGCGACGACGGCAACGGCCGCAGCGGCGACGGCTGCAGCGCGACGTGCACGCTGGAGCCCGGGTTCGCGTGCTCGGTCGTGACGTCCGGCCTGCCGGCCTCGATCGACATCCCCATCGTCTACCGCGATTTCCAGGTCGCGAGCATCGCCGGCGGGCACCCCGATTTCGAGACGTACGGCGGCAACGCCGCCACGACCGGGCTCGTGAAGCCGGTGCTCGGCGCGACCGGCTTCCCCGAGTTCCTCTCCACGACCGGCAGCGGCGCGTTCGGCCAGCAGCTCACCAGTGCGGCCGCATTCGCGCAGTGGTGGACGGAGAACCCGCTCGAGAAGACGATCTTCAACCAGTCGCTGTCGCTCGCAAAGCAGCCCGACGACTCGTACGTCTACGACAGCTCCTCGTTCTTCAACATCGACAACCTCGGCTGGGGCAACACCGCGGGCCAGAGCCACAACTTCAGCTTCACCTCGGAGCTCCGCTACTACTTCACGTTCCAGGGCGGCGAGGTCCTCGACTTCCGCGGTGACGACGACGTCTGGGTCTTCGTGAACGGCAAGCTCGCCGTCGATCTCGGCGGCCTCCACCCGCCCACCGCCGGCAGCGTGACCCTCGACGCCGCGATGGCGGCGACGTTCGGCCTCACCAAGGGCGGCATGTACGAGCTCGATCTCTTCCAGGCCGAGCGCCACACGAACGGCAGCAACTACAAGCTGACGCTGCGCGGCTTCGAGAAGGCGAAGACGTCGTGCGCGCCGATCTGCGGCGACGGCATCAAGACGAAGAACGAGGCCTGCGACGACGGCCTGAACACCGGCGGCTACGGCAAGTGCGCTGCGGGCTGCGTGCTCGGCCCGCGCTGCGGCGACGGCACCGTCCAGGCCGCCCAGGGCGAGCAATGCGACGACGGCAATCTCGTCGACGGCGACGGCTGCAGCTCGAAATGCACGGTCGACGTGGTGGTTCCCAAGTGAGCACCTAGCCCTCGAAGTGGGTTACGCTGGGCGCGATGAACGACCGGTTTCTTCGCGCCTGTCGCCGCGAGCCCGTGGACTGCACGCCCGTCTGGATGATGCGGCAGGCGGGCCGCTACATGCCCGAGTATCGCGCCCTCCGCGCGAAGCACACGATGCTCGAGGTCTGCAAGACCCCGGAGCTCGCCCTCGAGGTCACGCTCCAACCCCTCAAGTTCGGCATGGATGCCGCGATCCTCTTCGCGGACATCCTCCTGCCGCTCGAGCCGATGGGCGCGCCCTTCGACTTCCAGAAGGGCGAAGGCCCCGTCATCTTCTCGCCCATCGCCACCAAGGCGGACGTCGACAAGCTGCACGACTTCGAGATCGAGGAGGGTCTGGGCTACTGCCTCGAGGCCATCAAGCTCCTCAAGAAGGAGCTCAAGGTCCCGCTCATCGGCTTCGCGGGCGCGCCCTTCACGCTCGCGAGCTACCTGGTGGAGGGAGGCAAGAGCACGGCGTTCGCCAAGGCGAAGCGCTTCATGTACGCGGAGCCCGAGACGTTCGGCGCGCTCATGCACAAGCTCGCCGAGGTGGTCCGGCGCTTCCTGCACAAGCAGATCGACGCCGGTGTCGACGCCGTCCAGCTCTTCGACTCGTGGGTCGGGCAACTGTCTGCCGTGGACTACCGGACCTACGTGATGCCGCACGTGGTGCACATCCTGAAGGACATCGAGAAGCGCGGCGTCCCGGTCATTCATTTCGGGACGGGGACGCTCCACCTGCTCGAGGCGATGCGCGAGGCGGGCGGGTCCGTGATCGGCCTCGACTGGCGCACGCCGATGAACGAGGGCTGGAAGAAGGTCGGCGCCGACCGCGCCGTCCAGGGCAACCTCGACCCGACCATCCTCCTCGCCACGCGCGAGCTCGCCGAGCAGGCCTCGAAGCGCATCCTCGACGAGGTCGACAACAAGGTCGGCCACATCTTCAATCTCGGTCACGGCATCCTCCCGGAGACGCCGATGGAGAACGTGGAGGCCGTCATCGACTACGTGCACCGCACGTCGGCGCGCTGATGAGGGTCGACACGCTCGCCGCGACCGTCGACAGCCTGCGCAACGAAGGGGCAACCGGGGGGACATGAAGCGGGTCGTCATCGTCGGCGGCGGAATCACGGGCCTCGCGACCGCGCATGCGCTCGAGAAGTCGCGTGAGCCCTGCTCGGTGACCATCGTCGAGGCCGCCTCCCGGTTCGGCGGCAACCTCGTCACGCTGAGCCACAACGGCTTCACCATCGACGGCGGCCCCGACTCCTGGGTGGCCACGAAGCCGCACGCGACGACGCTCGCCAGGGCCGTGGGCCTGGGAGACGAGCTGATCGGCACGCGGCCCGACACGCGCAAGGTCTACATCGTCTGGAAGAAGCAGCTCCACGCGATGCCCGAAGGCCTCGTGCTCGGCATCCCCACGGAGTGGCGGCCCTTCGCCGACACCGAGCTGTTCGGGCTCGACACGAAGCTGCGCGCGCTGCTCGAGCCGCTGGTCCCGCGGAAGGTGTTCGCCGGCGACGAGGACGAGAGCATCGGCGCCTTCGTCACGCGCCGGCTCGGGTCCGACATCTCCGACCGCATCGCCGGCCCATTGCTCGGCGGCATCTTCGCCGGCGTGCCCGAGTCGCTGTCGGTGCGGGCGTGCGTGCCCCAGCTCGTCGAGGCCGAGGCGAAGTACGGCTCGCTGATGCTGGCGATGCGCGCGCTGGGCAAGGCTCGCAAGGAGGCCGGCCCGAACGGCGAGCACGAGGGCAGCACGTTCCTCTCGCTGAAGCGCGGCATCGGTGACCTCGTCACGTACGTCGCGCATCGCTTGCGCGACGCAGAGCTCTCGCCCGGCACCACAGCAAAGAAAGTCGCCCGCTTGCCCGCCGGCGATCCGCGCGGGCGCTGGGCGGTGGAGACGGCGAGGGGGACGCTGCACGCCGACCACGTCGCGCTCACGATGCCCGCAAACCGCTCCTGTAGCCTCGTCGAGGAGCTCGACCCCACGCTGTCTGGCCTCCTCGGAGACGTGGCCTACGTGTCGACGGCGACGGTGTTCCTCGCGTACCGCAAGTATGACATCCGTCACCCGCTCGATGCGGTGGGCTTCCTCGTCCCGCGGAGCGAGAACCGGCCGATCGTGGCGTGCACGTTCGTGTCGAGCAAGTGGGACCACCGCGCGCCCGCCGGGCAAGCGCTGCTGCGCGTCATCATCGGCGGCGCCGGCGCGGAGCACTATCTGAAGCGCAACGACGAGGGGCTGGTGCGCGTGGCCCGCGAGCAGCTGCGCGATCTCATCGGCATCGAGCGCGCGCCCACCTTCTCGAAGGTGTTCCGCTTCGACGGCGCGAGCCCGCAGCCCACGGTCGGCCATCTCGGGCGCATGCGTCGCCTCCTGGAGCGGACCGCGAGCCATCCCGGCCTTCATGTGGGTGGCAACGGTTTCATCGGGACCGGGATCCCGGACGCGATAAAGCAGGGCGAGGACATCGCGGCGCGCATCTCGGACGCTTGACTCGGCGCGTGTGCCGAAAGGCGCGCCCGCCTCCCACGCATCGTCGCGGGAACCCCCAGCAGTACCGCCTGGAGCGCCGCGTCCACCGGGCGCCCAACGCGACGATTCATCTCGCGACCCACCGCAACGGCTCGACCGCGTGGCTGAAGCTGCCGTTCGCGAAGAAGGACAGCGAAGCGATCGCGCGCGAGGCGAGCATCGCCAACACGATCGGCTCGCCGCTCCTCGTCCGTGACGACGGGACGACGCGCGACGGCCTGCCGTACCTCGTCCTCGAGCCGCCGGAGGGGGAGTCACTCGAAGCGCTGCGTGCGCGGACCGCTGCCGGTCAGCGCCTGCCGCTCGCGCGCGTGATGACGCTCGGCGATGCGCTCGCGCGCGTCGTCGCCTCGGTGCACGCGCTCGGCTACGTGACGGCGGGGCTCGCCGCCGCGGACGTCTTCGTGTTCGTGAACGGAGAGATCGCGCTGCTCGACCTCCACGCGCTGGCGCCGACCACGAGCGAAGGCGTCGCAGCGGACGTGCAGCACGTGGCGCGCGCGCTGAAGTCACTCCTCGACGACGTCGCGGACGCCGGGGACGCCACGGGGCGTCGCGCGATCGCGCAGGCGCTCGCCGCGACGCATGCCGACGTCGCTGCGCTCCAGCTCGCCTGGCGCAAGGCCTCGCCGGAGCCGGTGGTGACGCCCGTGCGCATCCGTCCGGGCAGCTTCGCGGACGTGCCGGCGTCGGTGCGCCTCGGCGCTCCGCCTTCGGAGCCTCGCCTCGCTCGCGTGAATCGTGCGACGCCGCTCGCGATGGTGATCGGCGCGCAGGCGCCGGAGGTCGAGGAGCGCGCGAACGCCCGCGACGGCTCGATGATCGACTACCTCCGCTCCGCCGCGGTGCGCAGCGTGCCGCCGGCGGCGCCGCGCGAGAAGGTCGTGCAGTACGACCCGATCGCGAAGACGCACGAGCTGTCGCGCCTCGTGCAGGCGACGAGCCGCAAGGCGGAGCCGGACGTGAAGCGGCGGAGGGCGGGCCTCGCGGTCGGCGCTCGCTCGCGAGCGTCGCGGCGGCGCTCATGGTCGCGGCGGTGGTCTTCGTGCTGGAGCATTCACCGGGCGCCTCGGCGCAAGAGATGGGGCGCGCCGCGCTGACCGCCCCCGCGTCGGCTCCTCCACCTTCGCCGAACGAGCCGCCGCCTCCGGTCGTGCCGCCCGCGGCCACCGAGGACGATCTCCAGCTCACGACGATGCTGCGTAGTGACGGAGCGCCGCCCGATCGCGACGTCTTCGTCGACGGGGTGATGGTCGGCACGACGCCGCTGAACGTCGCCGTGCGGTGCGGCGCGCACGCGCTACAGATGGTGGCCGGAGCGACGAAGCAGGCCGTCGAGCTCCCGTGCGGCGGTGAGTTGGTCGTGCGCTACGACGCGAAGGGCCACTGGATGCTGCGCTCGAAGTAGCGCACGGGCGTCACCTGTCGAGCGGCGCGCGCTGCGAGGCGAGGCACGCGTCGACCTCCTTGCAGCCCGCGCTCGCGTTGCACGCGGCGCAGGCCTTCTCGTCGCAGGGGTGTGGAAGGCGCTCGGCGTGACGAATGCGCGCGCGGCCGACGCCGTGATGCTGCCGTGGAGCTCGCTCACAACCGACAGAACGCCGCCTTCACCGCAGGCTTCGTCCACGCGAGGAACATCGGCAGGCAGAAGACGATCGTGAGCCCGGGCAGCCCCAGCGCGATCACGACGAGGCCGAGCGTCCAGGCCCACGGCTTCATCGGCATGAACGTGGCGATGGCGTAGAGCCCGACCGCGGTGACGCTGAGCAGGACCATCACGATCGCGGTCGTCTGCGCGTCGGCGGACCCGGGCAACATCGCGACCTGCGGATCCGTCTGCGCCCAGCCGACGAAGGCGGCAAACGCGAGCAGCACGAGCGACGCAAGCAGCATGAGCGCCGCGTACGCGCGGTACCAGAGGAGCACCCGCGGCCGCGGATCGTGGACCGTCTCGGGCGGCTCGTAGGCAACGGTGTAGGGCCGGCGCGTGCCGCTTCCTCCGAGCTGCGCCATCCGCCGCCCGCTCAGAACTCGGCGGGGTCGGTGTACGTCCCGAAGACCTCGCGCAGCACGTCGCAGATCTCCTGCTGCGTCGCGTAGGCCTTCGCCGACTCGATGATCGGCGGCATGAGGTTCGTCTTGTTCT
>JAYTHX010000380.1:0-11146 GCA_043732195.1 Polyangiaceae bacterium
CTGGTCGATCGAGACGTCCATCTCGTTCATCGAGGAGCTCGTCTCCTCGGCGGTGAGCGAGAGCGCGTCGACGTTCTTGGCGACCTCCTTGATCGAGTAGGCCATCTCCTCGATGGAGCCGACCGTCTCGCGGACGCTGTTCGCGAGCTCGCCGAGGTTGTCGGCGACCTCCGAGCTCGTCGCCGTCATCTCGAGGATCGAGGAGCTCGACTCCTCCGCGTTCACGGTGAGCACCTCGACACTGTGCGCGAAGTCCCGCATCGCGCCGGCGATCTCGGTGATGAGCGACGAGGTCTCCTTGGCCGCGGAGAGCTGGAGGCCGATGCCTTCCTGGAGCTTCTTGGAGAGGCCCTCGAGATCCTCCTGCGCTTCCTTCTGGGTGCGGCCGCGCTTCTCCTCGTCCTCGGCGATGCGCCCGAGCTCCTCGAAGAGCCGCGCCACGTCGGCGGTGGCGCCGCTCGGTGTGCTGGGGCGGTCCCCGCGCCGCGCGCGCCGCACGCCGTCGATCACCGCGCCGAGGTCCTGCTGCGGAGCGCCGCCCGCCATGAGCGCCGCGCCCACCGCGAGGACCGCGAGAACGCCGGACGCGAGCCAGGCCACATCCGGCTTGAGCGCGTAACCGGCCACGGCGGCAAAGGCGGCCAGCAGGACCGCGAGGAGCTTGATCGTTGAGGCGTTCGGGTTCATCGGGAGTGCCGGAAGGTAGCGGAGCGTACGCGGCGGGACACGACTAGGGCAAGCAGCCTCACGCGGATCTTGCCTCGGCAGCGAGCGGCTCCACGAAGCGGATGCCGCTGATTTCCAGGCGATTCTTCGTGATCTCGAGCGCCACGTCGCTCTGGTCGATGCCCACGAACGTCCGGCCGAGGCGTGCCGCCACCGCGAGCGTGGTGCCGCTACCGGCGTAGGGATCGAGCACGAGGTCACCGGGATCGGTGAGCGCGAGCACGAGGCGCTCGAGCAGCGCCTCGGGCTTCTGGGTCGGGTAGCCGGTGCGCTCGCGCGCGATGGGCGCGATGACGCCGATCTCCCAGACGTCCCCCATCGGCACGCCCTTCGAGGCCTCCTCGGTGGTCGAGGAGCGCGCGCGGCGCCCGTCCTTCTCGATCACCGCGCGCTGTTTGTTCGTGCCCCACGTCGCGAGCGTCGAGGCGGCGAGCGGCTCGTACGGCACGTTGAAGCGCGGCTTGACCTTCGGGTCCTTGCGCCAGCGCAGGAGCACGTCGTGGACGCGCTGGAAGTTCGGCGTCTTGCTCGGCCAGCGCCGGTAGCGCCAGATGATCTCGCTGGCGAAGGCCTCCTCGCCGAAGATCTCGTCGCCCAGCACCTTGAGGTAGTGGCTCGTCTTCGGGTCGACGTGCAGCACCACCGAGCCGTGCGGCGCGAGGAGATCGCGGATCAGGACGAGCCGCTGCCCGATCGACGCGAGGTACTCGGCGCGCGACGACCAGCAGTCGTCGAACGCGAACGTCCTCGGGCGCGCCTTCAGCGGGCCGCCGCGATCCTTCGCGCGGACCGCGGGATCCTTCACGATCGCCTCGTGCGCGCGCCCCGTCAGGAACGGCGGGTCCAGGTAGGCGAGCGTGACCTGCTCGCGCAGCTCGCCCGCCAGCTCGCTCAGCGCCTGGCGGTTGTCGCCCTGGACGAGCTTTCCGCGGCCCTGCTCGGCCTCGCGGACGGAGCACGGCGCAGCCCCCGGACGGGCCCGGAACGCCAGGTCTTTCCCCTGCCACGACAGACCGACGGACACGGGGTCTTGCTTCACGGATCGGATCGTAGAAATTCGGATCGAGCAAGCGCCAGTTTGTGACCATTCGCGAGCGGAGCGCGCCGTACTAGACTGCTCGCGTGACCCAGAAGAGCCCCCTCGCCACGACGCTCGACGACATGAAGCCCGCGCCGCGGCCCGCCCGCGTGTTCTCGGGCATCCAGCCGACCGGCGGCTTCCACATCGGTAACTACCTGGGGGCGGTGCGCACGTGGCGACAGCAGGTCGAGGCCGGCTACGACGAGACGATGTTCTGCATCGTCGACGCCCACGCCATCACCACGCCCTACGACCCGAAGGCGCTGCGCAAGAACATCGACGAGCTCGCGCTCGACCTCATCGCGTGCGGGATCGATCCCGAGAAGACCACGCTGTTCGTCCAGAGCGACGTGCGCGAGCACACCGAGCTTGCCTGGTACCTCGCCTCGGTCACGCCCATG
Organism: Polyangiaceae bacterium; assembly: GCA_043732195.1. GTDB lineage: Bacteria > Myxococcota_A > Polyangia > Polyangiales > Polyangiaceae > Labilithrix. The sequence continues at coordinate 2,209 of JAYTHX010000380.1, forward strand.
GGCGACCTGCATCGCATGACGCAGTTCAAGGACAAGGGCGAGGGCAAGGAGTTCGTCTCCACCGGCCTCTTCACCTACCCGGTGCTCATGAGCGCGGACATCCTGCTCTACAAGGCGACGGTCGTGCCCGTCGGCGAGGACCAGGTCCAGCACCTCGAGCTCGCGCGCGAGACGGCGCGCCGCTTCAACCATCGCTTCCCCGGCCCGAACAAGAAGGACATCTTCCGCGAGCCGAAGCCGCGCCTCTCCGCCACGCCGCGGATCATGGGGCTCGACGGCGAGTCGAAGATGTCGAAGTCGAAGGACAACACCATCGGCCTCTTCGAGGATCCGAAGCCGTTCTGGGACAAGCTGAAGAAGGCCTACACCGATCCGCAGCGTTTGACGCTCAGCGATCCCGGGCGCCCGGAGATCTGCAACATCTTCACGATGCACAAGGCGCTCTCCCCGCAGGAGACGCAGGACGAGGTATTTGTAAACTGCACGCAAGCGAAGTGGGGTTGCGTCGCGTGCAAGCAGGTGCTCTTCGACAACTTCCAGAAGGAGCTCACGCCGCTGCGCACCAAGCGCGAGCAGCTCTCCATCGACCAGGTGCGGCAGGCCCTCGGCGACGGCGCGGCCAAGGCCCGCCGCATCGCCGAGCAGACGATGAAGGAAGTGCGCGCGGCGATGGGGCTCGGAAGCCTGGCGACGTGATCCTCCGCGTCGTCGGCGCGCTCGTCGCGCTCGTCCTCGTGAGCGGCTGCAGTCGCGCGGCCCCCGACGCGACACCCGAGGGCGCGGTGCGCCTCTTCGTGGAGAAGATGGAGACCGGCGCCGAAGATCCGCGCGCGATGCGTGATGCTTACACGCTTCTCGGCACGCACGCGCGCGCCAACCTCAAGGAGCGCGCCGACCGCGCGAGCAAGGGTCAGGGCCGCCGCTACGAGCCGTTCGAGATGCTCGCCGAGGGCCGCTTCGGCCTGAAATTTCGGCCGAAGGTCATGACCACGAAGGTCGAGGGGGATGACGCGTTCGTCGAGGTGCGCGGCGAGGGGCCCGAGGAGCACGCCACCGTGCACTGCACGCGCGAGGGCCCGGCGTGGCGCGTCGAGCCGGAGCTCCCGGACGTCCTCGCGCCGCAGCGCCGCGCCGACGGCGGCACCTGATCCGCGTTACACTGCCGCCGTGGCAGAAAAAGAGTCCCGGTCGAGCACCACCCGGGTCGCGATGATCGCGATCTTCGGCGGCCTCGCCGCGTTCGGGGTCTTCGGCGGCTTCTCCGGCATCGGGCGCAGCGGCGTGAGCGATCCCTACGAGGCCATCCCCCGGGCCTCGTTCATCGCCGCCACCATCGACTTCGCGGAGCTCCGGCGCTCGCCGCTCTTCGACGTGGCGGTCGGCAAGGACACCTCGCCCGGCGATCCGATGCGCCGCGCGCTCGGCGTGGGCGCGCTCCAGGAGGCGTGCGGCTTCGATCCCGTGAGCCGCATCCAGAAGGTCGCGATCGCCGTCCCCGAGGAGGGCGAGCGCGGCGAGTTCGGCGTCGTGGCGCGCGTCGAGGTCACGCGCGACGAGCTGGAGCGCTGCACGAAGGCCCTCGCCGAGAAACGCGGCGGGCACGCCGAGACCCACGAGGTCGGAACGTTCGTGGTCCTCGAGGACAGGTCGATCAGCGCCGGCGGCTCGCGCCTCGCGTACGGCAGAGGCGGCCTCCTCGTCGTCGGCAAGGGCACCTGGTTCGATGCCATGCTCGGCGCCGCCGATCACCTGAAGCCGAACCTCCGCGAGGCGCAGGAGCACGTGGCGCTCCGCGAGGCGCTCACCAGCAAGGACGGCTTCCGCACGCCGACGGCGATGGTCACCGCCATCCTTCCCCGCGCGCTCCGCGAGCGCCTGCGGGGCGAGATGGGCGCCGAGCTCGGCGGCCCCGACCTCTCGAACGCCGCCATGGCCGGCGTGCTGGGCGTCGCGGCGGTGGGCATCGCCGTCGCGACCGGCAGCTCGAACGTCGACGCCTCCGTGGAGCTCGTCTGCGACAGCCCGGAGGCGTGCGAGGCGGTCAAGAAGCTCGTCGACAAGAAGCGCGCGGAGTGGTCCAGCGACCTGGGAATGCGCATGATCGGGTTCGGGCCGATCTTCGACTCCTTCGACGTCAAGCAGGACGGCGCGCGCCTCCGCGCCACCGCCTCGGCGCAGAGCGAGGCCCTCGCCGCCACGCTCGACCGGGTCCTGAAGCTGCGAGCGCGTCAGAACGCCGCCGCGCCGCCCGGCCCGCGCCGCCTCCCGCCGCAGAAATCTGCCGACGAGACCATCCCGTCACGCGCGGATGCGGGCCGCTGACGTGACCCTAGAGCGTACGTCGTAAAGCCTGTAGCCTGACCCTCGTGAGCACGGTCCAGGATCCCCGGCTCGTTCCGCTGCGCGACTCGCTCGCGGGACGCGTGCTCAAAGGATCGGGCGACATCTCGTACCACCTTCGCGAGTGCATCGGCGAAGGCGGTCAAGGCTGGGTGTTCCGCGCGAACTGGGACGACCCCTCGGGCCACGTCGTCATCGTGAAGGTGCTGCGACCGGACATCGTCGCCACCGAGGCCATGCGGCGCTTCCAGCGCGAGGCCGAGGTGCTCCGCATGCTCTCCACGCAGGGCCGCCCGAACCCCTACATCGTGCGCTTCTACGACCACGCGGTCGCCCAGGTGCCCTCGCCCTACGGGGCGGAGCCGCTCACGCTCGCCTTCACCGTGCTCGAGTACGTCGACGGCACCACGCTCGAGCAGGTGCTCGCCGATCAGAAGGGCCGCGGTCTCCCCGCCGAGCGCACGCGCCGGCTCGTCCGGCAGATATCGCAGGCGCTCGACGTCGTGCACGCCCAGAAGGTCGTGCACCGCGATCTCAAGCCGTCGAACATCCTGCTCGCCACCGAGGCCGGGACCGAGATCGCGAAGGTCACCGACTTCGGTCTCGTGAAGCTCGTGGAGATGAACCTCCAGCGCACCGCCGCGCTCGCCGGCGCGTCGCTCGGATACGCGCCGCCCGAGCAGTACGAGCAGGGCAACCAGCGCGTCTCGCCCCGCACCGACGTCTTCTCGCTCGCCGCCGTCGTGTTCGAGATGCTGAGCGGCAAGCCGGCGTTTCCCTTCAACGAGGGCGAGAACCCGCTGCTCATCGTCACGCGCATCCTCAACGGGCCGCGCCCCTCGCTGATGAAGGTGCGCAACTCCCTGGCGCCGGAGCTCGAGAGCTCGACCCCGCTCGTCGAGGCCCTCGATCGCGAGCTCACGCGCGCGCTCGCCGCCGATCCCAACGCTCGCCACGAGTCGGTGATGGAGCTGTGGAAGGCGATCGAGCCTTCGCTGAAGGCGGCCTCGGAGGACAAGCCGCCGGCGCCGCCGCAGAGCAAGGTCTCCGGCTTCGACACCACCGCGCGCGTCCAGAACGACGGCAAGGGCCCGCTCGCGGCCGCGGGCGGCGCGCACGCGCGGCCCGGAGGCTCGGGCGTGCAGGTGCGGTCAGCGGGCGCCGCGATCGCGATGCCGGCCGTGAGCCGCGAGTCGAATCCGGCAGCGGTCCTCATGCAGCCCACGCAGTTCCCGCCCTCACCGGACCGCGTGTCCGAGCAGCGGGCCGCGAGCCCCGCCGCGTGGACGTGGAGCATCCTCACTCATGCGCTCGCGCCGCAGTCGATCCGCGGGGTCGTGTTCCGGCCCACCGGGGATGCCGCGGTGGCGATCTCGTCGAGCGGCCTCATGCGCTGGGAGCGCGGCGCATGGACGCACGTGTCGCTGCCCGCTCACGTCCCGCGCGCCGCGGCGCGCGGCGTCCGCTGGCTTCCCGACGGCAGCCTGCTGCTCTTCGGTGACAACGGCCTCGTGGCGCGCGTCGCGCAGAACGGCGTCGCGAACCTGTGGCGCGTGCCGGACGCGGAGATCACCTTCCTGGGAGCCTACGCCGACGCCTCCGGCACCACCACGCTCGTCGGCGAGCGTCCGTATCGCGCTCTCGGGCGCGGCGGCGCCGCGCGCAACGTCCCCGGGACCACCGCGGGCGTCGTCGCGCAGTTCTCCGGCGATCGCATCACGCTGGTCTCCGACGCCATCAACAGCACCCGTCTCCGCGGCGTCACGCGGCTCGCCTCGGGCACGCTCGTCGCGTGCGGCGACTGGGGCGCCATCGAGCGCATCGAGCTCGGCATCGTCGAGCACGTCGGGTCGATCTGCGGCGGTCACCTCGCGGCCATCTCGCCGCTGCCCAACGGCGGCGCGGTGACGGTCGGCATCGGCGGCCACGCGCTGTCGCTCAACGCCAAGCTCGAGGCTCAGCTCGAGGCGGTGCAGACCACCCGCGATCTCCTCTCGCTCGCCACCACCGAGGACGGCCAGGCCTGGGCCGGTTCCGCGCAGGCGCGCCTGATGCGCCGCTCGATGCTCGCCACGCAGACCTCCTCGGCATGGGTCCGGATGAGCGGCGACATCGGCGTGAGCTCGAGCATGATCGCCGTCTGGGCTTCGGCACGCTCGGTTCGCGCGATCGGCGACGACGGCGCGGTGGTCGAGGGACGGATCGCGTAGTACGAGCTGCTACGAGCATGTCGAAGTTCCGGCGCATCCTGCTCGGCATCACCATCGCCGTGCACCTGCCGTTCGTTGTGGCAGCGGCCGAGGCGCTGCGGCGCTGCGGGCTCACCGCGGCCGTGGCGTGGGTCGCCGGCACGGTGCTCGGCGTCCTCGGCGTGTACCTCTTCGGCGCGCGGGCGGACCACCAAGGCGAGGACTGGCACCGGCCCTGGCCGCAGACCTGGCTTGTCGATCTCCCCTACTTCTGGCATTGGTGCACGTGCGTCTACTGCCTCGTGCCGTCGATCGTGTACCTGCTGGTCGAGCCGATCATCGACGCGATTCGCGGGGTCCCCATCGGCCCCTCGCCGGGCTTCTTCATGTGGACGTACGCGACCGGGCTCGTGGTCTGCGGCTACGGCTGCACGGCACGGCGCTGGTTCTTCGTCACGCGCAAGATCGAGATCCCGGTGCGGGGCCTGAGCCCCGAGCTCGATGGGTACACCATCGCTCAGCTCTCGGACTTGCACATCGGTGCGTTCACGCCGCTGTGGTGGGGTCAGCGGTGGGTGACGGCGGCGAATGCCGCCCACGCCGATCTCGTCGTCGTCACCGGTGACATGGTCACGAGCGGCGTCGCGTTCCACGAGGACATCGCCCAGCTGGTCGGTGAGCTCCGCGCGAAGGACGGCACGTACGTGATCATGGGCAACCACGACTACTTCGGCGAGGGCGAGCCGCTCGTCTCGCTGCTGCGCGGCCGCGGCGCGCACGTGCTGCGCAACCAGGGCGTGGTCCTCGAACGCAACGGCGGGCGCCTCTACCTCGCCGGCATGGATGACACGTGGACGAAGCGCGCGAACCTCGACGCCTCGCTCGCGGCGCGGCCCGAGGGTGTCCCGACCGTGCTCCTCGCGCACGACCCCGATCGCTTCCCGCATGCCGTGAAGCGCAACGTCGAGGTGGTGCTCAGCGGGCACACGCACGGCGGACAGATCGCCGTGCCCTTCCTGGGCCGCCTCATCAACGCCTCGAAGCTCGCGCATCGCTACCACATCGGGATCTACGAGGAGGGCGACTCCACGCTCTACGTTCATCCCGGTCTCGGCACGACTGGCCCGCCGATGCGGCTCGGAGTGGCGCCCGTCATCGCGCTCATCAAGCTCAGGGCCGTATGATGTGCCGTCTGATGCAAAGCTTCGTAGCGATCCCGAGCCTGCTGCCATCGAGGAGACGGGCCTCGGCGCGCTGCCCTTCGACGTCGCCACGGACGGGAGCGTCGAGGCCGTCGACCGGATCGGTGAATGGTACACGTATGTGCTGCTGTATCCGGCTCCAGGAGACGAGGTGGCGCGGCTCAAGAACGCGCCGTCGCGGCTCGTTCACTGAGCTCGGCGATCAGCTGATCGACGAGCGCGGTGGCGACGGGCTTCGTGAGGTGCCGATCGAACCCGGCCTCCTTCGTGCGCCGCTTGTCGTCGGCGCTGCCCCAGCCCGTGAGCGCCACGAGGACCGCGCCCTTGAGCTCGACGTCGGCGCGCAGCTGGCGCGCTACCTCGTAGCCGTCCATCCCGGGTAGCCCGAGATCGAGGAACACCATCTCGGGCCGGAGCTCGCGCGCCACGGCGAGCGCCTCGGGCCCGTCGTGCGCGACGCGCGTCTCGTGGCCGCCGAGCTCCAGCATCGTGGCGAGCATCTCGGCGCCGTCGACGTTGTCGTCGACCACGAGGATGCGCCGGCCTGCGGGCGGCGGCGGCGGGGCGGGTGCGGCGGCGACCGGCTGGGCGCTCGAGCAATCCTCGATCGGCAGGGACACCGTGAACGTGCTGCCCTGACCGGCGCCGGCGCTCGCGCCCGTCACCGCCCCGCCGTGCAGCTCGGTGAGCCGGCGCGCGAGCGAGAGCCCGATCCCGAGTCCGCCACGCGCGCGATTGAGCGTGCGGTTGGCCTGCGAGAAGAGGTCGAAGACCTGCGGCAAGACCTCGGCGGCGATGCCCGTGCCGTTGTCGATCACGCGGATCCGCACGCTGCCCGAGGTCACCTCGGTCGAGAGCTCGATGCGGCCGCCGCGCGGCGTGTACTTCGCGGAGTTGTCGAGCAGGTTGCTGACCACCTGCGCGAGCCGCGTGAGGTCGCCCATGGTCGTGACCGCGCATTCGGGCAAGGCCACGACGAGCTCGTGCCCCATCGCCTCGATGAGCGGGCGGCTGGCCTCGATCGCGTTCTCCAGCACCGCCCGCAGCGCGATCGACTCGCGCCGCAGCTCCAGCTTCCCACGGCTGATCCGCGAGATGTCCATCAGGTCGTCGATGAGGCGAACCATGTGGGCCAGCTGGCGGTCCATCATCTCGCGCGCGCGCTCGGCGCCGGGCCCCGAGGGGGCGAGCTTGAGGACCTGGAGGCCCGTGCGGATGGGCGCGAGCGGGTTGCGCAGCTCGTGCGCGAGCGTGGCCAGGAACTCGTCCTTGCGGCGGTCCATGGCGCGCAGCTCGTCGCTGGCGCGCACCCGCTCGATGTGCGCCCACGAGCGCTCCACCACATCCTCGACGAGCGCGGCATCGGTCCCGCTCCAGGCGCGCGGCTCGGCCTGGTGGACCGCCATCATCGCCACCAGCCGTCCGTCCTTCACGAGCGGGCAGCAGATGACCGCCTTCACCCCGATGGAGTTGAACGTGTCCCCGCCCTCGGCGGGCGCGAGCTCGGCATCGACGTCACGCACGAGCAGCGTGCGGCCTGCGTGGAGATCGCCGGTCGCCCGCGGTCCGAAGCTGGCGAGGCGGTACGTGCCCACCGAGCTCGCCACGCCCTGCGCGGTCCAGTCGTCGCGGATGCCGAAGCGATCATTGTCGGCCTCGACGTCGGCGTACACGCAGCGCGTCACCCCGAGATAGCGGCCGAGAAGCTCGGTGGTCGCGCGCATCACCTCGGCCGGATCGGAGGCCGCGCGCGTGGCCTCGCCGAGCGCGTCGAGGAAGCGCAGGCGCTCGGCGCTCGCCTTCAGCGCCTCGGCCGCGAGCTCCTCGGCGGTCACGTCGCGGAACACCTTGCCGAAGCCTCGGAGCTTGCCGTCATCCGTGTAGAGCGCAGTCATCACGCCGTCGGCGAAGAAGCGCGAGCCGTCCTTGCGCAGGTGCCAGCGCTTGTCGTCGGCGCGGCCGGTCTCGGCGGCCCGGCTCATCTCCTTCGCTGGCTGCGCGCGGGCGCGGTCCTCCGGCGTGAAGATGAGGTCGGCCCGCTGGCCGACCACCTCGGCCGGCGCGAAGCCCGTGATGCGCTCGGCGGCGCCCTGCCATTCGAGGATGGTGCCGTCGAGATCGGTGATGACCACCGCGTAGTCCTTCGAGTTGTCGACGAGCAGCTTGAGCCGCTCGTTCGTGACGCGCAGCTCGCGCTCGGCGCGCTTGCGCTCGGTGATGTCGGTGCCAGTCGCCGCGACGAACAGGACACGCCCGTCGTCGCTCGTGACCGGCGCGAGCACGAGGTCGACCATGCGCTCGCTGCCATCGGCGACGAAGTAGCTGGTCTCGAAGCGAAACGGCACGCCCTTCGCGGCGCCCCGCGTGGCGTCGCGAACGAGCTCCATCGCCATCGTCGACCGGTTCCACCAGCCGCACTCCCAGAACGGCTTGCCCAGCACGTCGTCGCGGAGGTACCCGCACGCGTCGAGGCAGAGGTGATTCGCCTCCACCACGAGGCCCTCGGGCGTGAGCAGCCCCGCGAACTGGGTGCCCTGCTCGAACATGGTGCGAAACTTCGCGTTCGCCTCCGTCGCCTTCGCGGACTCGAGCGCGCCTCGGCGGATGTGCTCGTCCGCGAGCTGACGGTCGGTGACGTCGAGCCCGGTGCCCACGAGGCGCAGGGGCGTGCCGTCGGGCGTGCGATGCAGATGCCCCGTGAACTCCGCCCAGCGCAGCTCGCCGGTGCCGCGGTAGAAGCGGCCGAGGAAGTAGAGGCGCGCCCCGCTCTTCAGCGTCTCCTCGAACGCGCGCTCGAACAGGACGCGGTCGTCGGGATGAACGACCTCGGCGAGGAAGCGCGCGCCGTTGATGGGCTCGCTGCCGGCCGGGACGCCGAACATCTCGTAGAGGCGCTCGTTCTCCCACGTCACCTTGTCGTCGGTGAGGGTCCAGACCCAGATGCCGAGGCCCGCCGCCTCCGTCGCCAGCCGCAGCCGCTCCTCGCTCGCCTCGAGCGCAGCGTGAGCAGTGTGAGCGGAGCCTTCAATCATGACGACAGGCCGATGTTTGTTGCCGCGGACGACCCGGTCAATTCACATCTCGATCACAGCGGGCTCAGTAGTCGAGGGCGTCGCCGTCGTCGTCGCCGAGGGTGTCCTCGAGCGGCACCCACTCCATGCGCGCCAGCGCCTTGCCCTCGCCGTACAGCGCGAGCGGCGCAACGCC
>JAYTHX010000381.1:0-3439 GCA_043732195.1 Polyangiaceae bacterium
GGTGCGGGGGCGCTGCTGCACGCACAGTGTAGGGGCACGGTCCGTGCCGGCTGCGGGACGTGCTAGAGAGGGCACCCCCGCATGAGCCCCGAAAAAGAAGATTCGTTCGCCGCCATGTTCGAGCAGCAGCCCGTCGCGCCGCGCAAGCGGCGGGCGATCCGCATCGGCGACCGCGTCGATGCCATCGTCATCCAGGTCGGACGTGACGCCGTGTTCGTCGAGATCGTCGACGGCAAGGTGCAGGCCTTCCTCGAGGCCGCCGAGCTGCGCGAGGACGACGGCACCATGACCGTCAAGGTCGGCGACAAGCTGAACGCCCACGTCGTCGAGGTCAACGAGGACGAAGGCATCCTCCGGCTCGGCCGCTCGCTCGGGAAGCCGGGCAGCATCGCCGCGCTCGAGACCGCGAAGGCCGCGGGCCTCGGCGTCGACGGCAAGGTCACCGGCATCAACAAGGGCGGCCTCGAGGTCGAGCTCGCGGGCACCCGCGCGTTCTGTCCGATGTCGCAGGTCGATTCGCGGCGCATCGAAGAGGAGGACGCGAAGGCCCTCATCGGTCAGACGCTCAAGTTCCTCGTCACCGACATCAAGGACGGCGGCAAGAACGTCGTCCTCTCGCGTCGTGGCCTCCTGCAGCGCGAGGCGAGCGAGTCCGCGAACCGCGCGCTCAGCGACATCATCCCCGGCGCGGTCCTCAGCGGTACCGTCACCGGCATCCGTGACTTCGGCGCGTTCGTCGATCTCGGCGGCATCGAGGGGCTCATCCCGCGCTCCGAGATCGGCCATGACCGCAGCGTGCAGATCAACGACGCGCTGAAGGCCGGCGACACCGTCGAGGTGCAGGTCCTCGAGGTGAAGGACGTCGAGCCCGCGCGGCCCGGCGGCCCCACGAAGAAGATCACGCTCTCGCTGAAGGCGCTCGCCGCCGACCCCTGGACCGAGCTCGACATCACCGAGGGCCGCGTCATCAAGGGCACGGTCGTGCGCATCACCGAGTTCGGTCGCTTCATCCGGCTCGCGCCGGCGGTGGAAGGGCTCCTCCACATCTCGGAGCTCGGCAAGAACGGCAAGGGCGGCGAGGGCGAAGAGATCGTCGTCGTCGTGAAGAAGATCGACCGCGCCGCGAAGAAGATCTCGCTCGTCCCCGCGCCCGACGGCGCGGAGCCCGGCACCACCATCGCCACCAGCTCGGCGTCGGTAAAGGTCAACTCGGTGGTCACCGGCGTCGTCGAGCGCATCGAGACCTACGGCGTGTTCGTGCAGATCGACGGCACGAAGGGCCGCGCCGGCCGCGGGCTCGTTCCGCAGGCCGAGCTCGGCGTGCCGCGCGGCACCGATCTCCGCAAGGCGTTTCCCGAGGGCACCAAGGTCACCGCGAAGGTCCTCGAGACCGGCGAAGGGCGCCTCCGCCTCTCGATCAAGGGCGCGAAGGACGCCGAGGAGCGCGCCGACTACGAGGCAGCGCGCGGCAAGGCGAACGTCCCGGCCTCGCTGGGCACCTTCGCGGACCTCCTGAAGGGCCGCAAACTGTGAGCTGAGCCCGGCGGGAACTCGGCTCGAGTGTTGGACGGGAAGTGGTGCTAGCTGCTCTGGCATGCGCTCCGCCCTCGTCCTCGGGTCTTCGGTCCTCGTCCTCACGCTGTTCGCCGCTGCGGCGTGCAGCGACTCGTCGAGCAGCGGTGAGCCCGCCGCGCCCGCCGAGGGCGGCGCGGGCAGCGATGCGCCGGTCTCCCCCGGCGACGACGCCGGTGGTGATTCCGCGACCGGCAGCGATGCCGGCGACGACGCGGGAGAGGCGCTGACGAGCGCGACCGAGGTGGAGCCGAACAACGGGGCGACGAAGACCGAGGTCGGCACGATGAAGCTGCCGGGGGTCATGAACGGCAAGATCGATCCCGTGGCGGACGTCGATCTGTTCGCCGTCGATCTCGCGCCCGGCGACTTCTGGGAGTGGAGCGCCGCGCCCACGAGCGCCGACCTCGCGCCGCACCTCACGGTCTTCGACATCGCGCCCGCGGGCCTCAACCCGGTCGTGGTGGGCTACGCCGCGGCGGGCGCGCCGGCGAAGCTCCAGCACTTCGTGCTGCGTCCCGGCACGTTCGTCATGGGCGTCCGCGACGCGCGGAACATTCCGGCGCCCGGCACAAGGGGCGGGCCGACGTTCGGGTACGCCGTGACCGGCAAGCGCGGTACGCCGAAGCCCGTGACCGTGACGTTCCCGACCACGAAGACCGGCAAGCTCGCGTCGGTCGGCGCGGAGGATTTCTACACGTTCACCGGGACCGGCGGCAAAGGCTTCGACATCGTGATCAACGCCGACCGCAGGCTCCCGCGCTCGACGCTCGACTCGCGCATCTCGCTCTTCGACCTCACGGCGAAGAAGGCGCTCATCACGAACGACAACGCCGCGGGCACCACCGACTCGCAGATCGGCGGCGACGCGCTACCGAGCACCTACCTCGTGATCGTCGACAACGAGGGCAAGGACGACACGGACCTCTCGTACGAGATCCAGTTCAAGCTCCGCCCCTGACCTGGTCGACGACGATTCGCGACGATCCCGACGCGCCTTCCTCGCGACGATCGCGACGCGCGCGCGGCACGTGCCGACGACCCTCGTCGAACCTCGACGTTTCTCGTCGCCGCGGTCCGATGCCGATCGCATTCGCCCCGTAAAAACAGGGCTTTCGTGCCCGATCTACCGTGGGAGCATGCAGCCAACGGCATGCAGAATACGAAGAAAAAACGGGACGCGATCATCGTCAGCGGTGCGGTCCTCGCGGTCCTCGCGGCCGTCACGTCGGGCGTCGCGTGCGACGGCGGGGGCGGGTCGAACGGGCCAGGCACGGACGGAGACGCGTCGTTCTGTCCCGCCGACCTCATCGACGCTGGACTCGGCTTCCTGTGCGACGGAGGGTTCGATGCGTCGATCGTGCCTCCCGTGCCAACGGGCGGCGGACCCGGCGGACCAAGTGCCGTGTACTTGAAGTTCGTGTCGATCACGGGGACCTGCAAAGGGGTCGCCAGCGAGGACAACAAGTGCAGCCTCATGCCCGCGGACTACTCGACGACGATCGTCCTCGCCGACTCTGCCACGCGGGGCGCCGGCTCCGTCTCTCCCAAACCGCTGTCCAATGGCCTCCTGGGCGGCGTGTTCGGTGCGGTCACGGTCACCCAGCCGGCACCTACGGGCTCGAAGACCTGTCCGGGCGACCTCACCCCGCGGCAATGCCGCATCCCTCCCGCGGAGGGAACCACCGAGTACGCGCCGTTCTCGGTGGTCGCCGTGGCAGAGGGCGGCAGCGGTGAGTCGACGGTGGTTCGCTTCACCGCTGGAAATCTCTACGAGTGGGCACGACCACGCGCAGCCGCGTTCAAGTCACTTCAGCGGTTCGAGGTGCATTTCAAGGGCCCCGATGGCGGCGGGACCAAGACGCTC
>JAYTHX010000382.1:0-11132 GCA_043732195.1 Polyangiaceae bacterium
AGCTCCGGGAGATCGCTCGCGACGTAGTCGTGAAAGTACTTCGTGAAGCGCTGATCGCGCATCGCGCCGCGCGTATAGAGGTCGTGGTTGCCGGGCACCGCCGAGATCTGATCGGGCCGCAGCGCGAGCTCGGTCTCGAGCAGCGTGCGTACCGCCACGAACTCCTGATCGAGCGCGAGGTTCGTGAGGTCGCCGGTGATCACGACGTGGTCGACGTCCGCGCGCTTGATCTCCCGCGCCACCGCCAGCACGTGCGTCGGGCGATGCTTGTGCGAGCGCTTCACCTTGAGATTCACCCAGCCGGTGAAGCGCTTGTTGAGGAAGCGCTGCGGCGGGACGCCGTCGAGCGCGAGGACGTGGAGATCCGAGAAGTGCGCGATGCGCATGCGCGAAGCCTACTCGTTCTTGACGTCGTACGCGCAGCGAAAGCCGATGTCGCGCGCGGCGAATAGCGAGGCGTAACGCGCGGTGGTCCGGAGCCAGAACGCCGCAGTGCGATAGGAGCCGCCGCGGACGCCGTGGCCGCGCGGCCCGTAGGACGGGCCCTTGGGATTCACGACGGCGCCGCGCCCGTAGCCCTGGCCGTCCTCGTCGCGGTCGTGCCAGTCCGAGACCCATTCCGCGGCGTTGCCCGCCATGTCGAGCAGGCTGCTCGCCGTCGCGCCGTCGGGGTAGGAGCCGATCGGCGCGAGCCCGACGAAGCCGTCGCGGCCGTCGGTCGGGTCGTCCGCGGCCCACGTGCCGTGGTTCGCGACGTGCGCGTTGTAGACGTACCCCCACGGGAACGTGTGGCCGTCACGGCCGCGCGCTGCGAGCTCCCACTCGGCCTCGGTGGGCAAGCGTCCGCCGATCCAGGTGCAGTAGGCGACCGCGTCCTCCCAGCGCACCGACGTGACCGGGTAGTCCGGCCTGTCAAAGCGTGCGTCCCCGCTGCTGTAGCCCGGCGGCGAACAGGCGCCCGCCGCCACGCAGCGCGCGTAGCGACGAACGGGGACCTCCGTCCGATCGAGATCGAAGCCGCTGACCGTGACCTGGTGCGCGTAGCCCTCGGAGCGGATCCAGGGCCCGGGTCCGGCCTCGCTGGGTACCCCGCATAGCGGACCGAGCGGCTCCTGCTCGCAGAACTTCACCGCGCGCGCCATCTCGCTGGGCGTCGATCCCATCACGAACTGCGCCCCCGCGATGCGCGTGCGGTGCTCGAGCGAGGGCCGCAGCACGACCACGCCCTCCGCCGGCGCTCGTGAAGCGGCCGGGCCGAGACCGAGCCAAAGCGCCTCGATCCGTTGCGGGCGCCGCGCGCGCTCGAGCCCCGCGTACGGATCGTGGTCCGCGCCGAAGAGCGCGAACGTGACCAGAGCGAGGGGCCACGAGCTCATGGGTCAGCCGGTGAGGATCCGCATCGGGTGCTCGAGGAGCGCGCGGAGCTCGGCGAGGAAGGCCGCGCCCACGGCGCCGTCGATCACGCGGTGATCGCAGGAGAGAGTCATCGACATCTTCTTGCCGGGCACCACGGCGCCGTCCTTGATCACCGCCTCGTCGCGCGCCTGGCCGATGGCGAGGATCGCGCCCTCGGGCGGGTTGATGACCGCGGAGAACGCGTCGATCCCGAACATGCCCAGGTTCGAGATCGAGAAGGTGCCCTCGGTCATCTCCTCGGGCTTCAGTTTCTTCGCACGCGCGCGCGCCGCCAGATCGCGGACCTCGCGCGCGATGGCGACGACGCTCTTCTGATCGGCGTTGCGGACCACGGGCGTGACGAGCCCATCCGGGACGGCGACCGCCACCGAGATGTCGATGCGCTTGTGGATGAGCAGCGCCTCGGGCGTGAACTGCGCGTTGCACTCGGGCACCCGCGCGAGCGCGCCGGCGACCGCCTTGATCACGAGATCGTTGATGCTGATCTTCTCGGGCCTGGGGCCCTCCTCGCCCGGCTTGCCCTTCTTCACTCCCTCCGCGAGCTGGGCGTTGATGGTCTCGCGCAGCGCCATGACGTCCGACGCGTCGACGTCGATGGTCAGGTAGAAGTGCGGGACCGTCTGCTTGGACTCCGTGAGCCGGCGCGCGATGGTCTTGCGCATCGGCGAGAGCGGCCGGGCCTCCGGCGCGGCGAGCGCCGGGGCGGCGAGCCCGGCGCCAGGCGCGCGCGCGAGATCCGTCGAGGTGGCAGGCTGCGCGCCGCCGTTCGCCTTGCCGAGCGAGTCGAGGTCGGCGACAACGATGCGTCCGTGCTCACCGCTGCCGTGCGCGTTCGTGAGATCGAGGCCGCGCTCGCGCGCCACCTTGCGGATGTACGGCGAGGCGAGGACGCGGCCGGTGCCGATCTCCTCCGCGCTCTCGGCGCCGAAGTCGCGCTGCGTGCGATCGAGGACGCTGCCCTTGTCGACGGGCTTCTTCGGCTTCGGCGCGGGCGTCTCCGGCTCCGGCTTCTTCTCCTCTTCCGGCGCCGCCTGCTGCGCTGCGGGGCGCATGGTCTCGGGCGCGCGCTTCTCCTTCCTGTCGCTCGTGTCGCTGGGGTCGGCCTTCGCGCCGTCCTCGAGCGTCTGCTTCGTGTCGGGAGCGGCGGGGGCTGCTGCGCCGCCGCCGGCCTTCGCCATCAGCTGGGCGATGTCCTCGCCCTTCTCGCCGAGGATCGCCACGGCCTGGCCCAGCTTCACGTTCGTCCCGGCGGGCACGAGCTGCTTGAGCAGCACGCCCTTGTCGAACGCCCGGAACTCCATCGTCGCCTTGTCGGTCTCGACCTCGGCGAGGAGATCGTCGACGGCCACCGGGTCGCCCTCGTTCTTGTGCCACGTGAGGAGAACGCCCTCCTCCATCGTGGGGGACAGCTTCGGCATGTCGAGAATCTTCGCCATTACGAGGCTCCCCGCGTGACGACGCGCTTCACGGCGGCGACGACGCGTTCGGGTTGGGGAAGGCAGTGCTGTTCGAGCTTCGCGTTGTACGGGATCGGCACGTCGAGCTGGGCGACGCGCAAGATCGGCGCCTCGAGCCAGTCGAAGCAGAGCCGCTGCACGCGGTCCGCGATCTCCGCACCCACGCCGCCGTAGGGCCAGCCTTCGTGTACGACCACGCAGCGGTGCGTCTTCTTCACGGACGCGGTGATGGTGTCCTCGTCGAGCGGGCGGAGCGAGCGGAGATCGACGATCTCCGCCGAGATCCCCTCCTTCTCGAGCGTGGCGGCGGCCTCGATGGCGAGGTGCGTGGTGCGGGCGTACGCGACGATCGTGCACTGCGTGCCGGGGCGAACGATGTTCGCCTTGCCGATCTCCACGAGCACGTCGCCGTCGGGCACGTCGCCCTTCACGGAGTAGAGCGTCTCGGACTCCATGAAGCAGACGGGGTTGTTGTCGCGGATGGAGGCCTTCATGAGGCCCTTCGCGTCCGCCGGGAACGCGGGGGCCACCACCTTCACGCCCGGGATGGTCGCGTAGAAATGCTCCATCGCGTGCGAGTGCTGGCTACCGACCTGGCGCGCGCTGGCGTTCGGTCCGCGGAAGACGATGGGGCAGGTGAACTGTCCGCCCGACATCTGCCGGACCTTCGCCGCGTTGTTGAGGATCTGATCGAACGCGACGGCGCTGAAGTTCCACGTCATGAATTCGATGATGGGCCGCAGCCCGACCATCGCGGCGCCCACGCCGATGCCCGCGAAGCCGCCCTCGGCGATCGGCGTGTCGATGACGCGGCGCTCGCCGAACTTCTCGAGCATGCCCTCGCTGACCTTGTAGGCGCCTTGGTAGTGCCCGACCTCCTCGCCCATGAGGAAGACGCGGTCGTCCCGCTCCATCTCCTCGATCATGGCCTCGCGCAGTGCTTCTCGGTATCGGATGGATCTTGCCATGGGGTCAGGCCGCGAAGGGTCCGTCGTAGGTGGTGGGCTCGAGGATCGAGGGGTCGGGCTCGGGGCTCTCTTCGGCGAACTTCACGGCCGCCTGGACCTCCTTCTCCACGTCGGACTCGAGCTCCTCGAGCCGAGCCTTGACGTAGCCGTCCGTCTCGAGCTGATGGCGCGCGCGGAACAGCGGGTCCTTCTTCTTGCGCTCCTCGAGCTCCTCGCTGGTGCGGTACTTCGCGGGGTCGCTCATGGAGTGGCCGCGGAATCGGTAGGTGCGGACCTCGACGAGCGTGGGCAGCGACAGCTCGCGCGCGCGTTGCACGGCCTCGCCGATGCGCTGCTCGACGGTGAGGACGTCGTCGGCGAAGAAGCGATCGCGATCGATGCCGTAGCCGAGTGCCTTCATCGAGACGTCCTCGACGCTCATCGTGCGCGAGAGCGGCGTGCCCATCGAGTACTCGTTGTTCTCGCAGATGAAGACGATGGGGAGCTTCCACAGCGCCGCGAGGGAGACGCCCTCGTGGAAGCCGCCGATGCTCACCGCGCCCTCGCCGAAGAAGCACAGCGTGACGCGACCGTCCGCGCGGTACTTCGACGCGAACGCGACGCCCGCGGCGAGCGGGATGTGCCCACCGACGATGCCGTAGCCGCCGAGCATGTTGTTCGGCGCGTCGAACATGTGCATCGAGCCGCCGAGGCCCTTCGAGCAGCCGGTCGACTTGCCGTACAGCTCCGCCATGAGCGCGTTCGCGGTCATGCCTTTCGCGATGGCGATGCCGTGGTCGCGGTACGTCGTGACGACGTAGTCCTCGGGCTTCAGCGTCGCGATGGCGCCGACGCCCACCGCCTCCTGCCCGATGTAGAGGTGGAGAAAGCCGCCGATCTTGCCCTGCGCGTAGGCGCGCGCCGCCTCCTCTTCGAGCCGCCGGATGAGGAACATCTTGCGATAGAGAGCCGCGAGGTGATCGAGCTGGCCGCTCGGCCGCGTGAGCGGGGAGGGAGTGTCGTGGGCCTTGGTGGGGTCGGATTGGCTCATGGGAGGACCGTGTGATGTCGGTCCCTTGGACGTAGTCGAGACCGCGCGTGAGGGAAAGAAGGGTCCAATGTCCCACCTTGGAGCACAAAACGTCGAGCGGCGGATCACACTGCCCCAAGGGCCGGCGACGCCGGGCGTTGGACGTCAGGAACGTCTTGGACAACCCGAACGGTCCGAGTGCGACCACCCATGAAGATCGCCCGCGCTCACCGCCGAGCTCGCGGCTGCACCGACGAGCCCGAACCGCGAGCCGCACGTGCTGGCACTGCCACTCCGAGCCCGACTACGCGATTGGTGACGGCGGCGCGCGCAGACCGCGCGCGATCTTGCGCGTGCGATCCCGGCCACGCGCCGGGCGTGAACGGCGCGCTACGGGTCGCCGGCGGAGAGCTCGCATCTCCACGCGCGGACGCACGCGCCGGACGGTACGCATCCTGCTGCCCGCGGCCTCGAGGAGATCGATGTCGATGTTCCTGGTCGCTGTGCTCGGCCTCCTGGCCGCTGCGTGCTCGGATTCTCCCATCACGAGCGCGCCCACGGGCCCGCCCGTGCCGACGAGCACCAGCAGCGCCCAGCCGGAGCCGCCTGCGAGCGGTATCCCGACGTGCGCCGACTTCGCCGGGAGCTGCGTCGCCGGCGCGTGTCCCTCGGGCACGGCACGCGTGGCCGACGGCAGTACGCTGCTCTGCGGGAGCTCGGCGAAGACGTGCTGCGTGCCGCCCGGCAGCGGCGCGGTCGCGCGGAAGGCCGACTACGGCCTGACGTGCACGAAGGACGGCGCCTTCGCCGCGACCGGCGGTACGTGCGGCGGCGCTGCGTGCGCGCTCGGCTGCGCGTGCGCGTCCTCTGGCGGCGCGGCCACGTGCGACTGCAGCCGCGGCCTGCCGAGCGCCTCACCGAAGGGCAGCGAGGTGTGCGCGCTGTTCTCCTGCGGCACCATCACGTGCGGCGTGGGTTGCCGCTGCGCCGACGCCGCGACGAGCGCCTGCGCGTGCCCTTGAGCGCGGATCACTCGTCGCGCAGCGGCGGTGCGGACGCGTCCAGGGTGAGCAGCGGCGGCGCGGACGCGACGGGATGCGGACGCGGCGGCGGCGGTCGCTTCGGCTGCGGCAGCGTCAGCGTCAGCGACAGCGCGGCCGACGGCGGCACGCGAAGCGCCGTCACCACCGCCGAGGCCGAGGCGGCGTCACGGGCCTCCACGTAGCGCTGCTGCTGCTTCTTGCCCAGCACCACGAGGATGAGGATCACGAGCAACGCGCTGGCGGCGATGAGGTTCTGCCAGCGGTGGGTCTGCTTGCGGATGATGATCGAAGGGCGCGGCGTCTCGGTGCGCGACGCGCCGTAGGGCGTGAGCATCGGGCCCGGACGGTCGCTCGAACGCCGCGCCTTCTCCAGCGCGACACGCGAGCTGAGCGGCGTGCGCTCGAGGCCGACCTCGATGCGGTCGCTGGGCGTTGTGCTTGCGTCGGCGTCGGCGGGGCGCTCGATGGCGCGGGCCACGGCCTCGCCGAGATCGACGCACGAGGCGAACCGGCCCTCGACCTCCTTCGCCACGCCCTTCGACAGCGCGGCGCCGAGCGAACGCACCACGGGCGCCGATCCGAGCGCCGGCTCGAGCGGCGGCGGCGGCTCGCTCGAGACCTTGCCCGCGGTCACGATCGCGTCGTCTCCACCGAACGCGCGGATGCCGGTGGCCGCCTCGTAGAGCGTCGCCGCGAACGCGAACTGGTCGGAGGCCGCGCCGAAGTCGCCCTTCGAGAGCGCCTCGGGCGACGTGTACGCCGGCGTGCCGAGCACGGTGTTCACGCGCGTGATCGTCGACTCGGGGATGCGGGCGATCCCGAAGTCTGCGATCTTCGACCCGGTGCGCGAGAACAGGATGTTCTCGGGCTTGATGTCACGATGCACGACGCCTGCCGCGTGCGCGAACGTCAGCGCTGAGCCCAGCTCACGCGCTAGCTTCGCCACGTCGCCGAGCGGCAGCGGCCCGTCGCGCAGCCGGTCGCGCAGCGACTCCGGCCCGTCGGCGCGCGGCCCCGGCACGTACTCGAACACGAGGAAGAGTCCGACGCCGGCGTCCTCGCCCATGTCGTGGAGGGTCACGATGTTGGGATGGCTGACCGCCGCCGCGGCCTGCGCCTCGTGGCGCATGCGGGTGATCAGCTCGTCGCGCACGCTGGGGGGAAGCGCGAGATCGTCACGCAACACCTTGATGGCGACGCGCCGGCCGAGGATCGTGTCGCGCGCGAGCCACACCCGACCCATGCCGCCCTGACCGAGCAGGCGCTCGACGTCGTAGCGTCCGATGGTGCGCGGTTGCTTGGGGGGCATGGTGATCAGTCGGTGTGGGGGTTCCAGCACGCGACCTTGTGGCCGGTGCCGGGCGTCTGCTCGACGAACGGCGGCAGCTCCTTCTCGCACGTCCCCTTGAGCATGCGGGCGCAGCGCGGATGGAATGGACAGCCCGACGGCGGATCGATGGGGGAGGGGGCGTCGCCCGGCACCACGATGCGGAGGCGCTTCTTCTCCGGGTCGGGCGTGGGCACGGCGCCCAGCAGCGCACGCGTGTAGGGATGCAGCGGCGCGGCGTAGAGCTGCTCGGTGGTGCCCTGCTCGACGAGCTTGCCGAGGTACATCACGGCGACGCGCTGGCTGATGTGCCGCACCACGCGGAGATCGTGCGAGATGAAGAGGAACGCGACGCCGAGCTCGTCCTGGAGGTCCATCAGCAGGTTGACGATCTGCGCCTGGATGGAGACGTCGAGCGCGCTGATCGGCTCGTCGCACACGATGAACTCGGGCTGCACCGCGAGCGCGCGGGCGATGCCGATGCGCTGGCGCTGCCCGCCCGAGAACTCGTGGGGATAGCGGCCCATCACGTCGGGACGGAGGCCGACCTTGCGGAGGAGGCTCGCCACCATCTCCTCCTCGTCCTTCTTCGTCTTCGCGAGGCCGTGGATCTGGATGGCTTCGCCGACGATGTCCCGCACGGTCATGCGCGGGTTCAGGCTCGAGTACGGGTCCTGGAAGATTATCTGCATCTTCCGGCGCAAGGGACGGAGAGCACGCGCGGAGAGGGGAACGATGTCCTGACCGTCGTAGACGACGCGGCCGAACGTGGGCTCGACGAGGCGCAGGATCAAGCGACCGAGCGTGCTCTTGCCGCAGCCGCTCTCACCGACGAGCCCCACGGTCTCGCCGCGGCGCACGCGGATCGAGACGCCGTCGACCGCGCGCAGCAGCTTCTCGTGACGCGAGAACAGCCCGCTGTTGACCGGGAAGTACTTGCCGACACGCTCGGTGGCGACCAGCGTGCGCGGTCGACCCGCCCCTGGCGCGTCGGAGCCGCCGGCCTTCAGCGCGGCGCTGTCCTTCCCGGTCGCGCTCTCGGCCATCACCCGCTTTCGTAGCTGATCCGGGCGCGGTCGTCACACGTCGTTTGCACGGATGCAGCGGGCGAGGTGGGCGGGATCGCTACCCTCGGCCTCGATGGGCAGCAGATCGGGCTCGGCCTCGCGACAGGCCGGGATGACCATGGGGCAGCGATCGGCGAAGCGGCACCCCGGCGGCAGCGCGAGCAGGTCGGGCACGAGCCCCTCGATGGTGGGCAGGCGGGGGCGTTTCGGCTTCGGCTCCCCCTCCGCCACGAGCGTCGGCTCGCCGGCGAGCATGCTGTCGCGCGCCGCGCTCGCCGGCGCGGCGAGCACCGCCTTGTCGAACGTGGGGAGGCTGCGCAGGAGCCCGCGTGTGTACGGATGCCGCGGATGCGCGAAGAGGCGGTCGACCTTGGCGATCTCGACGATGCGTCCGGCGTACATCACGGCGACGTCGCTACAGACCTCCGCGACCACCCCGAGGTCGTGCGTGATGAGCACCACGCCCATGCCGAGCTGCTCCTTCAGCTTCGCGAGGAGCTCGAGGATCTGCGCCTGGATCGTCACGTCGAGCGCGGTGGTCGGCTCGTCGGCGATGAGCAAGCTCGGCTCGCAGGCGAGGGCCATCGCGATCATCACGCGCTGGCGCATGCCGCCAGACAGCTGGTGCGGGTAGGAGTCGACGTTCGTCTCGGGCGAGGGAATGCCCACGAGGCGAAGCATCTCGACCGCGCGGTCCTTCGCCTCGCGCCGCGACTTCTTCTGGTGGAGCCGGATCGCCTCGACGATCTGCCAGCCCACCGTGTAGACGGGGTTCAGGCTCGTCATCGGCTCCTGGAAGATCATCGAGATCTCGTTGCCGCGGACGTCCTGCATCTGCCGCTCGCTGAGCCCGACGAGGTCGCGCCCGCGGAGCTCGATGCGTCCCTCGGCGATCACGCCCTGCGGATAGGGGATGAGCCGCAGGATGCTGAGCGCGGTCACGCTCTTTCCGCAGCCGCTCTCGCCGACGATCCCGAGCGTCGCGCCCTCGGCCACGTCGAACGACACCTCGTCGACCGCGCGCAGCGTGCCCTGCTCGGTGCGGAAGGTGGTGACGAGATCCCGCACGCGCAGGAGGGGCGCTCCCTTCACGGCGGGCGGAGAGGCAGACATGCGCGCATGCTAAGCTCCCGCGCGTGAGTTGGTCGAGCACGACGATGGCGCTCCTCGCGGCGGTCGCTGCGACCGCGCTCGGCCAGGGATGCGCGCCGCGCGCGCGCATGTGCCTGGCATCCAGCGAGTGCACCGCGAAGTCGGAGTGCGTCGCGGGGCGCTGCCAGCCCGACAAGCCGAACGTGAAGCCGGCCATCGACGCCGCGCGCCGCATCGTCGTGCGCCCGGTCGACCTCGCGTACTTGAGGAGAGGCGACGGCGCGAGCGGCGGATCTCTGCCTCCGCTCTTCGCGCTCGGCCGCGACTCTGCCGTCTTGCTGATGCGCTTCTCGGTGGCTATCCCGACGACGGCGAACCTGGTGGAGGCGTACGTCGTGCTCCGCCGTTCGGACGCCGTCGACGACGATCCCGCACCGATTTCCTTACATGCCACCCGGATCGTACAGGGATGGGAAGGGCGATCCACATCCTGGGCGCTGCAGCCGCGCTTCGTCGAATCGCGGCTGCCCGCGACGGTCGTCGCGCCCGGCGGCCCTTCGCTCGTGCGGCTCGATGTGCTTGATCTCGTTCGACAATGGCCGAAGCACGACCCTGACGACCAGGGGATCGCCATCGTCGCCGAGAACGAGAGCCGCTCTGGTTCGACGTTTGCGTTCCGAGAGGCCGGAGCTCCTGCTCCCGACGTCGAGCCCTACCTTGAGCTCTACGTTCGCTGAAGAAAAACCAAAGCGGTTTGAAGTTTCACCGAGCAGCTCCGTCGGACGCTGAACGAGGACAGCGAGCGACTCGCAGCTCGAACCCCCTTGACCCCTCGTGGTGCGCAGGGTGACTCTTGTGAGGACGACACTCCGGCGCTGCCGGACAAAAGGAGAGTGGATGATGCGGATGTCGAAGGCTCTTGGTTCTTTCGTTGCGATGGCCGCCGCCTGTGTCGCGCTCTCTGCCGCGACGGACGCGCGCGCTGATGGCGAGTTCACCGCAACGGCGGGCAAGGGCACGATCGAGGTCAAGCCGAACGGCCCCTGGCACATCAACAAGGAAGCCCCGTGGAAGGCCACGGCCGGCGGCACCACGCTCGCCAAGGACAAGTGGACCCTCAGCGACACCGCGGCGAAGGTCTCCGGCGTCCCCGCGGGCGACGTGACCGTCAAGGTCTACGTCTGCAACGGCGACCAGTGCAAGAACGCCGAGGTCAAGGTCAAGGTCCAATAGCAGGTTCGAGGGGCTCCGCCCCTCTGACCCGAGAGTGCGCGCTGCAGGCCGCACTTGAGCGAGACGAGGTGGAGCGATCACGCTCCGCCTCGTTTGCTTTTTGTCCTACCCTCTCGTGATGGCCGAGAAGCCGAGTGTCGCCACCGAGATCTCCGCCGTCGCGGAGAGCGTCGAGAAACGGTTCCTGAAGGGGCGTCGAGTCCTCGCGTTCTCCGAGTACCTCGATCTGTTCGCGAGCGCGCCCGTGCGCTTCGCCCGCGACGCCAGCCGCTACCTGCGCGACTGCTTCGATCACTACGGCACCACCGCCGTCGAGCAGCCGTGGGGCAAGTTCACGCGCTGGAACCTCTTTGACCTCCCGTGGGATCCGCTCCAGGCGCCGCACGCGCTCATCGGTCAGGAGCAGGTGCAGGAGGAGATCTAGCAGTTGCTGCAGGTCAATACCGAGCTGGTGCTGGCACGGGACAGCGCCGAGTCGGCAACCCGGGCCAAGAGCGCTTTTGTTGCCAACATGAGCCAC
>JAYTHX010000383.1:0-3424 GCA_043732195.1 Polyangiaceae bacterium
TATGGCACGAAGAGCGGAGGCGTCGCCGCGCCCGATCAGGAGGAGAGCCCGCTCAGCGACAACTCGCTCGCCGACATGCTCGACACCCTCGACGGCGCGCGCGCCGTCTACGCGGGGACATACGAGGCCGCGCCGGGCCGCGGGCTCGCGGAGCTCGTGCGCGCTAAGAACCCCGCGCTCGACGAGCGTATGAGCAGCGCCTTCGACACCAGCAAGGGGACGATCGCGGCGATCCCGCCGCCGTTCCGGACCGCCATCACCACGCAGCGGCCGGCGGTCGAGACCGCGTATCAGGCGTCACGCATGCTGAAGAACTCGATGTCGGCCGAGGTCGTGCAGGTCCTCGGGACGGCACTCCAGTACAACGACAACGATGGCGACTGACGGCGCGCGCCGCCTCTCCCTCCTCGTCGCCGCTTCTGTTCTCGTCACGAGCGCGCGTGCTCGCGCCGACGACGTCGAGCCGGCGCCGCCCGCCGTCACACCCGCGCCGACGCCTGCGCCCCTGCCCGCCGACGATGCCGTCACCGTGCGCGGCAGCAAGGCCGACAACCTCGAACGCAGCAGCGGCTCCGGCTCGCAGATCTCGAAGACCGAGATCGCTCACGCGCAGCCGCAGAGCTCGACCGAGATGCTGCGGCGCTTGCCCGGCGTGAACGTGCGCTCCGAGGACGGCATGGGCCTGCGCCTCAACCTCGGCATCCGCGGCCTGAGCCCGACGCGCGGGCGCCTCGTCCTGGTGCAGGAGGACGGGGTGCCGGTGGTCGTGAGCCCGTACGGCGAACCGGAGCTCTACTACTCCACGCCGGTCGAGCGCGTCGAGCGCGTCGAGGTCCTCAAGGGTCACGAGGTGGTGCTCTTCGGCCCGCAGACCGTAGGCGGCGTCGTCAATCTCTACACGTGGACGCCGCCGACGCACCGCGAGTGGTCGGTCGAGGCCGACTACGGCGAGCGCAACTACGTGAAGGGCCTCGCGCGCTACGGCGATACCGCGGGGGACGTGCGCTACGTCGTCCAGGTCTTCCGCAAGCAGGGCGACGGCTTTCGCAACATGGCGTTCGACGCCACCGATCTCCTGGCGAAGATGGTCTTTCCCACGGGCAAAGGCGGCGAGGCGACGCTGAAATTCACCGCCTACGACGAGACGTCGCACACCACGTACGTCGGCCTCACGCAGCCGATGTTCCAGCAGGATCCGCGGCAGGACACCATCGCGCCGAAGGATCTCTTCGGCATCCGCCGCTACGAGCTCTCGCTCCGGCACGAGCAGCCGCTCGGCGAGCACACGACGCTGCGCACGACGCTCTTCGCCTCCGCGCTCGACCTCCAGATCTACCTCCAGGACTTCGACCGCGAGCGCATCGCCGGCGCGGACCATGCGCGCATCGTGGGGCCGGAGGGCGTCGCGGGGTCGGCCATCTACTTCCGCAACACGCGCGCGCTCCGCGACCGCCGGTACGAGGTCGCCGGGATCGAGCCGCAGATCGAGCACCGCTTCGCCACGCTGGGCGTCGGCCATCGCCTCGTCGTTGGCGCGCGCGCCATCGCCGACATCGCGCGCCGTCGCTTCGCGAGCGCCACCACCCCCGAGGGCACCACCGGGGATCTGCTCTCCGACGACACGACCTCGATCGCCGGGCTCGCGGCGTACGTGCAGGACCGCATGGCGTTCACCGAGAACGTCCTCGTGACCCCGGGGGTGCGCCTCGAGCACTCGTCCGCGAAGCGCGTGGCGCACCGCACCCTCGAGGACGGCGTCGTGAGCGACGCGGAGATCGCCGGCAGATCGAGCGCGACGGGCGTGATGCCCGGCATCGGCTTCGCGGCCGGCAAGCCCGCGCTCAACCTGTTCTGGGGCGTCCACAGCGGGTACGCGCCGCCGCGCACCAGCCAGTCGATCACCCCGGGCGGCCAGGACGCGGGCCTCGCGGCCGAGCGCAGCATGAACTACGAGCTCGGCGCGCGGGCCAGGCCGCTCCGCTGGCTGCGCGCCGAGGCCACGGGCTTCGTCACCGCGTTCGACAACCAGCTCGTCTCGAACAACACGCTCAGCGGCACGGCCTCCGAGTTCAAGAACGGTGGCAAGACCCGGCACGTCGGCAGCGAGCTGACCGCCATCGCGCACGTCGGCGAGCGCAACGGCCTGCCGGTCGAGATCGACCTCGCCGCGCAGTACACGTACGTGCACTCGACGTTCGTGGGTGGCCCGAACGAGGGCAACTTCGTTCCCTACTCGCCGGAGCACACGCTCACCGCGACCGTCGACGCCGAGCACAAGACCGGCATCGGGGCGCAGGTCTCGCTCAGCCACGTCGGCTCGCAGTTCGCGGACGAGACGAACTCGGTCGAGCCCGACATCTCGGGACGCTCCGGCCTCGTGCCCGCGTACGACGTGCTGGATCTCGGCGCGCGCTACCGCCACAAGCCGACCGGCCTCTCCTTCCACCTCAGCGTGAAGAACGCGCTCGACGACATCTACCTCTCCAGCCGCCTGCCGAACGGCATCTTCACCTCGGGCTTCCGGCAGGTCATCGCGGGCATCAAATGGTCCGGGGGGTGAGCGCCAGGCACGCGCTGCGGCGGCTCGCGGAGCCGGTCGACATCGCGTCGCTGGTCGCGTTCCGGATCGGCTTCGGCCTGCTCATGCTCGTCGCGAGCGTGCGGTTCCTGCTGCGCGGCTGGGTGCACGACGAGTACGAGGTCCCGCGCACGTTCTTCCATTACTGGGGATTCGCGTGGGTGAAGCCGTGGCCGCCGCCCGGCATGTACGTGCACTATGCACTGATGGCAGGGGCGTCGGCGCTGGTGGCGCTGGGGCTGTGGTACCGCGCGAGCATCATCGCGTTCGGGCTGCTCTTCTCGTACGCGCACTTCGTCGACAAGACGAACTACCTCAACCACTACTACCTGGTCTCGTGCCTCGCGCTGATCATGGCGTTCCTGCCGCTCGACCGCGCAGGATCGGTGCGCACGTGGCGGCGGCGCGGACCCGAGGAGGCGTGGACGCACGTGCCGGGCTGGTGCCTCTGGCTCGTGCGCGCCCAGGTGGCGTGCGTCTACCTGTTCGGCGGCATCGCGAAGCTGAAGGGCGACTGGTTGCTGCATGCGCAGCCGCTCACCATCTGGCTGGGCACGAACACCGAGTTCCCGCTGCTGGGGCGCTGGTTCCACGAGAAGTGGTTCGCGTACGCCTTCAGCTGGGCGGGCGCGGCGTTCGACCTGACGATCGTGGGGTGGCTCCTGTGGCGGCGATCGCGCCCCTTCGCGTACGCGGTGGTGCTGCTCTTTCACGTCATCACCGGCAAGCTGTTCCAGCTCGGAATGTTCCCGTGGATCATGTCGGCGGTCGCGGTCGTGTTCTTCGACCCGAGCTGGCCGCGGCGCCTGCTGGAGCGGGCGCGCGTGCTCGCGCCCATTGCCGCCG
>JAYTHX010000384.1:0-11075 GCA_043732195.1 Polyangiaceae bacterium
GATGGTGATCTTCTGATCCTTGCCCGTCGCCATGTCCTTCGCGTGGACGGAGAGGATGCCGTTCGCGTCGATGTCGAACGCGACCTCGACCTTCGGCACCCCGCGCGGCGCCGGCATGATTCCCTCGAGGTGGAACTTGCCGAGCGTGCGGTTGTAGCGCGCCTCGGTGCGCTCGCCCTGGAGGACATGCACCTCGACCGACGGCTGGCTGTCCGTCGCGGTCGAGAAGATCTCCTTCTTCTGCGTCGGGATGGTCGTGTTGCGCGGGATCATGGTGGTCATGATGCCGCCGAGCGTCTCGACGCCGAGCGAGAGCGGCGTGACGTCGAGCAGGACCATGTCCTTGACGTCGCCCGAGAGCACGCCGGCCTGGACGGCCGCGCCGATCGCGACCACCTCGTCAGGGTTCACGCCCTGGTGCGGGTCCTTGCCGAAGAACTTCTTGACCGTCTCCTTGACGAGCGGGATGCGCGTCGAGCCGCCGACGAGGACGATCTCAGCGATGTCCTTCGGGCTCTTCTTCGCGTCCTGGAGGGCCTTCTTGACGGGCTCCATGGAGCGCTCGATGAGCGGCGCCATCATCTGCTCGAGCTTCGAGCGAGAGAGCTTGATGTCGAGGTGGACAGGGCCGCCCGGGCCGACCGTGATGAACGGCAGGTTGACCGCGGTCTCCTGGGTGCTCGAGAGCTCGATCTTCGCCTTCTCGCCTGCCTCCTTGAGGCGCTGCAGGGCCATCTTGTCCTTCGTGAGGTCGATGCCCTGGCTCTTCTTGAACTCGGCTGCGAGCCAGTCGATGATCAGGTTGTCGACGTCGTCGCCGCCGAGGTGCGTGTCGCCGTTGGTCGAGATGACCTGCACGACGTTGTCGCCGACCTCGAGGATCGAGATGTCGAACGTGCCGCCGCCGAAATCGTAGACGGCGATGATCTCGTCCTTCTTCTTGTCGAGTCCGTACGCGAGCGCGGCCGCGGTGGGCTCGTTGACGATTCGCTTGACCTCGAGACCGGCGATCTTGCCCGCGTCCTTCGTGGCCTGGCGCTGCGCGTCGTTGAAGTACGCGGGGACGGTGATGACAGCCTCGGTGACCTTCTCGCCGAGGTAGTCCTCCGCGGCCTTCTTGAGCTTCTGGAGGATCTTCGCGCTGACCTCCTGGGGGCTCACGGTCTTGCCGCGGACCTCGAACGCCGAGTCGCCGTTCTGGTTGCGCACGAGCTTGTAGGGGACGCGCTTGGTCTCCTCGGTGACCTCTTCGAAGCGGCGACCGATGAAGCGCTTCGCGCTGTAGATCGTGTTCTCCGGGTTCGTGACGGCCTGCCGCTTGGCGATCTGTCCGACGAGGACCTCGCCCTTCTCGTCGTACGCGACGACGCTGGGCGTGATGCGTGAGCCCTCCTCGTTGACGATCACCTTGGGCTCGCGACCCTCCATGACCGCTACGCAGCTGTTCGTCGTTCCGAGATCGATTCCGATGATCTTGCCCATGGCCGATTGCCTCCGCAGTCTTCTCCGCGCAACGCGCGTTCACACGACTCGACCCCTTTACAGCAACGCGCTGCGGGGCCGGTCCGAGTTCGATGGGGCCAAGCTAATCACACGACCCCCGACGTCAACGGCCCACGGCACGGAACTTGGTAGGGAAGTGCGAACGCCTGCTGCAGAGCGCTTTTCGCTTGTTATTTGAGCGGCGGCGGCTTGCGTTTCCGATGCAGCTCCAGCTCCTGCTCCACGAGCCTCCGGAGGTTCGGGTCGCTGCGCGTGGGCATGTCCGCGAGCTCGTCGCTCCCGTCGGGGAGCGTGTTCGGCACCGCGTCGAGCATGGTCACCTCGCCTTGCGAGGAAGGAGGCCCGACCTGGACGGGCGCGCGGCGACGTACCGTGCGGTCCTCGTCGTCGTCGTCCCTCTTCAGCGGGCCCGCGTAGGACTCGTCCACGCGGCCGATCCCGCGCATGACGTCCGTGGCCCCGTCCTCGTCGAGGCTGGCCATCACGTTCCACCAGTGCTCGAGCATCTCGCGGGCGTTCTGGAAGCGACCGGCGGGGTCGCGCGCCATCGTCTTCTTGACGAACCAGTCGAGGAGGACGTTCTTCGGCATGTCCGGCATGCCCGAGATCGAGGGCGCGACCTGCTCCGCCT
Organism: Polyangiaceae bacterium; assembly: GCA_043732195.1. Classification (GTDB taxonomy): domain Bacteria; phylum Myxococcota_A; class Polyangia; order Polyangiales; family Polyangiaceae; genus Labilithrix. The sequence continues at coordinate 2,135 of JAYTHX010000384.1, forward strand.
TCATCTTGATGACCGCCTCGAGCGAGCGGCTGACGAAGGGCAATCGCCCGGTGAGCGTCCGGAAGATCACCACGCCGATCGCGTAGAGATCGGCGGTGAAGTCCACGCTCTTCGCGTCGTTGAACTGCTCCGGGGCCATGTACCCCATGCTGCCGATCAGGTGGTTCGTGGAAGTGAGGCCGCCGCTGTCGCCCGTGATCTCGCGGAGCCGAGCGACGCCGAAGTCGATCAGCTTCACCGTCTCCTCGAAGCCGTCGCGATGGAGGAAGATGTTCGAGGGCTTGATGTCGCGGTGGATGATCTGCTGGTCGTGGCAGTCCCGCACGCCCACGAGGAGCTGCTCGAACCAGCGGACCGCCACGGGCAGGGAGACTGGACCGTCGCGGCGCAGCTTCGCGTCGAGGGTCTCGCCGTGGAGGCGCTCGAGGACCAGGAACGGCTGCCCGCGCTCGAAGCCGAAGCCGACGATGTTGCCCACGTGCTTGCTGGCCACCCCGGCGAGGAGGACCGCCTCGCGCGCGAACCGCTCCCGCATCTCGACCCCCTCCTGCGACGGCTCGAGGACCTTGATCGCCACGCCGCGACCCGTGGCGATATGAACCGCCTCGTAGACCTTGGCCGTCGCGCCCGAGCCGAGGGTGCCCGCCATCTTGAAATCCGCGAGCTTGGCGGGCTTCAGCGGGGTCATCGCACAAAGCCTATCACCCTCACGTTGCGGGCGATCGGGCACCCTGATAGGCTCGACGAGTCGGGGTCTCCTTCTCCGATACGGTTTTCCTTCGTCCTTTCCAATATTTGTCGACTGTAATGCGTCGTCGGACCAACCCCGACCTACCCCCGCCTCCGGACCTTCCCTCCTTCACCGTCGAGCCCGAGCCCGCCGCCGAAGGCGAGGCTCGTGATCTGCGCGCTGATGGCGGCGGACGCCGTGGCGAACGCGGCAGCGATCGCAGCAGCGAGGGGCGCGAGGCGCGCGGCGGCGGCAACCAGCTCCAGCGCCACGACGCGACAGGCCTCCAGCGCCACGACGCGCCGCTCGACGAGGACGCGATCGACGCCGACGCGGCGAAGGTCGTGCGCCGCCTCGAGCGCGCGGGCTTTCAGGCCTATCTCGTCGGCGGCTGCGTTCGTGACCTCCTCCTGAGCGGTCGCCCCAAGGATTTCGACGTCGCGACGAGCGCCCGCCCCGACGACGTGCGGTCACTCTTTCGCAACTGCCGGATCATCGGCCGCCGTTTCCGCCTCGCGCACGTCTTGTTCGGCGGCGGCAAGGTCGTCGAGGTCGCCACGTTCCGGCGGAATCCGACCGAGGCGGACTCCGACGAGGACGACGACCTTCTGATCCGGAGCGACAACGTCTTCGGCGAGGCCCACGAGGACGCGCTCCGTCGTGACTTCACGATCAACGCGCTCTTCTACGATCTCGATCGCCGCCAGGTCCTCGACTGGTGCGGAGGCATGCCGGACATCCAGCGCCGGACCATCCGCACCATCGGTGAGCCGAGCGTGCGCTTCCGCGAGGATCCCGTCCGCATCCTGCGCGCGGTGAAGTTCGCGGCGCGGCTCGATCTCGGGATCGACCCGAACGTCTACGACGCGATGGTCAGCATGCGCAACGAGCTCGCTCGCGCTGCGCGGCCGCGCATCTTCGAGGAGATCCTGCGGCTGATGCGCATGGGCGCTTCGCACCGCTCGATGTGGCTGCTCTGGGAGATCGGCGCCATGGCGGTGCTGATGCCCGAGCTCTCAGCCTTCCTCGACGACGACGAGGCCACCGACGACGGCAGCATTCGCTTCTTCGCGAAGATGAGCCTGATCGACGCGAAGACCCGCGAGAGTGGCGCGCTCGACGACCTCGTCCTCATGACCGCGCTCTTCTACGACCCGCTCGAGGAGGCGGCGCACGGCGTGCGCGATCTCATGGGCGCGGTGAACGACTTCCTCGATCCCGTGATCGACCGCATCGCGATGCCGCGACGCATCGCCGACGGGATCCGGCGCATCATGTTCATGGTGCCGCGCATCCTCGCGGGGAAAATCGGCCGCTTCGCGCGCACCGAGCTGTTCCTGCCCGCGCTCGACGTCGCGGAGCTGGTGCTCGCCGGGCGTGGCCAGAGCACGAGCGCCATCGAGGCCCTCCGCCGCGAAGCGCTCCCCCCGGCCGCCGCCACGCGCGAGCCCCGCCGCGCCAGCTCCTTCCCCCGCCAGCGCAACGTCCGCCGCTGAATCTCGGCGGCGATCAGCCGCCCGAGCCGAGCGACGCCGACGTGCCGGAGCAGCCGATGTCCTCGCACGCGTAGGCCTCGGCCTTGGTGAGCATGCCATCGACACTGAAGACCGTGACGGAGCAGGTGCCATTGGCAGCGCCGGCGCAAGCTTGCGACCCGATCGTGACGGTCCCGTCCTTGCCGACCATCCAGGCGATGGGCTGCGTGTCGAGCGCCTCGCGGAGCACGACGGTCTGCCTCGCGAAATCCACGGTGGTGGGCGCGGAGAGGCCAAGCTTCGCGTAGGCCGCATCGAGGTCCGCCTGCGTGCGCACGAGATCGACGTGAACGACGCAATCCAGCTTGCTGTCGAGCCCGGCTAGAGCCTGGCGCACGAGGCGGGCTTGGTCACCGAGTCCGGCGGTCTCGGGCGTGCAGACGACCCGATCCTTCGCACACCCCGCGAGGCAGAGCGATGATCCCACGAAGCCGAGAGCGAGGAACGCCACAGGTCTGCTCATCCGTGATCCCTCTTGTAGCGCAGCGCGGGCCTGGCGTTCACGACGGGGACCCTGATTCACCCGTCAACGGCGGCGTGCTATTAGTTCCGCAGCTACGGAATGTCGAAGGCTGGTACGCCCCCGAAACCCGCTCCCGAAGGCGTGAATCGCGTGGCCGCTGCACGCGCCACCGTGCTCGACGGCGTGGGGCGCGAGATCGCCGCGAGCTTCCCCGGCATCACGCGCCTCGGCGGGCAGATCGTCGCCGCGCTCTACCTCGGCGACCGGCCGGTCTCGATGGACGAGCTGAGCGAGGAGCTCGGGCGTTCCAAGAGCAACATCTTCGCGAACCTCCGGGGCCTCGAGGGCGCCGGCATCGTCGAGCGCCACCGTGCCTCGGGCACGCGCCACGACACGTTCGCGCTGCGCGGGAAGTATCCCGACGTGGTGGTCGGCGCCTACCTCACGCGGCTCCGGCGCGTCGTGCTCGACAAGGTGAACCTCTGCAACCGGGCCCTTGCGCAGCTGGGCGACGCCGACGGGCCCGACGCCGACGCGCTGCGCGCGAAGCTGACCACGCTGCTCAAGAAGTACGAGCGCTTCGCTACCGTGTTCGCCGAGATCATCCCGGTCGCCGAAGGTCCAGTCGATCTCGAGGACCTCATCGACAACATCCCCTCGGCGATGATGGGCGTGTTCTCGTCGATGGCGCGGAAGGCCCTCGGCCTCGGCCCGCGCGCTCAGGCCGCGGTGATCTCGACGCGTAGAAGCTTGCGGCCGATGAAGACGTAGTCGCCGTGAGCGAGCTCGCGCTCCGCCTTGAGGCGGACGTAGCTGCCGTTGCGGCTGTTGATGTCGGTGAGGACAAACTTGCCGCCCGCCTCCTCGAGCTTGCAGTGCGCGGCGCTCATGTAGAGGTCGCTGGGGAAGTTGAGATCGCCGCCCTCGCGGCCGATCTGGAGGCTCGGGCCGCGCGCGCACACCGTCATGCCGCCCGCGCCGCCCTGGAGGATCTGCGTGATGCGGAACGGGCTCTGGTGCTTCGGCGAAGAGTAGAAGTAGGTGCCGTCGGGCCCGGGCTGGTCGTTCGCCTTGGGGGTCGCGTCGATCCGGAAGACCTGCTCGCCCGCGAGGAAGAAGTCGTCGGGCGAGACGTCGACCGAGCCCTTCACGCGCAGGTAGACGCCGTTGACCGACCCTTCGTCGCGGACGACGAGCTTGCCGTTCCGGTAGAAGAAGTTCGCGTGTTTCGGCGAGACGAACGGGTCGTCGGGGAAGACGAGCTGGCCGCTGCGGCCGACCACGTGCTGCTCGGCGTTGAGCTGGTAGCTGAGGCCCTCCACGCCCTCGCCGCGGATCAGGATCAGCTTCGCCTTGCCCGGCGCCTGGAGCTGCCCGAAGAACTGCGTCCGTGCCTGGAGGATCTCCGGGGGCACGGCGGCTCCGCACCGACCACAGAACTTGTGCCCGAGCGGCACGGCGGTCGAACACGAACGGCACACGAAGTTCTTCGCTTGATCCATGAGCTCCTCGACGGACTTCCCTTTGGACGACTTCGCAGGCGTTGAGTAACCGGAGGCCGTGCGCGGCGCTCCCACGGGCGGCTTCGGCGGCGGCACCAGCGCCACCAGGTCTGGCGGGGGCTCGCGCATCGTCGCCGGGCTCTTGCTGGACGACGGCCCGGTCTCTTCGAGCACGAGGGCGCTGCTGCACGCCTCGCACGACGATGAGCCGAGCATCGCGTACGTTTCGCACCTGCCGCAGACGATGCCGATCTCGAGGTCCATCGAGCGCGCCGAGCTTACCAAAAAAAGTGCCTCACCAGAGGATGTTGAACCTACGGGAACTATCCGTGAATCTCTCGCCCCACAGGCGGAAGACCACGTGCTGGCAGGTCGAGGCGTCGACCTGGCCGAAGTCGCGGGAGTCGGAGTGGATGTGGCGGTCGTCGCTGACGAGGAAGACCCGGCCTGGCTCGACCAGCGCGACGGTGTGGCCCTCGCGGTATTCGGGGTGCGTCAGGACGCTGTAGGTGAAGGCTCCGTTGTCCTCGACCGTGCAGGTGAGGGGGAGCTGCGCCTGCGAGACCGGATGGACGACCGTCACCACGCCGCACTGGAACCGGGACGCCGGAGCCTTGCCGTTGACGGCGACCCGCTCGTTCAGGACCTCCACCGTCTCGCCTTCGACCCCGAAAACGCGGCCGATGGTGAAGGTCCCGCGACCGTCGGGCACGAGGCAGCGCGCGAGCTCGCCGAACCGCGGGGTGGAGTGGCGGCTCGTCAGGATGCGATCCTGGGGCCTCAGCATCGGTTCGACGGACGCGATGAAGAGCGGGTCATTGCCAGGGATTTCCCAGGTATCGAAGACGAACAAGTACAGCAGGAGGCCGATCGCGCCCACGATGGCGACGAACCAGGCCAGGCTGCGCATGAACGACGACCCCACGAGGGTGATCGTATCGACCCGCGGGTCGGAGGGCCAATCAGCTGGTGCGAGGAGCCAGCGGGAGCACGATCGCCACCTCGGCGCCCTCCGCGACGTTCGCCGCAGACGCCGTGCCGCCATGCGCCTCGACGATCCGCCGGACCAGAGACAGGCCGAGGCCCATCCCGTGCGCGCCGGGCGAGCGCGCCGAATCGGCGCCCATCACGAACGGCTCGAACGCGCGCGGCAGCACGGCGGCGCTGAAGCCGGGGCCGCGGTCCCGGACCGAAACGCGGGCCGTCTCGGCCACGATCGCCACCGTCACCTCGAGGGGCTCCGCCTTCGGGTGGCCGTGGTTCCAGGCGTTGCTGAAGAGGTTGTGGAGAGCGCGGCCGAGCAACGCTGCGTCGATCTTCACGCGCGCGAGCTCGGCGGCGGGCTCGACCGTCATCTCGATCGGCGCATCCTTCTCGGTGGCGATGCGCTTGCGCAGCCACGGCACCAGGTCGAGCTCCTCGAGATGCACGTCGGCGAGGCCCGCCCGCGCCGACGCCAGCAGGTCACCGAGGATGGTGTCCATCTCCACGAGCTGGCGCTCGATGTCGTCGAGCGCAGCCGCCGGCTCCGGCCGATCGCGGGCGATCTCCACGGCGATCCGCGCACGACCGAGCGGCGAGCGGAGCTCGTGGCTGATGGCGGCGAGCAGCTCGCGCTGCTCCATCACCACCCGCGCGATGCGATCGGCCATGCCGTCGAACGCGCGCCCGACGTCGCGCACCTCCTCGGCGACCCACCGCCGCGGAAGCGTCTCGATGCCGGTGCGTGCCGTGAGATCCCCGGAGCCGAAGCGCTCTGCGGTCTGCGCGAGGTGCTCGAGCGGTCGCGCGAGCCGCTTCGAAACGCGCCCGGCAACCGCGCCCAGCACGAGGAGCGCGGCGCCCAGCGCCACGACGACGCGCCACCATTGCGGAGCGGGAGCACCGGTGCGCAGCTCGAGGGCGCCGACGATGGCGCCGTTCTTCACGATCGGCACGTACGCGACGCCGTCCTCGAAGACGATCCCGTTGTTGCCGCGGAAGCGGCGGCCCACCGGGAAGAGGTCGCCGTCGCGCCGGATCCGCATGTCGAGGCCCGTGGTCTCGCGCAGCTGCGCGACGTACGTCTCCAGAGCCACGGAATCGTCCCAGCTGCGCGCGATCTTGCGCTGCACGTGCTTGGAGACCACGCGCGTCGGGTTGTCGTTGTCGCTGGCGGTGAGCGCCGCGACGAGCACGCTCGCGCCGATCGCGAGCACGATGGCCCCCAGGAACCAGCCCAGCAAGCGCACCTGCAAGCGGCGGAGCCGACGACCGCGGAACGTCGGCCGCGCGCGGGTAGGCGGGCCGGACCGCTTCACGCAGGCCTCGAGAGCACGTAGCCCACCCCGCGTACCGTCTTGATGAGGCGGGGCTCCTTGGGGTCGTCCTCGAGCTTCTGGCGGAGCCGGCTCACGTGCACGTCGAGCGAGCGATCGACGCTCGGATCGTAGGCCTGGCCCTTCGCCGCCTCACCGGGCTCGCGAACCTCGGTGGCCAGCTCCTCGCGCGTCACCGTGTCGCCGGCGCGCCGCGCCAGCACGAGGAGGATGCGGTACTCGAACGACGTCAGCGAGACCTCGGCGCCGTTACGCGTGACGACGCGCGCCGCGTGATCGATCACCAGCGGCCCCACCGTGAGCTTCTCGCGCGCCGGCGGGCGCGCCTCCTCGCCGCCGCCGGGCCGGGCGCGGCGGAGGACGGCGCGCATGCGCGCGAGCAGCTCCCGCGGATTGAACGGCTTCGGGACGTAGTCGTCGGCGCCGATCTCGAGACCGATGATGCGGTCGGTGTCGTCACCGCGCGCCGTGAGCATCACCACCGGCACGTCGTGGCTCGCGCGGATGCGGCGGCACACCTCGAAGCCGTCGATGCCGGGCAGCATGACATCGAGCAGGACGACGTCGAAGGGGCTGGCCTGGAGGGCGGCGAGGCAGCGCGGTCCGTCGAGCACGTGCGACACCTCGACCTCGTGCGAGCCGAGATAGTCGATGAGGAGACGCGCTAGATCCGGGTCGTCGTCGACGAGCAGCGCGCGAATCATCGCGCTCAGCCCGGGCCGCCCGCGGTGAATGCGGCCTTCCAGTAGTTGCGCGCCCGCAGCGCGAGCGGTCCGTCGGGATGGGCATCCATCCACGACCGGAACGCGTCCATCGACTGGTCGTAACGACCCGCGCGGTAGTACGCGACGCCCAGCGCGTACCCCGTGGGATATGCGGGGTCGATCTCGCCGAGCTTCTTGATCTTGCCGGCGCGCCAGAGCTCGGAGGCGAGCCGCTCCTTCATCGCCACGTTGCTGCACTCGTCGCTGCTGGCCGCGTTCCTGCGCATGCTCTCGAACGAGACACGCTGGCCGTCCGGGACGTGCGGCCGCGTCAGGTACAACGTGTAGAGCGCACGTTGCTCGTCGAGCGTGAGCGCGAGCTCTGCCACCTGGGCGCCGCCCACCAGCGCGGTCCAGACGAGCTTGAACGCGGCGCGGCGCTGCGCGTCGTCGAGATCGAGGTCGTGGCCGTGGACCCACCCCGCGTCGGTCATGCGTTCGATGAAGCCTCCGCCCAGCTCCAGCAGGGTCGGGGACTGCTGGCCGGTGGACTCGAAGCGCTTCACCTCGAAGAGGAACTGCTCGAGCTGCACCGCCCGCAGCGTCTGCAGCAGGTCGATGAGGACCTTCGGCTCGCGCACCGCCGCGCCGCGCAGGGCGTCGTCCAGGACCGCGCGCGCGGGCGCGACGCCCTCGCTGTCGCCGCTGGTGAACTGCTTGTTCAGGCCGCGAATGCCGCTGCCGATGGCCAGAATGTCGGTGGGCAGGCGATTCGCGTTGGCGTCGCGCGCGCGCGCGGCGTCGGCCTCGACGACGGCTCGCAGTGCGCGCCCGTCGATCTGCGGGAGGGGGATGTCCTCCGGGGGCGCGCCCCGCGGGACGATGAGCAGGAACATCAGCGCCGCCGCGGTCACCGGGATGACCGCGAGCCAGCGTGAGTCCTTCGTTTGGTTGTCGTCGGACGCCACGGGGGGATGGTAGCATCGACCGGAATGTCGCCGGTTGTCGAGCAGCGCCGCCACGCCCGTGCCCCCCTCAACGTGCCCGCGAGCTTCTCGCTGAAGGGCAAGGCCGAGCAGACGCGGACTCCAGGGCTCGCGAAGGATGTCTCCGTCGGAGGTATGTTCGTCGAGACCACCGCGCCCGCCCCCTTCGGTGCCGACGTGGTGGTGCATCTCACGCTGCCCGGGTCGAACAATCCCGTCGCCCTGCCGGGCGTCGTGCGCTGGGTGCGAGACGGCGGGATGGGCGTGCAGTTCGGCCTCCTCGGCGCCGTCGAGACCCACCTCATCACCGAGATCGGCCGCAAGCACTCCGCGGGCTAGCCTGGCGGCTCCGGTCTACGGCGCGTTCAGCGCGTAGCGCGCGGCCAGCGAGACGCCGAAGTACGCCGCGTGCGCAAGCACGCAGGGCGCGACCGACCGCGAGCGGGCGTAGATCGTCCCGCACACCAGGCCGAGCAGCAGGATGGGCGCGAACGCGAGCGGCGGGCGCACCGCGGCGAACGCGAACGCCCCGAGGAGCGGCGCGAGCCAGCGCCGGCTCTCCGCGAGCTCGCCCTCGATCGCATTCTGGAGCCAACCGCGGAAGAAGATCTCCTCGACGATCGGCGCCAGCACCACGGTGAGCGCGACGATCACCACGCGCGTGTCGTTGTCGACGGTCGTGGTCGGAAACTCCACGCCCAGC
>JAYTHX010000385.1:0-28462 GCA_043732195.1 Polyangiaceae bacterium
GAGAGCAAGGGATTCGAACCCTTGGTAGCTTTCACTACACCTGATTTCGAATCAGGCACCTTCGGCCACTCGGTCAGCTCTCCACCGCGGAAATTCGTCGATCGGGCGGCCCCTGTCAAGCAGTGGCTCCGATCTCGCGATCATCCGGCGTTCACCGGCGGATCACCGGCGTTTCGGGACGGCCGGCGGCGAGAGGACGGTGCCGGGGCGGCCGGCCCGCTTCGCGTCGGATCCCTCGGGGATCACGCGGTCTCCGTTGAGGTCCTCGACGTCGAGCACCATCTCCACCGCGATCTTCGCCGGCTCGTAGGTCCGGAGGCCGAGATCGAAGCCGACCACGTTCGCCACGACGGCCGGGATGAACGGCGCGAGCACCACGTCCCGCTGGCTCGAGCGGTTCTGCACGTTGAACGCGCGATTGTAGAGCGCAGGCCCCGCGAACGCGCTGTCGTCGGCGGGCGGGGTCTTATGGAGCTTCATCGCGGTGCCGAGGTCCGTCGCGAGCTCGACGAAGTCGTCGGGCGTGATGATGCCCTCGATCCGGCCGAGCGGGCCCAGGATGTAGCGGCCGTTGATGCCGCTGAAGTTCGGCGTGGTCGCCTCTTCGTCGACGGTGACGCCCGGCTCGTAGCGCACGAACTCGTTCCACGGATTGACGAGCAGCTCGACCACGTGCGGCTTGTCCTCGAGGTTGGAGAGCGTGAAGCGTGCGGTGATGCGCGTGTCGCTCGCGAGCTGGAACGGCGGACGCGGGTACGGATCGGAGGCGCCCTTCGGCCGCTCGTCGTCCGAGGGGCGGCGCAGCGGCAGCTCCACGGGCTGGTACGCCTCGTAGATCTGCATCTGGCCGTCGTCGTACGTCGGCGCTGCGGTCTCGAGCATGCCGAGCACCACGGGCGGTTCGACCTGCGTCTCGCCCTTCTCGGCGCAGCCGATCGGCAAGGCGAGCGCCACCACGAACCCCGTCAGAAAGAGAGCGCGCATGCGAGCCTCCACCACGGAACGTATCAGCTCCCCAGCACCCGATACAGGCCCTGGCGGCTCACGCCGAGGCTCCGCGCCGCCAATTTCTTGTTGCCGTCGGAGCCGGCGACCGCGCGTCCGACCAGCTCGCGGAGCTCGGCTTTGTGGCGTGCGCGCAGGCCGGCGAGCGTCGTCTCCTTCACCACCGGCTTCACGCTCCCACTCCCTGCGCCACGGGCCGACACCGACGACCCGATCGCCGCCGCCAGCTCGCGCCGCCCGATGACCTTGCCCTCGACCATCGTGGCCGCGACCCGCAGCACGTTCGCGAGCTCGCGCACGTTGCCCGGCCACGCATGCTCCGAGAGGATCGCGAGCGCGGGGACGTCGAGGCGGTGGTCCTTCGTCGAGGCCTCGCGCAGGAGCAGCGCGCGCGCGATGGCGGGGAGATCTTCGGGGCGCTCGCGCAGCGCGGGGACGTGCACCGTGATCGCGGCGAGGCGGTAGTAGAGATCCTCGCGGAACGCGCCCGACCCCACCATCTGCGAGAGATCGCGGTGGGTCGCCGCGATGACGCGCACGTCGACCACGCGCGAGCGCGTGCCGCCCACTGCGCGCACCTCGCCGTCCTCGAGCACGCGCAGCAGCTTGGCCTGCATTGCGGGGCTCATCTCGCCGACCTCGTCGAGGAAGAGCGTGCCGCCCTCGGCCTCGACGAAGAGGCCGCCGCGCGCGCGCTCGGCGCCCGTGAACGCGCCGCGCTCGTGGCCGAACAGCTCTGCCTCGAGCAGCGGCTGCGGGATGGCCGCGCAGTTGATGGCCACGAACGGCGCCCGGGCGCGCGGCGAGAGCCGATGGCCGAAGCGCGCGAAGAGCTCCTTGCCGGAGCCCGTCTCGCCGGTGAGCACGAGGCTGGCGTTCGAGCGTGCGGCGCGCGCCACCGTGACTACGGTCTTCATCAGCGCCGGCGAGCGGCCGGCAATGCCCACCTCCTCCTGGGCCTCGAGCACCTCGTCGCCCACCGCGAGGTCTGCCTCTGCGCGCTGCGTGCTGCGGAGCGCGATGGTCCGCTGCTCGACCTGGCGCAGCGAGCGCAGCATCGTCTTGCGGTACTCCGGGGGCGTCCGGTCCACGAGGCGCGCGCGCAGCATCACGAGCGAGTTGCGCGCGAGCTGGCCGATCGGCTCGGGCTCGGTGACGAGCGCGGAGAAGGCCTCGTGCTCCACGCGCGCCGCCGCGCCGGTCGCGAGCGCCGCCGCCCCGAGCCAGCGGAGGAGCCACGCGTCGCGTGCGCCGGCCCGGGCAGCGATGGCCAGCGCCTGCGCGGCGTGTGCCCGCGTGCCGCCCTTCGCGGCGCCGGCCATGAGACCGATGGCGATGCGCTCGGCGTCGAGCAGGCGGCCGCGCTGCACCAGCGCGAGCGCCCGGATACGCTCCAGCGCGAAGCGGATCGGCGGCTCGAGGCCGGGGATGGCGAGACCATCGGCGACGAGGCGCTCCACCACCTCCGGCCGCGTGCCGGTGGCGAGCGCGATGCCGGCGCGGAGGGCGACCATCTGGGCGCGCTGCCAGCCAGACTTCAGCGCGTCGTCGTCGAGATCGGCGAGGATCTTGCGGGCGTCCTCGTAAGCGCCGATGTCGACGAGCGTGAGGAGCCGGGCGGACGTGATGTTCCACTCGCTGGGCAGCGGTCGCTTCGAGGCCGGCAGCTCGGTGGCGCGGTCGAGGATGCGCAGCGCGAGGTCGAAGCGACCCGCCGCGCGATGGGCCATGGCAGCGTTGTAGAGTACACGTAACGAGCGGGCGCGCGGCATCGCGTCGAGCGGCATGGCGAGCAGGATGTCGAAGGCCTCGCGCGCGCGCTCGTCGTCGCCGAGGCGCGAGAGGAGCAGCGCGTAGTCGGAGAGGACGGTGGCGCCGGTGCGCGCGTCCCCGCTGCGCTCGGCGAGGAGACGCGCCCGGGCCGCGTGCTTGAGACCGGCGACGTAGTCGCCGCGGGCCCGATGGATCTCGGCCAGGGCGAGCTCGGCGAGCGCGGTCTCGCGCTTCGAGCCAGCGGCGCGTGCGATGCGGATGGCCTCGTCGGCGAGGCGCTCCGCCTCGTCGCCCTTGTCGTCGTAGAGGAGCGCGAGGGCGAGGATGCGGCGCGCCTCGGCGCGAGAAGAGCCCTCGCTGCGCGGTCGCGCGCTCTCGGCGGCGCGCTCGCGCGTCGTATCGGACGCCCGCACCGCCTCCTGCGCCAGCACGCGCGCACGCTGGAAATCGCCAGAATCGAAGGCCTCGCGGGCCTGCGCGAGCGTGGAGCTCCGGGAGGCTCGCGCAGCGAGCGGGGAAGCGGGCGTCGCCATGGAGTGTCCGGAAATGTGACACCGCCTCGCGGCGAAGGCCAGAGCGATCCCGAGAGAAACCGGCGCGCGCGAGCCGCGTAGTCGGTGGCGAGGGCGTGGATAGTGCCACTCGGCCTCGACGTTGACCACTGGGATCGACTCGGCTGGACGGACCGGTTCTCCACCGCGACCGCCAGCGCGGGTATGCGCCCGCTCGGGAGCGGCTCGTGCAGCCGCGATCGCCGTCGATCTCGCGGCACGCGCCACGGAGACCGCGCCGTTCGAGGCGACATGCGAGGCGCGCTGAGCACGCGAGTGGTATCCTGGACGCGTGACCGAGGCTCTGGTGCTGGCGGAGGATCTGCGCGTCGACGTCGATGACGTGCCCGCATGTGACGGGCTCACCCTGCGCACGATCGGCGAGCGCGTGCTGCTGCTCGGCGCGCCGCACGCGCTCTTCGAGGCGCTCTCGGGGATCCGGCCAGTGCGCCGCGGCACGCTGAGCGTGCGCGGGGTCTCGCTCGCGACCGCCGTGACCGACGGCGTCGTGGCCGCCGCGCCGCTCGACCCGCCGCTGCCGCCGAAGTGGACCGCCACCGAGTACGTCACCTGGAGCGCGCGCCTCTCCGGGCGCACCGCGAGCGATGCGCGCACGCTCGCGAAGAACGCGATCGCGCGCGTGCAGCTCGGCGCCATCGCCGCGCAGCCGCTGGCGCGCATGGTCCCGCATGTGCGCCGCGGCGTGGTGGTGGCGGCGGCGCTGGCCACCGCCTCGCAGGCGCTGATCCTCGAAGATCCGCTTGCGAACCTCGCCGAGGAGAGCGCGCGCACGTGGGCCGCCATCCTCGTCACCGCCCTCGAGGAGGTCCCGTGGGTGGTGGTCGCGAGCCGGATCGCGCTGACCTCGCCGCTGGCCATCGCCTGCGACGAGGCGCTCGTCGTGTCCAGCTCGCGCGTCGACGCGCAGGGCCCGCCCGCGGTGATCGCGGCCGCAGAGCACCGCTTCGTCGCGCGCATCCACGGCTCGCTCGAGGCGCTCACCGCCAGGCTCGCCGAGCGCGGCGCCCGCATCGACGTGCAGGGAGCCCAGGTGCTGCTCGACCTCGGCGACGCCGTGTCCACCGCCGACCTCCTGCGGATGGCCGCCGAGAGCGACGTCACCATCGTCGAGATGGTGCCGGTGGCCCGCGCTCTCGCCTGACCTGGGCCCGGCCGTGATACCGTGCGTCCGATGGACAAGGACGACGCAGAGAAGCGCAGCGACGCGCTCACGCGCACGCCCCTCGGAGGCGGACGGCTCGGCACGTACACCATGCTCGGCGCCGTGTGCGGCGTGGTCCCGCTTCCGTGGATCCCGGACGCCGCGGTGCGCCGGGTGCGAGGTGCGCTCGTCCACGATCTGACGTCGCGGCACGGCCTCTCGCTCACGCCCGAGGCGCGCACGCTGCTCGTCGAGCCGAACGGCACCGAGGGCCCGCGCGGGCTACTCAAGACGGGCGCGCGGTACGCGCTGGGCAAGGTGCTCGGCCGCTTCGGCCCCTTCGGGCTCATCGGGCCCGTGCGCTCGGCGCTCGGTACGTACGCGCTCGGGCATCTCCTCCAGCGCTACCTCCAGGCTTCGCGTTTGGAGCGCTCGGTGCGCATCGACATCGAGGAGGCTCGGCGTGTGCGGCGCGCCATCGATCAGGCGACCATCTACGCGCTCACCACCGAGGCCCGGCCCTCGCGGGAGGAGTCGCCGCACGCGCCCGAGGACCTGCGTGAGAAGAACGAGCAGGTCGTCGATGGCGTCCTGATCTCGATCGCCAGCATGCCCGGCTGGCTCGTGCGTCGTCTCGAGGCAGCGTTCGACGAGGTCATCGTAAGCGTCCGCTCATGAGCGCAGCGGAGTCGCGCAAGGCGCTGGTCAAGGCGCGGCGCATCGTCGTCAAGATCGGATCGAGCACGCTCGCGCGCGATCCCTCCGCCTACGCGCGGCTCGCGGTGGCCATCCGCGATCTCCACGCGGCCGGCAAGCAGGTGGTGCTCGTCTCCAGCGGCGCCATCGCGCTCGGCACCAAGAAGCTCGGCTACCGCGCGCGGCCCAAGGAGATGGCGCGCCTCCAGGCGGCCGCTGCCGCCGGGCAGTGCCTGCTCATGCGCGCCTACGAGGAGGCGTTCGGCCACGAGGAGCTCACCGTCGCGCAGGTGCTGCTCACGCACGCCGACCTCGCCGATCGGGTCCGCGCCAACAACGCGCGCGCCGCGCTCTCGGCGCTGCTCGAGGCCCATGCGGTGCCGATCCTCAACGAGAATGACTCGGTCGCCATCGAGGAGATCAAGTTCGGCGACAACGACGAGCTGTCGGCGATGGTGACGCCGCTGGTCGACGCCGACGTGCTCGTGCTCCTCTCGGATGTCGAGGGCCTGCTCGACGCGACGGGCACCCGCGTGCCCGTCGTGCACGACGTCGCCAGCGAGGCACTGCCGCTCGTGCGCGCCCGCAAGAGCGACGTGGGGACGGGCGGGATGGCCAGCAAGATCGAGGCGGCCCGGCGCGCCACGCTCGCCGGCGCGCACGTGATCATCGCCGACGCACGCAAGCCGGACGTGCTCGACCGCATCTTCGCCGGGGCCGACGAGGGGACGCTCTTCGTCGCCGCCGCACGCCGCCTCAGCGCGAAGAAGCACTGGATCGCGTTCACGCTGCGCCCGCGCGGTGACGTGTGGCTCGATCCCGGCGCGGCCGCCGCCGTCCGCGGCAAGGGCAAGAGCGTGCTCGCGGTGGGCGTCTCCGGGGTGCGTGGCGACTTCCGCGCCGGCGACTCGGTGCGCGTCCTCGCGCCTGATGGCAGCGAGCTCGGCCGCGGTCTCGCGCGCTGCTCCTCGGTGGAGGCAGTGGTCATCGCCGGGAAAAAGGAGAAGAAGGGCGAGGAGCCGGCCGAGCTCGTCCATCGCGACGACCTCGTCGTGTGGTGAAAGCACGCTTCGCTCGGTGAGAGCAGCGTCGCTTCCGTCGTGGAGATCGTCGTCCCGAGCTCGGTGACCCGCGCGAGGGCTCGCATCGAGCTCCGAGCTCTGCGCGGAGCCGCTTCCAAGCACGACGTCGTTTTGGAGTCGCTCACGCGAGCACGGTCGACGCAAGCTTGCATGACGCATCTATTTTGATCGCACCGTGTGCGACGTATTCGGTGCACCTTCGGGCGGAGCGGCCGCTCCGCCGACACCATCTCGACATTCACGCCATCGAGAAGTCCTTGAAGGGCTTTGCCGCCTGCGTCAGCTTGCCGTCCCACCATCGAAGCGTTGATGCGTTGAAGCGTTGATGCGTTGATGGTGATTGCAGACCGTGACGAGCACATCGGGCGTGTCGCAGAGAACGATCTTGCCGTCGCCGCTCTTGTCCGTGAAATTGCCGACGAGCGGCCGCCGACGAGAATCAACCCACGAGAACGCCTCACGGCGTGGGAGGAGGCCCTTCGATGGGGCCGCGCTCGCCCGGGGGCTTGTTCAGCGCGAAGGGCGCCGCGCCGCGCGAGAGCGTCGCCGAGGCCTGCGTGACGAAGTCCGGCTTCAGCGCCACGTCCACCTGGCGGCCGCTGAGCGAGCCGTGGCACTGGCCGCAGAGCGCGTCGAAGAACTCCGCGCGGAACGACTGGTGCGAGAACTCTCCGGGCGAGAACACCATCGACTCGCGCTGGAAGCGCGGCAGCTTGCGCTCGGCGGAGAGCTTCGTGTCGGGCAGCTTCAGCACGATGGGGAGGCCGCCCGGGACCGAGAAGCGCGTCGAGCCGTCCTCCTTCAACGCCACCGGGCCGAGCGAGCGGCGCCGCACGTAGACGCGCCCGAACGCATCGGTGACCACGTTCGCGCCGCCCTTCTCGAACGAGTCGACCTCGAGCGGCGGTGGCATGTCCTCGTAGACCGTGAACGTGTTGATCTCGGGATCGACGAGGCGCCCCGTGGGCGTGTTCTGGAACAGCAGCGACGACAGCACGCGCATGTCGAGCACGGTGATGTCGGCGTCGGACTTCGTCGGGTCGACGAACGTGTTCGCGTTCGGCTCGTCGACGGTCGACACGAACACCGGCCGCAGGAGGCGCGCATACACGCCCACCGCATCGACGTCGGCCACGCCGGCCTCGCCGAGCAGCTTGGTCTTCGCGCCCGTCGTCGACGTCATCACATACACGTCGTAGTCGCCGTTGAACGCCGCAGGGTCCGCGGCCGCCCCGAAGCTCACGAGCAGCTGGCCCCCAGGGAGCGGCGCCGGCGACGTGTAGAGCCCCGACGTGGGCTGCCCCGGAAATGCGCTCGATGCCGGATCGGGCGACCGCAGCGAGTGCAGGAAGAACTGCGGGTCGGGCGACTGGAGCTGGGCGGGGTCGATCACGCCGGGATCCACCGGGTAGTCCGCGGGGTTCGTGCTGCGGAAGTCGATGCCGAGCGAGCGATTGATCACGCCGAGGCTGCCGCCGCCGTGAGGCGTGGTCGGCGTGCGGAAGATGCTGGCGAAGTTCTTGTCGGCGAGCTCGACGACCTCGGTTGCCTCCGGATAGCCGATCGACCCGCGCTGCGCGTAGAGCGGATGGTAGTCGCCGCCGTCCAGGTTCATGCGCCGGAGCGCGAGCTGGTAGAAGTTTGGCGCGCGCTTCTCGGCGGTGAAGACGAGCCGCCCGTCGCTCATGAAGCTCGGCGAGCGCTCCATGTTGAGCAGGTAGGTGAGCTGGCGCACGCGATGCGCGCCGCCCTTCCCGGGATCCGGCTCCCACGAGTACAGGTTCGCGTTCGGCTTCGTGGGATCGGCGGGCGTGCGCTGCGGTCCCGTGTAGTCGTAGGACTCGGGGCGCAGGTTGCCGCGTGTGGACGCGAAGACGATGCGCGGCGCGCCGCCGTCGGGCGGGGCGTACGTGGGATCGAAGTCGTGAATGATCAGCCCGTTCTGCGACGGCGGATGCGCGTTGATCTCCGGGTGCTTCGCGCAGCCCGTCCCGTCGACGTTGATCTCGTAGACCGCGAGCGGATCGGCGGCGCTGCTGCGCGCCGCGAAGGCGACCTTCGTTCCTTCCCACGAGACTTGCGGCCGGCGAATGTCGGCGGTCGCGGGGTCGAGCCCGCAGCCCGCGGTCAGCGACTTCTCGACGCCCACCGCGCTGGCGACGCCCGCCGCCGTGAGCGTGACCGCCGCGCGCCGCAGGTCGGCGCCGGGCGAATAGAGATCGAAGTCCTGCGGGCGCGTCACGCTGCCGAGCGGGCGCCGCACGTAGATCACGGCGGAGAGCGGCGCGAGCTTGAACACCGCTTGCTCGCGCTTCAGCCACTCGGTAATGACGCAATAGGCGGGGATCTTGTCGAGATCACCGTTGTCGTAATCGTGCTTCGCGTCCGCGCAGAGCTTCGGTGTCGCGGTGGTGGCGCCGAAGTCCTCGAGGAGCGGTCCGCCGCGATGGGCGATGCCGGAGGGGTTTTCGCAGCCTGCGACGCTGCAAACCTCGGGGCGATACAGGTTCTTCCGGATGATGCGGCTCGCGTTCGGGTCCTCGCTCTCCACGGCGAGCTGGGCGAGCGAGAGCTCGTAGTTCTTGCGCGTGGCCGAGAGCGAGAAGCTGCCGCCCGACCCGCCGCGCAGGCGGTAATCGTGGAACATCGCCGCCGAGTGGCACTGCACCATCATGCAGCCCTTCTTCACCAGCATCGGCTGGACCTTCTGGGAGAAGAAGAGAAAGCCTGGGTCGCTGTTGTCGACCACGGGCGGCCCGTGCGACTTCGCCCAGGCGGTGAGCGCGGTGTACCCTGCGTCCCCCGGCGAGGAGAACACGACGCCGCCCTCGTGGTACGCGCCGCCTTGCGCGGGGGCGAGTGGCCGGCGCAGCAGCTCGCTCTGCTCGGGCGTCTGCGCGAGGTACTCCTCGGCCGCGAGGTAGTTCCAGCGCACCTGCTCGGGGCTCTCGCCACATGTAAAGTACAAGGAGTTTGCGGTCGTGCCGTGGCAGTTGCCGGCCGCGCAGCTCGCGCCGTTCTGGCCTGCGCCCTCCTTGCCGGTGAGGATGGGGTTCACGGCGTCGCGGAACTGCCCGAAGTCGCCGCGCGGTGGATCCTTCGTGACGTCGAACCCGGCGCGCGTGGGCACGAACGTGCTGCACGGCTGGCGCGCGACATGGGTCGGCGGCACGCCGGTGTTGTTCTCGGTGGCGCCGTTCTGGATCCAGCGGCGCAGTGTGGTGTACCCGCTGCCGCTCGAGTCGAGGATCGATCCGCCGGCGTGCTTGATGTCGGTGGTGATCGACACCTTCTTGCCGTCGTAGGTCTGAATCTCGACCTGGAAGGGCTCGATATTCTTCACGAGGAACGCAGGCTGCTGGTAGGGCCCGTAGTCGAGCAGGAGATCGCGGCGCTTCGTGAGCGTGGCGAAGCTCGAGACGTCGAGGTTGCCGAGCGCGTTGCCGCGCTGGTCCTGCACGTGACAGCCCGCGCCGGTGTTGGTGCGCACGCACGACGTCGTGATGATCGGACTGATGGTCCGCTCGAAGTAGGTCGATTGCTCGGGCTCCTGCGTCTTGCACGACGCAGGGGCCAGGGCCACGAACGCCGCCACCGCCACGACGATCCCGGGGAGAAAGCGCTTCACACGCTGATCCTACACCGGGTCAGAGACGCTTGAGGGCGATGGCGGCCTGGTCGCGGACCAGGCCGTCCGGGTCGTTGGCCAGCGACGCGAGCGCAGCGCGGCCGCGCGCGTCGCGGATCTGGCCAAGTGCGTGTGCGGCTGAGTTTCGAACGCCGGCGTCGGCGTCCTTCGTGAGCGCGATGAGGCCGTCGACGGCGTCTTTCGCGCGCATCGAGCCCAGCAAATCGGCCGAGCGGCGGCGGACCTGCACGTCGGCGTCCCCAGTGAGGCGCGCGACGGCGGCGATGTCCGTGAAGGTGTTCACGCGACCGGCGGAGCCGAGCGCGGAGAGCTTCACGCGGGCGTCGGCGTCGCCGAGGGCCTTGGTGAGCGCGCCGCGGCCGTCGTCGTTGAGCCGACCGAGCGCGGAGGCGGCCGCGGCGCGAACCGTCGGGTCGCCGTCGCGGCCGATCGCCGTGGCGCACGCCTCGACGCCCGGCGCCGCGAGGAACTCGCCGAGCGCGTAGGCCGCGTTCGCGCGGCGCCGAGGATCGGCGTCGCTGGCGAGCGTGTTGAGGGTCTTCTCGTAGACCTCGCCCGGACCGAACACGCCGAACATCCGGCGGCGCAGCCACCACGCTGCGATCTCGCGCGTGCGCGGGTTCGTGTCGTAGAGGAGCGGCTCGACCGAGGGAATGCAGTCGAGGCACTCGACGCGCTCGCCGTGCTCGAGGGTCTCCCAGATGTTCATCATCGAGCCCGAGGCGGCGACGCTCTTGATGCGGTCACCGGTCGAGAGGAACTCGATCTGGTCGGGCGGGATGTTGCCGTAGATGGCCGCGGTGCCGCCGATGTTCTCGGTCACGCCACCGGCGGTGGCCTCGGTACCGGAGAGCAGCGACGCGCACGCGAGCGCGGCGGCGGCGAGGAAGCCGAGGTGGGAACCGATCTTCTTGTTGGTGAGGAAGCGCATGTTCTTCTCAGCTCCTCAGTACTTCGTTCCGGGCGCCACGGGGTCGCCGGAGAAGGGCACGAAGCCGGTGTTTTGACGCGAGTAGAACTGCCCACCCACGTCGATCGATCGGATGAGGTGCAGGCGCTCCTCGGCGGTGAGCGTGACGCCCTTGTCCTCGGGGTGCATCGCGGGGTTGCCGTAGGCGAACGAGCCGTCGGCCGCCTTCACGTTGAGCTTCTTGATGAGGATCGACTCGCGCGCGTTGTTCACGATGGCCCACTTCGGCGGGATGTCGCCGACCGGCTTCGCGTTGCCCATGCCCATCTCCATCGTGGCCGGGAAGAACAGCGACACGTACGACGCGGGGTACGTCTCCACCTTGCGGTCGTAGACCACGGTGATGGGACGGTTCGACAGGTCGAGGTAGGGAATGGCGGGGAACGACTGCGAGAGGCCCGTCGCCGGGTTCGTCGCCGTGACCGTGTAGCTCTTGCCGGCGAACGGGTCGCCCTGGCCACCCGAGTGGCACTGCACGCACTTCTTGTCGAGGATGTCCTGGACCATCAGCTTGGCCTGGGTGCCGACGACAGGCGGGTACTTCACCGCGTCGATGGCCCACGGCATCTCGATGCGCTGGTCGATGGGCGTCGTGAAGTAGGCCTGCGCCTGCGCCTGCTCGGCGACGGTGGGATTCTGGCCGATGCGCGGCGCGCCGATGCCGGAGCGCTGCTCGTGGCAGCCCACGCAGCGGCGATCCTCGCCGGGCATGCCCTGGATCCAGAGGCGCTGGTTGCGGATCGACATGCCGAACTTGTCGATCGGCTGGAGGTGGACGGGCAGGTACGCCGGGATGTCGGCGAGCCAGCTGCCGTCGTTGTAGACCGGCGCCTCGCCGAGGATGGCCGCGCCCTCGTCCATCGTGAGGCCGAACATGGTGACGCCCTTGGCACCCTCGCTCGAGAAGCCCTCGATGATGCGGACCTTCACGGCGTCCTTCAGCGCGACGTCGAGCGCGACGCCGCCCTCGCCGTAGATGCCGCCCTTCACGCTCTCCTTGAGGCTCGTCTTCGTGACGTCCACCGAGCCGATGCGCACCGGCACGCCATTGTCCTGGTTCTTGCTGACCAGGTCACCGATGACCGGCGGCTCGCCGCGCGCCACGATGGGCAGCGCGTTGAGCGACCACGTCTTGTTGCCGTCGCGGTCGTTGTAGATGAGCTGGTTCTTCTTCGTGGCCGGGTCGTAGATGTAGATGCCGAAGTCGGGCGGCGTCAGCGACTGCTCGGACAGGTCGTTGACGGGGCCGTCGGCCCACGAGACGAGGATGCGCCCGTCGGGCAGCATCGAGGGCTCGCGGTAGCGGCCGACGGGCGAGGGGCCGTTGCCGGTCGGGACGTCGGGCGTGAGGATCTCGAAGCGCGCGCCCTCCTCGTCGAGGCACGCGTGGCCGTTCTGATCGGCCTTGTCGTCCATGCAGACGGGATCGGCGGCGTTGCGCGCGTCGATCTTCACGAGCGCGCCGGCGTGGATGGTGCGGTTACGCGTGGTGGCGATGCCGATCATCACGTTCGGCGCGACCTCGCGCACGCTGAAGAGCGCGTTCGAAGGTTTGCCGTGCTGGCCGGCCACCGCGAGCATCTGCGTGCCGTCGGGGTTGGCGGCGAAGAGCTTCACGTCGTTGACGCCGCCCAGGTGCTCCCAGCGCGAGTAGCCGATCTTGCCGTCGTGCCGGATCCACGGCGCGACCGTGTGCGAGAGGTTCTGCGAGGCGAGCCGGCGATCGGCGTCGCCGCCCTCCACCGAGATCGTGGCGAGCTGCGTGACCACGCGGCCGTGCTCGTACTCGTCCGCGCGGGTGCCCATCGCGGTGTACATCTCGTTCGTCACGAACGCGATTCGGCCGCCGGGCAGGTAGATCGGGTTGATGTCGTCCTGATCGCCGCCGGTCTTCGCGTGGATCTCGAACTTGCCGTCGGGACCCGGGTTCAGCTGCGCGGTGTAGATGTGATAGTGGTCCTGCGCGTCGCGCTTCATCGAGAAGACGACCTGCTTTGCATCGAACGAGACGTCGGCGCCGTTGAAGTCGGCGGTCGCGAAGTCCGCGGTGATGTTCTTGAGGACGCCGTCGGGGCGGGGCGGGGAGAGGACCATTAGGGCGCCGCCGGGCACGAAGCGCTCGTAGTCGAGCACCTGGCCGTTGCCGCCAGCGACGTCGACCGTCGCGCCCTGGTCGGTCGCGATGGTGTGCTGCCTCTTGATGAAGAGGATGGAGCTGACCCCAGCGCCGGCCTGCCCGGTGTCGGAGGTGTCGCCGCAGGCGACGAGCGCGGCCGAGGCGGGCGTCGCCACAGCTCCGAGCACCAACGAGAACGCGGTGAGTCGACTGAGGTGTCTCATGGGTTCAACCCGATGAGAGCAGGAGTCGCGCCAGCGATGAAGCCCGACGAGAGGCGCGGATCACGGCGGAATCCGTTGGGGCGGACGGTTCCGTGGAGAGTGCAAGGGGCGGGTGGCCCGCGACCATGGGGTCTGGGGCCCACGGAAACCGTGTCCCGAGTTTGCACACGTGGGCCCACTTGGTGCGTCAGAGGAGAACAGAGAACAGAAAGGAGATTGGAACGGGAAGATCGCCGGAGGGATCGACGCCGGCAAGCCGCGACGACCCTCTCGCTCCTCGCTCCTCCATGGACCTCCGGTCCACACAGTCGACGCTCGCACGTCGTCTGCGCGTCCATCGCGCCGCGCTGCACGCCACAAAGCACGCAATCTTGCATGGCAGAGCGCTTGCTCATGCTTGCCGCATGGCCGCTGGCAGCTCGATGTTCGACTCCGACGAGGCGACCGTGATGGGGGGCGCGGTCTTCCGCAGCGCCGCGCAGCCGGCGCCCGCGGTCTTCCGCAGTCGCATGATGGACCCCGTTCCCGCTGCCTATCACCCGGTGCCGGCGGTCTACGATGCGGCCGATGACGGCGACGAGTACCAGGCGACGATGCTCCTCGAAGGGCCGTCCGCCGCTGCTCCCTCGAACGCCGCGCCGCCCGTTCGTCTCGCCGCGCCCGCGCCGTACCGCAACGCGGGCGGCACGCTGCTGATGCCCGCGGCGCAGAGCATCGAGATGCGCGACGCGATCATGGCGTCGATGCGTCACCTCCAGTCGCAGCACCCGCAGCAATCCTCGATGCCGATCTCACGATCGAGGGAAGCACCGACCCGGCGACCGTGATGGCGGCGTCCGCGCGGGGGACGGCCCACCTCTCCATCGCGTTCGAGGACTACGGTTACCAGTGTCACCGGGCCGCCACCCCGCTGAAATTGCCGCCGCGCGAGGCCGCGCGCGGCTCAGCGCGTCTCGAACGCCTCCGGCGGGAGCGCCTGCACCACGCGGCGGCGCTTCTCCACCGCCGCGCCGAGCGACTCGCCGTAGAGCGTGTGCACGTAGAAGAGGCGCGGGAACTTGCCGACGAACGCGTCGTAGCGGCGCAGGATCTGCGCGCGATCGGGGGGAGGTGGGCCCTCGCCGAGGAGCGCCACCGGCTGCTCGAACGTGCCGATGCGCATGCGGTAGCCGCGCTCGAGATCGGGATTGCGACCGAGGGCGGTGGCCCAGCTGTCGTAGATCTCCGCGGCGAGCGGCCTCGTCGCCATCGCGCGGCGAATGAGCGCATCGTCCACGGTGCGGTCGTCGCGCCAGGGCTTCGAATCCGAGACTGCGGGGGTGAACAGGCCCTCGGTGTCGAACACGCGCACGCCCGTGTAGTAGCCGACCGCGCCGATGTCGCGACCGAAGTACCAGCTGTCCGCCATGGGCTCGCGGCTCGTCTCGAGCACGCCCCACGCCTGCGTGATCTGCCCGAGCGCGTAGCTCCCCATGTCGCGGACCTCCGGGCTCTCGACGCGCCGGTACGCGAGCACGCTGCCCCGCCACGCCTCCGGCTTCTTCGCCATCACCCAGCCATGCGAGGGCTCCTCGTAGGGGCTGTTCCGGCTGTCGACGCGCGCGATGAACTGCGCGGTGATCCCGAGCAGCGCGAGGCTCGCCCAGCCCACCACGTTGCGGATGCGCCCGCGCTGGATGGTGGCCTCGGCGAGCGCGAGCCAGCCGAGCGGCGTGAGCACCGTCACCGGCAGCAAGTGGCGCAGGTTCGGCATCCAGTCGAGCTGCACCGACGCCGTGAAGTAGACGCAGCCGAGCACCGATAGCACCGGCGCGAGCGCGCGCCGCCGCCAGCCGAAGCCGAGCAGGAGCAGCGTGCCGCCGAGATGGAGCACGCTCTCCGGCCGGCTCGCGCCCTGCGCGACGAGCGGGAGAAGCCGCTCCAGATCGAGCTTCACCGCCGCGCCCTTCGCCGCGTAGGTCTGCGGGAGCAGGTGACCGTAGTAGCCGTAACGCAGCGCCAGCAGCAGCCCGAGCATGATGCCCGCGGGCACGGCGATCCGCAGGAGCCGCCGCGTCAGCCGCAGGCGCTCGCGCCAGCCGCGACCCGTGAGCAGCGGCGCGACGAACGCGATCACGACGTACATCATCGACTCGGGGCGCGTGGTGGCGAGCCCCACCACCATCGCGATTGCGAGGAGCCGCGTGCGCCGCCAGGGGCGCTGCAGGTACGCGTCGACGGCGACCGGGCACCACACGACCATCGCGAGGTGGAGCGGCGTCTCGAGGCCGAGCGTCGACCAGTCGACGACGAGGCTGTTCGCCGCGAGGAAGAGGCAGCCGATGACCGCGAGCTGCTTCGAGATCGCGAAGAGCTGCCGCGCCATGCGGTAGACCCCGAGCTGGAGCGCGATCAGCGAGGCGAGCCCGAGCAGCTTCGTCCAGGTCACGCCCTCGGCGCCGAGCGCGAGGCCGAGGCTCTGGAGCAGCATCCACGAGGGACCGGAGTACCCCTCGACGCGCTCGCCGACGTTGTAGACGGCGCCGTGACCGTTCGCGAGGTTCTCCGCGAAGCGGAGCGAGATGAACGCGTCGTCGACGATGCGCGGGAAGTAGTACGCGACGTGGAGGATCGTCACCGTGCCCACCACCCAGGCCGCAATCCAGTCGCCGAGATCGCTCTTCGGCGCAATCGATGCGTCGCGCGAGGCGGTCTCGGGAGCAGGGACGTCGCTCATGGCGCGGGAACCATACCTGGCACGCTCGGTGCTCGTCTCGCGGCATGACCTTGGTCCAGCCGCCGATGCCTCCGGGAGAGCCCACGCCCGACCCCGCGCCCCCGCACCACCCGGGGACGCCTCCGCACAATCCGGCGCCGGAGCCGCCCGATCCCACCGAGCCAGCCGTCTAGCGACGGCGGATCGCGCCTTCGATTTGCGGGCCTCGGGTCCCGGGGCTAGACCTCGGGCGTGACGCGAAGGCTGACCTGGGGCGAGAAGCGACGTGCGCCCCGCGCGGCGTGTCTCGCGCTCGGCCTCGCAGCGCTGACGCTCCCCGCGGCGGGCGGCTGCGCGTCCGACGTCCCCGTCGAGGCGACCGGCCGCGTGTGCGGTCTCCGGATCTGGCACAAGCCGGCGAGCCTCGACGCGCACGTGGAGATCATCGGCGACTGGAACGACTGGAAGCGCCCCGGCGTCATCGCCCAGCCCCGCCCGGACGGCTGGATCGCGAGCGCCATCGATGCCGTGCCCGGCGAGCACGGGTACGCCATCATCGAGGACGGCGTCTGGCTCACCGACACGCAGGTGCCGCTCACCGCGTTCCACGACGGCAAGGAGGTGGCGCTCGCCATCGCCGAGGACTGCGAGCGTCCCGCGCTGAAGGTGGGGAGCGTCGTGTCCACCGCCGACGGCCACACGGCCGTGCAGGCCTCGTTCCTCGCGGCGCGCGGCGGCGCGCTCCTCGACCCCGCAACCGTCGCCGTGACGTCCGCCTCGGGCGCGACGCTCGCCGTCGCCTCCTCCGATCCCGCCACCGGCGCGCTCCGCCTCGAGGCGAGCGGCCTGAAGCGTGGAAAGTACACGTTCTCCATCAAGGCCCGCGATGCGCGGGGCGTCGAGGCCGAGGAGGCCGTCGCCACCGTGTGGATCGAGGCGCACCCCTGGGATCCGCGCGACGCCATCGTCTACCAGGTGGTGCTCGATCGCTTCCGCGGCGACGCCGGCCCGCTCACCCAGCCTGCGCTGCCCGCGCAGCGCGCCGGCGGAACGCTGAAGGGCCTGCGCCTGGCGATCGAGGCCGGCGATCTCGAGGCGCTCGGCGTCAACACGCTGTGGCTCTCGCCGCTCTACCAGAACCCGACGGGCGAGTTCGCCGGCACCGACGGCCACGCGTACACGAGCTACCACGGCTACTGGCCCATCGCATCGCGGCTGCTCGATGCGCGCGTGGCGAGCGAGGAGGAGCTCGATCGCTTCATGCAGGTCGCGCACGATCGCGGCCTCCGCGTGCTCTTCGACGTCGTGCCGAACCACGTGCACGAGCAGCACCCGTGGGTGAAGGAGCACGCCGACTGGTTCAAGCCAGACTGCCTCTGCGGCCAGGGCACGTGCGACTGGGCCACGCACATCAAGACCTGCTGGTTCACGCCCTACCTGCCCGATCTCGACTGGACGAACATCGAGGCCGCGCGCGCCGCCACGGCGGACGTGATGTGGTGGTTCGATCGTTGGGGCGCCGACGGGCTGCGCATCGATGCCGTCCCCATGATGCCGCGCGCCGCCACCCGTCGCATCGCGCATGCCGTGCGCACGCGCTACGAGCACCAGGGCAACGTCCCCTACATCCTCGGCGAGAACTTCACGGGTCCCGGCGGCTACCAGAACCTCCGCTACGATCTCGGCCCGTTCGGGCTCGACGGCAGCTTCCACTTCCCGCTGATGTGGACCCTCCGCGCCGCGCTCGGCGACGAGAGCGCGCCGATGGCCGACATCGACACCAGCTTTCGCGCGGGCGAGCAAGCCTGGGACGGCGCCGGCGCGGTCATGGGCATGATGATCGACAACCACGACGTCTCGCGCTTCGCCTCGGTGAGCGCAGGCAACGCGAGCGGCGACGCGTGGGCGCCTGCGCCTCAGCCGCTCGATCCCGTGGTGTATGCGAAGCAGCGCGTCGCGCTCGCCACCGTGCTCACGCTGCCCGGCGCGCCCGTCGTCTACTACGGCGACGAGGTGGGCCTCGCGGGCCGCAACGATCCCGACTCGCGCCGCGTGATGCCCGCCGACAGCTCGCTGCTCTCCGCCCAGGTCGAGACCCGCGCGGTGGTGCGCAAGGTCGCACGCGCGCGCGCGTGCTCGGAGGCCCTCCGGCGCGGCGCGCTCCGCACCATCGCCGCGGAGCAGGAGCGCTTCGTCTTCGCGCGCGAGCTGCCGGGGGACGTCGCGGGCGCCGCCATCGTCGCGCTCGCGCGCCGCCCCGCGCTGCCGGCGGAGGTCAAGCTCCCTCCCGGCGCCCCCTCTGCCTTCGTCGATGTCGTGACCGGCGAGCGCATCGACGCGGCCGGCGGCGTGCTGACGATCCCCGCCGACGCGTTCGGCGTGCACGTGTTCGTCGCCGCGAACGGTCCCTGCGGAGGAACCTGATCAAAGCCGCGCGCGGCGGTCATCAATCGGGGTGCGAAACCTCCTCGGTCCGGTCGGGTTCGTCGGCGTGCTCTTCGCTGCGCAGGAGCTTCCACCGGTTCGCGCGACGGATCCGCCGAGCGTGGCCATCTCTCCTGCGTGGGCGCACGCGTTCCTGCCGCGCTCGGTGAGCTCGGAAGGGATCGGTCTCGCCGTCGCCTTCAATCCAGGCGGACGGGTGGCGCGCGGGCGTCTCGCGTTCGCGCTGAGCGGCGCGCTCTACCGTCCGTTCTCGGCGGCGCCCCCGCGGCGGCTCGTACCCGCGCCGGTGAACGAGACGCTGGGGCACCTGAGCCTGGAGGGGCGATTTGCGGTGATCAAGAATGCGTCGATCGAGCTGTCACCACTCGCCGGCGTGGGCGCGGTCGGTACGCGTCCGGTATCGGTCGTCGACCCCGAGTACCGCCGCTTCGACTTTGCCACGCGGCTCGCGTTGACGGTGGGCGCCGCGCTCCACGTGACCCTCGCCTCGCGGGTGATGTTCGCTATCGAGCTGCGCGATCTGGTCTACGTCGAGCAGCGCGAGACGTCGGAGATCTCGAGGACGCAGCGCGCGAGCCCGGACACCTGGTTCGGTAGCAAGCCGCTCACCGACATGATCGATGGCCGCGTCGGTGTCACGTTCGTCCTGGGAGGAGGTTCGTGAGGCTCGCGGTGGCGCTCGCGATCGCCCTCGCGCTCACCGCCCTCGCGCCAGGGGCGTCGGCCGACGCCGGAGAGCGCGTCATCATCGTCACCCACGCGCCCTCGCGCTGCCTCACCACCGAGGTGCTGGTCCGGCAGATCCGGGCGCTCGGCGGCGCTCTGCGGCCGGCGAACGAGGACGAGCCCTCGCGCCGGATCGAGATCACGATCGCGAAGGAGACCTGGGGCTACGACGTGCTCCTCGCGCTGCGTGATCGCGCGGGCCAGGTCACCGAGCGGCGCGTGCAGGCGTCCGACTGCGCGGCCGCCGGGAAGGCCGCGTCGCTGCTCGCGGTGCTCGCGCTGGACGAGGCTCCGCCCAAGTCCGAGCCCGCGCCAGAGGAGCCCGGAGATGCGCCGTCGCCGTCGCCGTCGCCTGCGCCCCGCGAGCCGGGCCCGTCGTTCTGGCCGGCGCCCGTGGCCGACGACGGCGGCACCACCGGAATGACCGTGCGCCGCGTGAAGGTGGGCCGCCTCGGCTCGGGAGGCCTGCTGCTCAGCGGGACGTACGGCATCTCCAACGATCTGCAGGAGGACGCGAGCGTCCGCCTCGTGGGCGTCGCGCGCGTCGTGAGCACGACCCGCATCGGGCTCTCCCTCGGCCTCGATCACGAGCTCCGCGACGCGAAGCGCGATGGCCTGCGCTACGACACGGCGGGCTGGTCGGGGCGCGCGAGCGGTGTGATCGCGTGGGGCGCGCCGTGGGACGATTTCCCGATCGGCTTTCTGGGCGAGGTCGGCGTCGCGGCGGGCGAGCAGCACGGCACCGCGTACGAGCGCCGGCCGGGCCCGATCTCGCCGGACTTCAGCGGGTGCTTCGGCGAGTGTCTCGACGACGGGCCGGGGCGGCGAACCGAGGCGACGTTCGTGAGCCCGTTCTTCTCGTGGGCGCTGCTCTTCCAGCTCCCGTTCAAGTGGTCGCCGGTGCGGCCCGTCGCCGGGCTCACCGGCAGCTGGACGCCGCTCGCGCCGCACGGATCGGTGACGACGGCCGGCGTGACGCTCGGTATGGCGTGGCAAGCATGGTGACGCGCGCGCTGCACCCCGCCATGACGCTGCTCGCGGCGACCGCGTCGGCGTCGGCGGTCGAGCGGCGCGTGGCGGCCGCGGTGGCTCAGCATCACACGTTCATCTGGCGTGCGCTCCGCCGCTTCGGCGTGGCCGAGGAGCACGCCGACGATGCCGCGCAGCAGGTGTTCTGCGTGTTCGCGCGGCGTCACGCCGACGTGCCCGTCGACAAGGAGAAGACGTTCCTGTGTGGCGTCGCGGTGCGGGTGGCGCAGGGCGTGCGGCGGGACCGCACGCGGCGGCCGCTCGAGCTGGACGACGACGCGCTCGAGTCCGCCCGCTCCGCGGCCCCGCTGCCCGACGAGGAGCTCGAGGAGCGGCGCGCGCGTGCGGTCCTCGACTCGATCCTCGCAGCGCTGCCGCCGGACCAGCGCGCCGTCTTCGTGCTCCACGAGATCGAGGAGCTGACGATGGCCGAGATCGCGCTCGCGCTCTCGCTGCCATCGGGGACGGTCGCCTCGCGCCTGCGCCGCGCGCGCGAGCTCTTCGATTCCCTTGCCGAGCGCCACCGCGCAGGAGCCACCGAATGACCCCCGTCGCCTTCCGCGCGCGTTTCGTGCGAGCCGCGCGCAACGACCGGCCGTCGCGCGAGACCGCCGAGCGCGTCCTGGCGGCGGCCCTCCTGGTGTCGCTGGAGACGTGCGCGACCCCGCCCCCTCGCGGCCTCTTCGTCGTCCGCGATCTCCTGCGCCGCCTCCTCGTCCCGCTGTCGGTCGTGACGCTCGCGGGCGACCCCTCGCCGCCGGTGCGCCTGTTCCCTCCGTTTTCGGCCCCGAGCGCAGCGCCGATCGTCTCCGCCGCTCCACCTCCCGCGGCTCCCGCTCCCGCTCCCGATCCCGATCCCGCTCCGGTTGTCCTCTCGTCGCCCCCGGTCGCGCCGCCTTCCCCGGTCCCGTCGCAGGCCCCGAGCGAGCTCGCCCTCCTCCGTCGCGCGAAGTCGTCTCTCCCCGCCGACCCCGCCGCGGCCTTTGCGGCCCTCTCCGCCCACGCGCGCCTCCACCCGCACGGCGTCCTGCGCGAGGAAGCAGAGGCCCTCCGCATCGACGCCCTCTTCGCGTCGAACGATGTCTACGCGACCCACGCCGCCGCGCTCCGCTTCCTCGCTTCGCATCCGCGCAGCCCGTACACGCAGCGCGTGCAGACGGTCGCGACGCGCACCGCGGCGCCCGCACCCGCGGTGGTCCCCGCTCAGGAGGAGTGAGCCGCGACCTCTTCCTTCGCCGCCTGCAGGTCCTCGCGTGGCCCGAACCGCGCGAGGAACGCGAAGCCGATCGCCACCCAGATCGCTTCCTTCACACGCTTGATCACGATGAACGCCGGCCCGAGCGAGGCTGCGCCGGGCACGCCCAGCGCGTCGAGCATCGCGAAGTACCCCACGTCCTGCACGCCGATCCCGGCGGGCGCGAACATCGCGCTCGATCGGA
Source organism: Polyangiaceae bacterium (assembly GCA_043732195.1). Classification (GTDB taxonomy): domain Bacteria; phylum Myxococcota_A; class Polyangia; order Polyangiales; family Polyangiaceae; genus Labilithrix. Next base: position 21,563 of record JAYTHX010000385.1, read on the forward strand.
CGACCGACAGCGCCGCGTCGATGGCCATCACCTCGACGAAGCCGAGCGGCGCGCCGAGCAGCCGGAAGATCAAATAGGTCTCGAGCCCCTCGAAGATCCACAGTCCGAGCATCCGCCAGGACGCGGAGAGGCCAACGCCGGTGTTCCTCGAGAGGCGCGCGAGCTGGACGTCGGCGTGCGCGAAGCGATGCTGCCGCGCCTCGATCCACGTCTTCAGCCGCGTGAACCGCGCGTTGCCGAGCATCCCCGAGACGCGGCCGGCGACCTGCCCGCGCGCCGCGAGCGCCTCGATCCCGATCGAGACGAGCACGAGCCCGCCCGCGGAGGCGAGGCACAGCGCGAGGAGCCAGGCGCTGTGCAGCAGCGCAGGGGAGGCGCGGTCGAGCGTGTCCCGGCCGAACGCGCAGGCGACCGTCACGTACGTCCCATGCATGCGCACCACCGTCCACCGCTTCGCGGTGGAGGCGGCGTACACGTCCTCGAGGGGCACGTCCGCGCGCCGCGCCACGAGGACGGGCTGGAGGGCGTCGGCGAGGAGCGCCCCGAGCGGCGCGCTGCTGGTCACTGCCTCGCTGGCGAGGCGCACCTTGAAGAGCGTGCCGAACGGTACCCTCCGGTCGAGCCCCGCGAGCAGGACCTTCCATGCCCAGGCATCGAGCGCGATGGCGATCGGAAACGGCACCATGACGACGAGCGCCACCGGCCCGATGGCGCGGATCCGCCCCCAGGCGAGCGTCAGGTTGGACTGCGCGAGGGCGTGGACGAAGAGCCCGACGCACCCGAGGAATGCCGCCCAGCGCAGGACCGTGAAGATCCGCGAGGCGCACCCGCCACCGCGTCGAGCCTCGGTCACTGCCGGAGCGTCGGAGGAACGGACCGCCCCGTCAATGCGGCGGTTTCGCCGGGTCCCCCCACGGGCCCCCTGGCGCGTCCTGTCCGGCCAAGGTATTGACGAGCTCGTGACTCAGGGCTGAGTTGACAATCCTGCGTGGTCAGCCATGGTGAGCCACCCAACGCCCGCGGAGCTTCATGAGCCTCAGTCGTTCAATCGTCGGTGTGGTCGCCTTCTGCGGAGCGATCGCGGCCGCGTGCTCGCTCCCCGCGTGCGGTAGCGACAAGGTCAACAACCGTGACTTCGGCGAGCCGCCCGACGCGCAGGCGTTCAACCCCGGGCTCGGCGGAGGGGACGGCTACGGCTACGGCAGCGGCCCCGAGAAGCCGTTCGCGTGCCCCGACCCGCTGAAGCGCTGCGCGCACACCATCACGTTCCCGGATCACGGCGAGACGTCCGTCGAGCTCCGCGGCGACTTCGGCGGTGAGGACACCTGGGTCAACGGCAAGCCGATGGCGAAGAAGGGCGGCGCGTGGTCGGTCGACTTCACCATCCCGTTCAGCAAGGCCATCCAGTTCAAGTTCTTCGTCAACGGAACGACGTGGACCATCGACGACGCGCAGCCCAAGATCACGGACTCCAACGCCAACACGAACAACACGTTCGCGGGCAAGGCGTGCGAGCCGGCGCTCTGCGAGGAGGACGGCGCGCTCCCGCCCGGCGTCTTCGACTGGCGTGACTCCGTCATCTACTTCACGTTCGTCGACCGCTTCTTCAACGGCAACACCGCGAACGATTGCGACATCGCAGGCGTGAGCGGCGGGACGAAGTCGATCGCGAACTATCAGGGCGGCGACTGGGCCGGCGTCACGCAGAAGATCAACGACGGCTATTTCACCGACCTCAACGTCAACACGCTGTGGGTCACGGTGCCGTTCGACAACCCGCAGGTGGCCGGCCTGGGCGTGGGCGGCGACTCGCACCTCTATTCGGGCTTCCACGGCTACTGGCCGAAGCTCGACAACAGCAACCCCGCCGTCCTCCAGTCCGAGTCGTGCTTCGGCACGTTCGCGGAGCTGAAGGGCCTCGTCACCGCCGCGCACACGAAGGGCCTCAAGGTCATCTTCGACTACGCGATGGTGCACGTGCACAACACGTCGCAGGTCTACCAGCAGCACAACGACTGGTTCTGGCCGAACAGCAAGAACGGCTCCGCCGACTGCGTGTGCGGCGGCAACACGTGCAAGTGGGAGACGGATCCCGAGCGCTGCTGGTTCACCGACTACCTCCCGCACTGGAACTACACGAACGCCACCGCGCGCGACTACTCGGTCACACAGGCGGTCGAGTGGGTGAAGCAGACGGGAGTGGACGGCTTCCGCGCCGACGCCATCAAGCACGTCGACATCTCGTGGCTCACGCAGCTCCGCGCGAAGGTGAAGTCCGACGTAATCGCCACGCAGACGCCGCCGCAGCGCTTCTACATGGTCGGCGAGACCTACGACTTCGGCAATCGCGACCTCCTCAAGCAGTACGTCGACCCCTCGACGAAGCTGGACGGCCAGTTCGACTTCCCGCTGCGCGCGAACCTCGTGCAGGCGGTGGTCATGCGCACCGAGAACATGAGCGACCTCGCGTCGTTCATGAACTCGAACGACTACTATTACGGCGCGAACGCGGTGATGAGCACGTTCATCGGCAATCACGATCTCCCGCGCATCATCCATCTCGCCGCCAACAACCGCATCTGGGGCGACAACCAAGCCGCCGACGGCAAGGATCGCGCGTGGCAGAACCAGCCCGGCGCGGTGGGCGAGCTCGAGGCCTACGAACGCGTCGCGAACGCGTTCGCGGTGCTCTACACGAACCGCGGCGCCCCGCTCGTCTACTACGGCGACGAGATCGGGCTGCCCGGCGGCGGCGATCCCGACAACCGCCGCTTCATGCAGTGGTCCACGCTCGACGCGAACCAGACCTATCTCAAGGACCGCATCAAGAAGCTCGGCGACATCCGCAGCAAGCATCCCGCGCTCCGCCGCGGCACGCGCACCACGCTCGAGTCGAGCGCGGACGTGTGGGCATACAGCCGGATCACCACGGGTGACACGGTGTACGTCGCGGTCAACCGCAGCGACTCACCGAAGGACGTGAATTCGCTGCCCGGCGGCAGCTACACGGAGCTCGTCACGGGCGCGAGCGCGAACGGACCCAAGGTCAGCATCCCGGCGCGCCAGACGCGGATCTTCGTCTCCAAGTAGCTTCGCGGGATTGTAGGCTGCGGTCATGCGTACGACCGTCCTCGCGTGCTCGTTCCTGCTCCTCGCGGCCTGCGGTAACGGCGCGGATCCCGCGACCCCGCCCGGCGTGCCGACCGCCTCGTCGGCGGCGAAGCCGGGCCCGTCCTCCTCGGCGAGCACGCCCGACCCCGACGTCGCGGGGGATAACCCGGCGAAGCCGCGTTCGCGCAAGCCGTTGGAGATCCACAGCTCGTGCCCGAGCATCGTGACCGTCATCTTCGGTGACGACCCGAAGGCGGAGAGCGCGGGGCGTCGTACGCTCGCGCCCAACTCCGCGATCGATGGTCCGCGCGACGCCGACGGCAAGCAGACCGTCACCGTGCAGAACGAGAAGGGCGACTTCATCGGGACCGTGCACATCACGAAGGGAATGAAGCGCCTCGAGGTCGGTCGCAGCTGCCAGACCGTGAACGCCGACTGAGCGCGCGTGAGAAGAAGCTGACGGCCGGCAGTCCCCGGATCTCCGGACTGTCAGCGGTAGGCCGTAGGTTGTAGGCTTCTTCCTGTGCGCCGTCTGACCTACCGCGTTCTCGCGCCGCTCTGCGCCATCGGTGTCGCGGTGGTGACGTTGCAGTGCGGTCTGCTCGGTGCGCCGGGCGGCTACTCGAGTGGCGGCGACGATCCGGGCGACGCGCAGGGCGATGCGTCGGCGTTCGGCGACGGCCCGGGCCGGCCCGACGCAGTGGTCCTCCCCGACGGCGACGTCCGCGGCGCGATCGGTACCCTGACGCTCATGGCCGGCGAGCGCGATCCCACGTCCGCCGACGACGATCCCGCGTGGTCGGCCGATGCGTGGTCGGGCATCGTCGACGCGAACGGCGCGATCGCGAGCTGGCGCATCGACAAGAGCGCGCCGCTGGTCGGCTCCTTCGATTCCGCCGGGCTCCTCGGCAACAAGTGGGTGATGATCAACGTCGGCTTCGGGCTCAACGGCGTCCGCGGCACCGCCATCCAGCAGACGTCGTGGGTCCCGGGCATCGCGGGTGACTGGAAGGCGGGCCGCGCGAACGGCGCGCCGGGCGGTCTCGACGAGGCGACACGCGCGTTCGTCGGCTCGCGCCTCACGTACGTCGGCGGCACGCGCACCGTCGCGGTCGACGGCGGCACGAACACGTTCTTCACCACCGAGCTCCACATCGCGACCGTCGACCCGACCGCGAACACGCTCGGCCCGTCGACGGACACCGCCGTGCAGCTGCTCCACCAGCGCTCGCGCGCCGGCGCGCTCCTCTCGGACGGTCACCTCTACGTGGTCGGCGGCCGCGCCCCCGTGCAGGGCGGCCTCACGTCGTCGGTGGAGCAGGCGAAGGTCGATGTCGCGGCGGGGACGTTCGAGGCCTTCGCCGATCAGCCGGGCCTGAAGGACGGCGCGACCGACCACAAGGTCTCGACGCCGGCGCTCGTGGCGGCGGGCGGGTACCTCTTCGTGTCGGGCGGGCGCGTCAGCGGCACGGGCACGCCCACCGACGTCGTCCTGTCGTCGAAGATCGACCGCGCGACTGGCGCGCTCGGCGAGTTCCAGTCGCTCACGAAGCTCCCCAAGCCGCTGCGCGACCACGCGTTCGTCGCGTTCAAGGGGCGCCTCTACGTTGCCGGCGGCGCGTCCACGACGAACCGCACCGACGAGGTGTGGTCCGCCGCCATCAACTCCGATGGCACGATCGGCACGTGGGAAGCGAACGCCAAGCTCCCCGGCGCTCGCTCCGACTTCGTGGCGCTCACGTACTGATGAAGACCTCGATCGCCTCGCTGACCCTCGCGCTCGTCCTCGCCACCGCGGCCACCGCGCACGCCGATACCGCCTGCATCACGGCCTACGAGCAGACGCAGACCCTGCGCAAGGACGGCCGTCCCGGCGCGGCGAAGGCGCAGGCCTCGATCTGCGCGCGTGACGCGTGCCCGGCGCTCCTCACGAAGGACTGCAACAAGTGGCTTGCGGAGCTCGAGCTGATCATCCCGAGCGTGGTCCTCGATCCGCGCGCGCCGAACGGCGGCCTGCGCTCCGACGTCCGCGTGAAGCTCGACGGCACGCCGCTCACCGACAGGATCGACGCGAAGCCGATCGCACTCGAGCCTGGCTCGCACACGTTCCTCTTCGAGGCGGAGGGCGCGGTCGCGGTCGCGGTCGCCGTCGTGCTGCGCGAGGGCGAGAAGAGCAAGAAGGTCACTGTCAGCATGGCGGCGGTGCCGGTCGTCGAGCGTCGGGTCCCGCTCGGCTTCTGGGTGTTTGGCGGCGTCGCCGTGGCCGCGCTCGCGACGTCGGCGGGCTTCGCCATCGACGGCCTCGGAAAGAAGAGCGACCTCGACCAGTGCAAGCCGCGCTGCGCGCCCGAGGACGTCGATGCGATGTCGACCCGCTTCACGTTCGCGGACGTCGCGCTCGGCGCCGGGCTCGTGGCGGGAGCGGCCGCGGTCTACGTCCTCCTGACGCGCCCTGCCGTCGAGGTGACCCGTCCGGTCCCTTTCGCAGGGACGGTCTCCGGCGGCGCCGCGTTCGGCTTCCAGGGTCGGTTCTGAGGACCGACCGGGCCGGGCACGAATCGGACCATCCAAAAAAGGATAGTTCACGCTTCCGACCGCTCGATCGTCCCTTGCGCACGCGAGGCTGTGCGCTATGTCCGCCCTTCTCCTGCTGGCCGTTACCTTCGAGAAGTAACGACGAGCTAGAGGCACCTGGCCGCTCGGACGGGCAATGCCTGTTCAAGTGACCACGTGAGTGCTGGGAGGCACCGACACGCCGATGAAGGAGGACGACGCATTGACGCCGACTGCAAACTCGACGGCTCCGCGGAAAGCGGTAAACTGCCGTGCACTCGTGCCTTCTTCCTCGCGCAAAGGTTCATCGCTTACGATCGAGGCCCTCTACTCCATCCGGACCACGCGTCCGGGAGACGGGTGCCGCGAGGACGAGATCCCCGACGAGGGCGAGCGCGCTCGCCTCATCAGCGACCTCTCCCGCTTGATCCGTGAGCCGCACATGCCCGAGCCGACGCGCTGCGCCGGCCTGACGCTCATCGGCTGGCTCGCGCGCCGTATGCCCGGGGAAGCCGCACATGCGATCGGCGTGTCGGAGGCCCGCTCGTCCGAGCGTCGGATCCGCGCCGCCGCCCAGCGCAAGCCGCGCTGAGTCGTCTTCCTCGATGCACGCTCGACTCGCCGCGTTACCGCTGGCGGTCGTGATCGTGGTCGTCGGCGCTGCTGCCGCGAACCGCATCCTGCGCCCGCCTGCGGGAGGAGCGGGCGGCCCGATCAGCACGCCGGTGACGATGACGTCCTCGCTCGCGCCGGCCGCCTCCTCGGGGCTCGCCGCGCCGCTGCGCGCGCCCCCGTTCGACGGTGGGGCGGCCGCCGAGGCCGGCGCTCCGCGCATGATCCACGGCAGCCCGCGGCACGTGCATCGGTCGGCCGCGCGCGGTCCGCAGGCGGCGAAGGTCGGCTGGCGCGTCCCGGTGGGCGGCGCCGTCGCCGCGCAGGTCACGAGCTCGCCCGACGAACAAACCCTCTACGCCGCGACCCTCGACGGCTCGGTGGTCGCGCTCGCCCGCACCGACGGCGCGCGGCGGTGGACCACCCGCCTCGGCGACCGAGTGTATAGTACACCTTTGGTGCACGATGACGGCACCCTCTACGTCGGCACCGACGGCAAGAAGCTGGTCGCGCTGAGCGCGGGCGGCGTTGTGCTCTGGCGGCTCGAGGTGGAAGGCGAGGCCGACACCGGCGCGGTCTTCGCGCAGGACGGCACCATCGTCTTTGCGGCAGGCTCGGCGGTCC
>JAYTHX010000386.1:0-11003 GCA_043732195.1 Polyangiaceae bacterium
GCGCAGGCGGATTCAAGGCACCTCTACCGTGATCCCGAGACTGCTCTCGTGGACAGTCTGATTATGCCGCAATCATCACGACTCGTGCCTTCGATTCGAACTCGATGGGGCTGACGTAGCCGAGAGTCGAATGAAGTCGTTCGACGTTGTAGAAGTTCTCGATGTAGTCGCCGATGGACGTCTCGGCGGCGTGCAGCGTGGCGTACCGCTCGAACGTCGACCAGCTCGGCTCGCAGCGAGGCGAAGAAACTCGGACGGGGCATTGATGCTCTTATATTCGTCAAGCCGCTTTCTTCGACGTCGGTTTGAACGCGCTCGTGGGCTCAGGCGCGTTGAAGATCTTGAAGACTTCGCGAGCAAACTAGCTAGTTCACGTCCCAGAATCCCGTTTTCCTCGAGAATTTGTGAGACTTCTGGTTCGGTACCGACGCATGGCGCGCTCGTCGCGACGACATGCGTGCATAGCGCACGCGTATTTGCCGACAACGGACAGAGAGCAGCCTTGACCGACGAATGCGGCCCACCCGGGGACGTCGCGGAGCCACCGGCCACGTAGCAGCGTAGCAGATGCCGCGCGACGACCAGGACGTTGCACGACAGCACGCTGCCCCACACGTACGCGCCAAACGATTCCACGCCACTCCAGTTGCAGCGGTCGAGCCGGAAGGTTCGCTTCAGCAAGGAGATGCCGGCCTCGATGCTAGAAGCCGCCGCCGAAGCTTGAACGCGACGTCGGCCACGCCCATCGCCTTGATGTCTGCCACGTGGGCTTTGGACGAAGACCCAGGCGCTCTTCGCCATCTCGGTCACCTCGAGGCCGACGTGCTTGCTTGCTTTGGCGTGCGCCCGAGCAAGGACGTGGCGCGCGCCACCGTCCTGCATGCGAGTGCCGAGTCCGACGGATTGCCTTGCTCCACCACGACGTCGAGCACCAGGCCGCTGGCGCCGATGGTCAGGCAGATCTTGTGTCCGTAGAACGTGCGCCAGCGGCGGCGTGATCACGATGATCGTGAAGAAGTGACGCCGCCTTCGCTGCCGGTGAGCGCCGCCAGCGAGGCCTCGTCACCCAGGCAGATCCGCGCGTAGTCGCGGGCCATGCGCTTCACGTCATAGCGCGCCAGCACGCGCTGGTGGCCCGCGCGACCGAACGCCTCGCGGCGTGCGCGATCGTGCGCCAGCTCCGCGATCGCCTCGCCGAGCGAAGCGGCGTCGCCACGCGGCACGAGCAGGCCCGTCTCACCGTGCACGATCTGGTCGCGCGCGCCGCCCGCATCGGTCGCGACCACCGCGAGCCCGGCCGCCATCGCCTCGATCGACGCGTTCGGGCAGCCACTCGGCTCCGAGACCATCGCGAAGAGATCGAGCTGCGCGAGAAACGGGGTTGCCTCCTGCTCCCCCACGAACGTGATGGGCAGCCCTTCGGCGCGGGCACGGAGCGCCTGCTCGTAGGCGTCGTCGCCGGTCTCGGCGGCGCCTGCGATCCGCAGCTCGCAGCCGTCGAAGAGCCCGCGCGCGTACGCGTGCTTCACCGCGTCGATGAGCTGCTCCAGCTTCTTGTCGACGCCGAGGCGCGCCAGCGTGCCGATCACCGTCGTCGCGCCGCCGGGGCGTGAGGGTAGCGCAGTCGGGACCTCGACGCCGTTCGGCACCACGTCGACCCGCACGCCGAGCGCCTGCTCGGCGCGCGAGCGCTCCGCCTCGTACTTCACGATGACCCCCGAGAGGCGGCGCCCGTAGTCGGCCATGGTGAGGTACGGCGAGCCGACGCGCGGCTTCGTCAGGTAGTTCTCGAAGGATGCAAAGTACATCTCACCAGGGCTGACGTCCCAGATCGGCGTATCGAACAGCAGGTCCGCGATCAGCACCTTGTGCTGGGAGATCACGTTCCAGAAGAGGAGCGCCTGCGGATTCCACGCGTCGACCGTGCTCGCGATGGCCCGCGCGGTGACGATCGGGTCGACGTCCCCCGCGCGCGGCGCGACCACCACCTCGATCCCCGCCTCGGTCAGCGCAGCGCGACCCGCGGTGGGAAACGAAACCTGCTCCTGGAGCACGATAGCGCGCACCGGGATCCCCGCCGCGGACAGCGCCACGAGCAGGCGGCGGGCGCTCGACTGCGCGCCGCCGGTCGAGAAGTTGTTGGCGATGAGCACGAGGCCCGAGCGCGGCCGGGCGGGGCGAGCGGCGAGCACGCGCGCGAAGAGGTCGGCGTGGCGCTCCGCCATCTTCGCCGCGGTGAAGTCCAGCGCGAGCCCGAGATCGGGGCTCGTCTTCGCGTGCTCGACCGCGGCGATCACCGCGTCCCCGAACGCCGCGGGTCGCGCGTCGAGCGCGACGACGTGCGCGTGCGGGTGCTTGCGCGCGAGCTCGTCGGTCCCGGCGACCGCGGTGGTGACGATGGGAAGGCCCGCGGCCAGCGCCTCGAGGTAGACCAGGCTGAGCCCCTCGAACGCGCTCGTCGAGATCACCACGTCGTGCGCGGCGTAGAGCGGCGCCACGTCGTCCATCGAGCCCACGAGCTTCACGAAATCGGTGACGCCGAGCCGCCTCGCCTCGGCGCGCACGAGCAGCTCGATCGCCACCATCGCGGGGTCGCCCTTGACCGGCTCGCCCACGATCAGGACGCGCGCCTCGCGGCCGCGCGTGCGCAGCTCCGCGACCATGGTGGGCAGGCGCTCGAGGCGCTTCTGCGGGCGGTGATTCGCGATCACCAGCATGCGGATCGTGTCGGCGATGACGGGCGGGATGTCGGGTGGCCGGGTGTTCGTGATGCCGTTCCACACCGTCCGCACCGGGCCGGGCACCCCGGCGGCGAGCAGCTGGCGCTCCACATCGCGACTGCACGCGATGACGAGCGCGAGGTCGCCGGCGGCCAGCGCGTCGAGCTTGATCGGCCACCCCGGCTGCGAGTTGTGGATGGTGGTCACGATGGGGATCCCGCCGCGCGCGATGATGCGCAGGTCCTCTCCGTTCACGAGATGCGCGTGGATCAGATCGGCGCCGATGGCCGCCGCGAGATCCACGAGCGCCGCGAGCCGCTCCGCGCGACCGTCCGCGTGCTCGTCGAGGAAGACGGTGCCGGGCGGCGCCTCGAAGGTGGTGCGCGAGGCGCGGTCGAGCACGGCGAGCGTGGCATCGACGCCGAGCCGATCGAGCTCGCGCACGAGATCGAGGACGACGCGCTCCGCGCCCCCCCGGTGCAGCGTGGTGACGAGCTCGAGGACGTGCGCGGTATCGGTGAACGCGACGTCGAAGGCGGGCAAGCGCACCGCCCGCGCGACGGCGACCAGCCGCGAGCAGGCGGCGGAGAGGGCGTCGGTCCTGGGCGGCGAGCTGGTTCCCGGTGACGCCAGCTCCTCGGCGAGCGCCGCCGGCTTCTCGAGGAACACGCTGCACACGCGCGGCAGGCCCTCGCTCGTGGGCGGCAAGCTCCCGCCGGTCTCGGCGAGGCGAACGCGCCAGCGCGCGTCGTCCTGGATGGCGCCGAGCGCGAGCAGCCAGCGGCCGGTCGCGCTCGGCGGCGGAAGGCGCGGCGAGCCGAGCGGCGCGGCGCCGGCGACGAGCAACCACACCGGCGCGGTCCTCGCTGCCAGCAGCGCGCACAGCGCCGTTTCACCGAGCACGACGGCAGGAACGAGCCCGAGCCGCGCCAGCGCGCGCGTCGTGCGCGCCGACCGCCACGACGGCGCCGACGCAGCCTCGGCGCGAAGGACCTGCGGCTCGAAGACGACGACGTCGATGGCGCCGTCAGTAGGCACGAGGGTTCCCGAGGAACGCCTCGCTCGTCACGGCGGGCCTTGCGACGGTGTCGTTGACGGAGATCTTGCTCGAGGGCGGCGACGGCACGTCGCTCGGGAGCGAGGACCTCTGCTCGGTCGGGTCGAGGATCACCGGCGCGATCACGACGGGGGACGACGAGTGATGATGGTGCGTCGTCGACGACACGCGCCCGAGGATCGCGCCGATGGGCGGCACCGACATGGTGCCCGAGGGACGGCGCGGCGGCACCGGCGGCGGCCGCGAGCGCGACGAAGGCGGCGCGAGGTTCGGGTCGACGAGCGGCGCCGGCGGACGATCCGGCGTGCGGTAGCCGGGCGCGGGCCCCGCGACGATCTCCACGATGCGCACGCCCGTCGGCGGCGAGCCCGTGTAGACGAACGTCTCGTCGCCCTCGAGCGGCACGACGTCCGAGACCTGCGTGCCGTTCACGAGGCACTCGTAGCGCGCGCGCGCGCCGTGGGACGCGCCGGGCACGCGGACGAAGAAGCCGTCGTCACCGATGCGCGTGGTCATGCCGTTCGACGCGGTCGTCGTCGTGGGCGCGGCCGGAGCAGGCGCGCGCTTCCTCCGCAGGAGCATCCACGCCACCACCGCGCTCGCGGTGGCGAGCGGAGCGGCGAGGAGCACCGTCCACGAGAACGAGTCGGTGGTGCTCGCGGTCGGCTCGAGGCGCGCGGGATCGCCGCCGTCCGCGAGCGGGCCGCCGCTCGACGACGTGGTCCGTCCGCCGCCCGAGCTGCCGTTCACGCCCACCGGGCTCGCCGGCGCGAAGTCCGCGCCGCCGTTGAGGCTCGGCGCGACCGTCTCCTCGTTCGTGACGACGACGCGGAAGCCGTTGTCGGCGTTGCGGCTGCCGGGAGCGTTGCGATAGCGCGCGCCGCTGCGCGAGCGCTTCACGTCGCGCAGCCACGACCCGCCGCGCAGCACGCGCCGATCGGCCTCCGTGGTGGGGTTCGCCGTGACCTCGGGGTCGGTGGCCGCCGCGTCGTGGTAGGGCCCGTAGAAGTCGCGGCACCATTCGAAGACGTTGCCCGACATGTCGAAGAGCCCGAGCGGGTTCGCCTTCTTCTGTCCGACGGGCCGCGTGCCGTTTCCGGCGCTCGCCTTGAACCAGCCGATGGCGCCCGCCTCGCCCTCGGTGTTGCCGGCGTACCAGAGCGTCGCGGTGCCGGCGCGCGCGGCGTACTCCCACTCGGCCTCGGTGGGCAGGCGAACGCGCTTGCCCGTCTTGCGCGACGCCCAGCCCGTGAACGCGGTGGCGTCGCCGTACGTGACGAGGACGACCGGATGCTCGTCGGTCTGGGTGAAGCCCGGCTTCCGCCAGGTGAAGTCCTTGCGCTGGAGGAGCTGGTGGCCGTCCCAGCCCTGACCGCCGCTCTCGCCCTTCTCCGCCTCGGTGACGTAGCGCGTGTCGGCCACGAACTTCGCGAATTGCCCGCGCGTGACAGGGTATTTCCCCATCCAGAAGTCGTGCGTGAAGGTGACCTGGTGGGCCGGCTCCTCGTCCTTTTCGTGCGTCGTGTCCGCGCCGGCGATGCCCTGGGCGAAGGTCCCCTTCAGCACCTTGCGCGTCTCGAGGGTCACGCCGCCGAGATCGAGCACGAGGTCGTCGTCCGCGAACGCCGTCCGCGGCACAAACACCAGCGCAATCGGCACGAGCGCGAGAGCCAGGGAGAGGCCGGATCGCATGGTCATGATCTACACGGATCCGTGGGGTCACCGCGACCCTTGAGCGCGACGCTCAGCACTCTATGCTGCGGGGATGGCGAAGACCCTGACCCTCGAAGACCATGCCGACCAGATCCGCGACGACCTGGCGACGACCTGAAGGTCCCGAATCAGAGCAGCGTCTTCGCGCATGCCGTCGAGGCCGGCTACCTCGCGGCGCGCGCCGATTGCGCGGTCGACGCCGCCGAGCGAGCGATCCTGGCGAAGGCCGTTGAGCTGCTGAGCAAGGGATCGGTCATCGAGTGGGAGACCGAGACGCTCCTCGACCAGTGCGCGACGCGCGCCGAGAAGGAGGGCGTCGACGTGCGCGCGACGAAGGTGGGCGAGGCGCTCAAGGAGCTCGGTCAGCCCGAGGCCGGCCTCCTCGTGGCGGCGTTCGTGGCGCGCGCCACCAACGGCGTGGAGAAGTCCGAGGCCGAGGTGCTCAAGGCGATCGCGAAGACCGCGGGCCTCTCCGCCGACAAGGTGAAGGGCCTCGTGAAGCGCGCGACCGGCCTGGAATAGCCTACGGATCGGCCGGCGCGAGCGCGGCGAGGCGGCGCGCGAGATGCTCGAGCGCGGCGGTCACCGCCGTCGCCATCTCGCACAGCGGCTCCGCCTCGGGCGCCGCGTACACGAGGTAGTCGCGCGCGATGACGTCGTAGCGGCGCAGGAAGCGGAAGCGCGCGAGCGTCTCGCCGTCGCCGAGATCGAGCGTCTCCTCGGCGGGCGGCGCGTCCCTCTCGAGCGGCTTGCCGAACCTGCGCATGACCGCGGGTAGCGCGCCGTCGGGCAGCGGATGGCGCGCGCCGCCGATCATGAGCACGAGCGCGCCGTCCTCCGTCGTGAGCTGGGTGAGCACGAGCTCGCCGGAGTCGCCGGTGTGCTCGTGCAGCGTGATGGTCGACGAGGTCAGGAGCCCTGCACCGCGCCGAGATCGATCTTCGATCCGCGCGCCGCGTTCCAGAAGTCGACGGCGGGCGCGACGTCGGTCTTGCCGGCGCCGCGGCAGGGCGAGCCCGTCTTCGTCTGCGGGACGCCGGTGGTCATCTCGAGCTGGCAGTCGGTCTTCACGTAGCCGCTGCCCTCGACCGCCGTGCCCGAGAAGTTCGTCGTGTTGCCGAAGAGCGCGTTGTTCGAGTGCGTGACGCCGGTGAGGCTGGTGCCCACGGTCACGCCGACCATCGTGCTGTTGGAGATGATGTTGTTGACGTACGCGATGGTGGCCGCGCCCGACCCGCTCAGGTTGATGCCGTACTGCGCCTTGTCGATCGTGTTGTTCACGAGCTTCAGCGAGAGCGTACCGCCCGAGCCGTACTGGTAGACGCCGTAGCTGCCGCCGTGGATGTACGAGTTCGTGACCGAGACATCGAGCGGCGAGGTGTACGTGTTGTCGACGTAGACGCCGTAGCCGCTCGTGGTGGACGAGCCGATGTCGCAACCGTCGACGGTGACGACCGACGGCGTGCTCACGCCGGAGGTGCTGCGGATCTGCAGCGCCGCGCCGCTCGTGCTCTGGAGCTTGAGGCCGCGCAGGTTCACCTTCGCGGCGCCGCTCACGCTCATCGTCGACGACGTGCCGAAGCCGACGAGCGTGACCTCGGAGAAGCCGGCCGCGATGCTCACGCTCCCCAGCGTGGTCTGGAGCGGGACGGTGGCGATGATCTTGAGCGCCTTGTTGTGCGCGCCGACGTCGGAGATCGAGACGGACTCGCCGGCCTGGATGCCGCCGAGGCAGATCGTGACGTCGGCGGCGGTGGCGGCGAGCGCGGTGACGGCGGACGTGATGGTCGCGTAGTCGCCGGGGACCTTGGTGCCCGTGCAGTCGTACATGCACGCGTTCGAGGAGCATTTCTCGTCGGAGCGGCAGAACGTGGGCCCGCAGGGAACGCGCGGGCTGCCGGGGCCGCTGTCGGCGCCGCCTTCCCCGCCGCCGCCCTCCAGGTTGCCGCCCTCGATGGGCAGGCCCGCCTCGTCGAGGCCGCCTTCGTCACCGATGAACGCCTTCTGCGACGTGGCACACGCGCTCATGGAGAGCGCGACGGCGAACCCACTGGAGAGGACGAACGCGAGAGCGGGCGCGAGCTTCGCCGACTTGATTCTAAGCATGTTGACCTGGTGGCCCCTGGCCGATGTACGGGCCGCGAAAGTGGAATCTTCCCGGCGGAGTCGATCACGGAAGTTTATCAGGGCTTCGGGTGCGTCTCGAAGAACTTCCAGAGCGCCGACACCGCCTCGGGGGTGAACGTGAAGAGGTGGTCGGCGCCGTCGACCGGCCAGAGCTCGGCGGCGCCGTTGGCGAGGCACCCCTCGTGGCGCGAGACCTTGGTGTCGGCGGCGGGGTTACCTTCGCTCACGTGCAGCGCCTCGGACGTGGCCGTCAGCTGCGCGCTGCAGCCGTTCTTCGTCGCCCAGGTCGCGACCGTGCCGACGGCGCCCGCGTAGGCCACCTTGCTCGGTCCGTCGGTGCCGGGGCCGTAGGGGACGGTGCCGTCCTTCGTGCCGTGCATCTGGAGGAACCCGATCGGGCTCGTGGGCGCGCACTTCGCGGGGTCGCTCCAGTTCGCGCCCGCCCAGCTCACGGCGGCGGCGAACGTCTCGGAGTGATCGCACGCGAGGCGGTTCGTCATGTAGCCACCGTTGGAGTGGCCCATCACGTAGATGCGCTTCGGGTCGACCGCGTAGGCGGCCCGGATGTCCTTCACGAGCGACATCAGGTAGCCGACGTCGTCGACGTTCGTGCCGTCGAAATCGCAGCAGCCGTCGTTCGCGTTCCAGAAGCGCTTGCCGCTCTTGTCGACGGTGCCGTCGGGCGATGCGTAGAGGAAGCCCTTCGCGTCGGCGATGCTCGTCCAGTGCATGTAGAGGTCGTTGATCGCGCCGCCCGCGCCGTACCCGTGGAGCACGAGGAGGAGCGGCGCCGGGCGCGACGCTTCGTAGCCCGCAGGGACGCGGAGCTCCACGGGACGGTCCCCGCCGAACGTCGTGGGCGGACCGGCGGCGAGGGCGGCGTCCGGCGCGGCAGCGACGACGGGGTCGCTCTTCGAGGAGCACGCCACGCCGGCCGGCGCGAGGGCGAGAGCGAGGGCGAGAGCGAGGAGGGCGGTTCGGCAGCGCAACATGACCCGAAGTGAGTACTCTCGGAGGACGGTGGCCGCAACGCGATGAACTACCCCCGAACCACGGCTGGAGACCGCCGGCCCCGCCGCCGTCGAGCGGCCCGAGCGTCCTGCTCATCGTGCTGATCGTGCTCATCGTCGCCCTTGTGCTGGGGGGCGGCGGATGCCTCCTGTGCCTCGGGATCGTGGCCTCGGGCGTCGACTCGTCGGAGCCGGCGATCACCACGACGAGCACCGATGCGAGCGTCGTCCCCGCCGCGCCGGCGCCGCGACCGACCGTCCCGCCGACCGCGGTCCCGAGCTCCGTCCCCGTGCCGACGCCGATCGCGCCGCGCGCGCCGGTCGCGAAGAAGCGCACCGTCGACTTCGTGTGTCCGCCCGGCAAGAAGGCCGGCGGCGCCGTGCGGGCGGGCTGCCTGTGCGGCGACGAGATCCTCGGCAGCGCGTGCGGCGCCCCCGGCAACTTCACCGACGTCACCGAGACGCCGAGCGGCTGTCGCTTCGTCTGCAGCAACTAGGATCGCTACTTCGCGCTCAGGCGGCCGGAGATGCCGCCGCCGAACGTGCAGATCAGCGCGAGCACCGCGAACGAGATGGGATTCGGCGGGAGCGGCAGCGGCGCGGGCGCATGGGAATCCGTGGCGGCATGGGCCTCGTCGGGCGGGTCGTGGCCCGCACCGGCGTCGTCGCCGTGCTTCGCCGCTTCGCCGTGCTTCGCCGCTTCGCCGTGCTCGTCCTTCGGCGGGTCGTGCCCATGCGCGGCGGGCTCGCTCGTCCTGGCCTTGGCGATGAGCTGCTTCTGGTCGGGATGCGGCCCGAGCCACGTGACGTCGCCGGTGGTGAGATCGTAGATCCCGCCGATCATCCGGGTCTTGCCGCTGTCGATGCGCTCGCGAACGAGATCGCTCTCGCGCAGCACCGTGGCCATCGATTCGAACACGTTCGCGCGGACGGCCTCGGCCACGATCTCCCCGTCGCTGCCGTGAGGAAGCTTGGCGTGCGCCGCCTCGACGGCGGTCCCGATCTTCGCAAAGAGCGCGGGCAGGTGACCCGGGACGACCGCGTGCTTGGCGATCGCGGTGACCGCGCCGCAGCGCGTGTGCCCCATGACCACGAGGAGCGGCGTGCCGAGGTGGTCGACGCCGTACTCGACCGACGCCAGCTCGTCGCCGTTCACCACGTTGCCAGGGACGCGCACCGAGAAGACGTCCCCGAGGCCCTGATCGAAGAGGAGCTCCGGCGGGACGCGCGAATCGGAGCATGAGAGCACGGTGACGAACGGGTGCTCCCCGGTCGCCGTCTCGCTCGCGCGCTTCGTCGACTGGCGGGGATGCGTCGCGGCGCTCTGAACGAAGCGCTCGTTGCCGGCGACGAGCGTGCTGTTCGCCTCCTCGGGCGAGGGCGTCGCGGGCGCCTTGGCCGCGTCCGGGTCGGCGTGGGCCGCGGTGGGCAGAAGGAGGAGCGCGGCCAAGGTCATCGCATTGAGGAACTGTTTCGGTGCCATCGGGGGGTTGAATTGTTGGTCGCAAGGGCCGGTCCATGGAGGTCGCGCCCTTCGCGTCATGGCGATGACGCTTTCGCCACGAAACCGACGCCTCACCCAGCAAGGAGCCCCCTCCCCTACCGCGGGCCGCGTTGCGCGCACGCGCCGCGCAGTGTAAGCCTCACAGCCTGTCCACGCGCCCGTAGCTCAGCTGGATAGAGCGCCGGCCTTCGAAGCCGGATGTCGTCTGTTCGAATCAGACCGGGCGTGCCCAAGAAATCCAGCGGTCTGCGGCTCTTTTCGGGCCGCAGGCCGCTGGGCCGTGACGGCGTCGTGACGGCTGCCGGCGTACGCGGCTTGCGCACGGAGAACGGTCGCGTGAAGAACGCTTGGCTCGAGGTGGGCGTAGATTTGCGTCGTGCGCACGTCGGTGTGACCGAGGACCCTCGACACGTCCTCCAGGCTCCACCGCATTCCCCACCAACCTGACACGAGCGAGCTTGCGCAGGTGTGACGGAGCAGGTGCCACCAGACCTGCTTGCCGATGCGAGGGATGATGCCGAAGGCGGTCACGACCTTCTTCCACGATCGCGGTACGCCGGTGCGACGAGCGCCGCGCTCGGTCGGAAACATCAACCCGAGCGGATTCTTCGGCGCGTAGACGGGCAAGAGCGCCAGCCAGGCACGAGCGGCCTCCAGCGCGATGCCGTGGAGGTAGACGGTGCGATTCTTCTTCTCGCCCTTGCGCCCTTTCGGGGCGCGGTATCGCTTCTTCACGGGATCCCACGAGCCGAAGCGAACCTCAACGCGAGGCTTCGCTTCATCCGTCGCGACATGCACGTCCTCGAGGTGAAGACACCACGACTCACCGCGGCGCAGACCAGAGCCGGCCGCGAACACCGCGATCCACTTCT
>JAYTHX010000387.1:0-10990 GCA_043732195.1 Polyangiaceae bacterium
CTAGCAACTGACCCCCGCTTGTGCGAGACGCGGGGCGAGCCGTGGGCTAAGTTGCGCGCCATGTCGAACGCGAAGCAAGCGGTGAGCAAGGGGTCGAAGAAGGGCGGAGGGGCCAAGGCGCCCGAGCCGCCCGCGCTCGATCCGGCCGCCCCTGCCGAGGTCGGGCGCTCGTTCTCGAACGCGTGGACCGTCGATCTCACGCGCGCCGGCTCCGAGACGACCATGAAGCGCTCGCAGGCTCTTGCCGCAGCGCTCAAGGTCGAGCCGGCGAGCGCGAAGGTCGTGCTCGACGCGCTGGTGGCCTACGTCCCCGACCTCGACGACGCGGACGCGATCATGACGCGCGAGTCGAAGACCCCGAAGGAGCGGGAGGTCCGCAAGCCCTGGCAGTCGCGCATCGTGGGGGTCGGCATCGTCGCCAACGCGCTCCGCATCGATCAGTCGGAGCTTGCCGATGCCGAGCTCGCGTCGCTCCTCGCGAAGTCCGGCAGCGAGCTGGTCCGCGAGGAGATCGTCAAGTCACTTCTCGGGGACGCGCTGCTGGGCACGAAGGCCGGCGCGCTGGAGCAGCTCTCCGCGCTCCTCGACGATCCCGCGTGCACCGACCTCGCGCTGCTCCGCGCGGCGTTCCGCTCGCTCTTCACGCTCGATCCGAAGCGCGCACACACGCGCTGGCGGAAGGTCCTCACCGCGCCCGACATGACGAACCCGCGCTCGGTCTGGCTCGCGAAGATCGCGTTCGAGCAGATGGACGCGCACCACGCCGAGGTCGACGACCTCGCGCCGGTGGTCTTCCCGCTCATCAAGCTTGCCAAAGGCCGAGGCGAGGATCTCCAGACCGCCGCGGTCCGCTACTCCGGCCTCACCGCGAAGCACTACCTCGCGCTCCTCGAGTACGTCGCGCAGAAGGACGACGACCGCGCGCTCGTCGACACCGTCGCGGAGCGCTTCTACTGGGCCTCGCTCGGCGCGAACGGCGTCAAGCAGGAGGAGGTCCGCCCGCAGTTCAAGGCGCTCGAGAAGCGCTACCTCGAGAAGGGTGACGCGGGGCGCGCCGGCGTCTTCACGAAGCTGCTCGCCGGCCTCGTGCGCGAAGGAAAAGCGTAGCCGTGCAGGTCGTCGTCAACGGCGCCTCGCAGGACGTTCCCGACGACCTCACCGTCACGGCGCTCGTCGCGCATCTCGGCCTCTCGGAGGGGCCTGTGGCGGTGGAGGTCAACCGGGAGATCGTGCCGCGTGCCGAGCACGCGGGGCGTCGCGTCGTCGCGGGCGACACCATCGAGATCGTCCACTTCGTCGGCGGCGGCTGACGAGACGATCGAGCGCCAGGCCGTCCGAGATCACAAGGAGGCTCGCAGCCACTTCGAAGCGCGACCTGCCAGCAGGCGGCGAGGTCGCAGGCCCCGTCGCGAGCCGATTCCAAACCGCTCCCAGCCTCCGAGCCTCCCGTGAATCTGGCGGCTCGGCGCTCGCGCGTCAGGGTCCGCAGCGGGCGCGCGCGCGCTCGACGAGCGCCTGGACCTCGGCGTGCGCGCGCTTCGTGACGTCGGCGGCGCGATCGGAGCGGCGGGCGATGAACGGCGTGCCGACCGCCACCACCATGCGCGTCGCGCTGCTCCGCGACACACGCGCGAGGTGCTCCACGAACGTCTCGTCGAAGAACGCCGCGCCCGAGCTCTTCGGATAGGCGATGCCGACGGGCAGTATCTCCGCCTCCGCTCGCACCGCGGAGACGAACGCCCCGCCGTGGAAGGGACGGACCTCGTCGCCCTCGAAGGTGGTGCCCTCGGGGAAGAGGTTGATGGTCTGGCCCTCCTCGAGGTGCTTCTGGATGGCGCGGATGGTGGCGGCGCCGCTCTTGGCGCTGCTGCGATCGACGAACACCGTGCCCACCGCGCGCGCCGCGGCGCCGAGCACGGGCCAGCCCGCGAGATCGGCGCGGCTCACCATCGTGCCGCCGAAGGTCGACAGCACGACGCCGATGTCGATGGCGGAGCGGTGGTTCGTGATCACGAGGCGGCCGCGGCCGCGCCCCTGCGTGGGCGGCGGGACGGCGCCGTCGACGATGACCTCGATGGCGAACAGCCCGAGCAGCGCGCGGGCCCAGCGGCCGACCCAGGCGTCACGCACCGCGGCGCGATCGGCGTCCGCGGTGGTGGCCATCCGCGCCAGGAACGCGGGCAGCATCGAGGCCGTGAGCCCCAGGAAGCCGCTCGCCCGAGCGGCCTGCCGCGCTCGTCCAGCCACTCTTTCGATCACCCGCGCCACCTGCTCCTCCTCACCAGAGCTTCCGCAGAGCGTACGCCACGTACTCGAACCCGCGCCGGGCGAGGGGACGGGCACGCCACGCGTAGAGATCCACGCGCACCGCGTTCTGGATGTCGCGATCGAACCACTTGCGCACGTACGTGGCGAACGGCGCGTCCTCGACCGCCACGTTGACCTCGAGGTTCTTGGCGCGCGAACGCTCGTCGAGGTTGTAGCTACCGATCATCACGAACAGATCGTCGATGACGACGGTCTTCGCGTGCATCATCGGACCGGGATAGCAGAAGACGTCGACGCCGCGGCGCAGGAGCGTCTCGTAGAGCGCCTCGAGCGCGAACTGCACGACCGCGACGTCGCTCTTCTCCGGGATGAGCACGCGCACGCGCACGCCGCGCAGCACCGCCGCGAACAGCGCGTTGCGCACCGCGCGGTCGGGGATGAAGTACGAGTTCGCGATGTCGATGGAGCGGCGGGCGGCCTGGATGCGCTTCAGGTATTCGCGCATCAGGTTGCGCTTGCTGCGGCGCAGGCTCGCGAGGACGTAGACGCGGCCGGTGGGTCGCTTGCTCAGCGGAACGAGGTCGCGCGGCACGTTCATGGGAACGAGCTCGTGCGGCAGGTTGCGGAACCAGACGCGCCGCCAGGTCTTGTAGAAGAGCGTGCGCAGCTCCTCGACGACGTGGCCCTTCACCTGGATCATGTCGTCGCGCCAGGCCTCGCCGCCGTCGGCGATGGGGAGCCACGGCCGCGCGAGGTTGAGGCCGCCGGTGAAGCCCATCGTGCGATCGACGACCAGGATCTTGCGGTGGTCGCGCTGATTCATGAGCGCGAGCTGGAACGACGGGCGCAGCGGCGAGACGGGGTGGTACTCGCGCACCTCGCCGCCGGCATCGACGAGCGACTGCCAGAACGTGGGCGTGATGCCGAGGCTGCCGACCGCGTCCCAGATGACCCGCACGCGGACGCCGTTGCGCGCCTTCGCGGCGAGCGCGTCGCGGAAGCGAATTCCCACGGCATCGGCGCCGACCCAGTACATCTCGAGCAGGATCTCGTGCTCGGCGCTGGCGATCGCGGCGAGCATCGCGGGGAACGCCTCGATGCCGTCGCGGAGGAGCCGCACGTCGTCTCCGCCTGCGTGGAACCACGGGCTCTCGAGGTCGGTGAGCGACCACCACGGAACGACGGGCGCGCTCATGGAACCGTGGCCCGGGCGGGAGGTGGTGGTTGCTTCACGGGACCGGGCCGCGAGACGACGACGACGAGCGACTCCTCGCCGAGTCGCTTCGCGGCGAACGCGCGCACGTCGTCGGCGCTCGCGCGGCCTCGGGGCAGCGGCTGCGCGGCGGTGGGGATGGCCTCGCCGCGCCACGTCGCGACGAGGCGCAGCCGCGGGTCGAGCGCGGTCGTGACCGCGGTCCGCGAGGCGGCGGCGGTGGCGCGCTCGTGATCGACGGCGGGCAGCCCATTCTGGCGGATCCGATCGACCAGCGCGCGCGTCTGCATCACGGCGTTGTCGAGCGCGGCTTGCGTGCTCACGAGGCGCACCACCAGCGCCGGCGCGCGCGGGTAGCCGACCACCCGCGCCGACCATGAACGCGCCAGCGCCGGGCCCGCGAGCGCCTTGTCGAGCAGACCGCCGTCGCCGTCGAGCGCGGCGGCGATGACCGTGGCGGCGGCGCGCTCGCCCTCGTCGGCGCGCGTCAGTGGAAACGCAAGGTAGGCCTCGGGCGCGGCGCCGGGCCTCGGCTCGATCGCGTAGGTGCCGGGGCGCGCAGGTACGGCGGCCGTGCTCGGGCGACACGAGCGCGCTTCCGTGGCGCGGCGATCGATCCAGCGATCGGCGGCGCGGATCGCCGCCTCGCCCTGCGCGCCGTCGACGTTCGCCAGCACCGCGATGCGCAGCGGTCCCGTGCGGAGCGCCTGCGCACGCGCAAGGACCGCGGCATCGGCGGCGCGCGCGAGCGTGTCTGCGCGGCCGGCGGGGACGAACCACGACGCGTGTCCGGGCGCGACCGCCGCGGCCACGAGATCGAACGCGGGGCCGTCCGAACGGGCGTCGTGCCGGAGCAGCTCGGCGCGCGCGCGGCCCAGCGCGGCAAGCGGAATCGAATCGGAGGCGAAGCTGCGCGCGACGACGTCGGCGAGGCGGCGGGCGTGGGCCGCGGACGTCTCGCCCGCGAGCGCCGGGCCGTGCACGAGGAGGCCTGCGCCGTCGGCCACGATCCATGGCTCGACGCGCGCCTGGGGCGTGCTCCGCGCCATGTCCGCGGCGGCGGCGGTGAAGAGCGCGGTGAGCCCGGCGTCGGCGTCGGTCTCGCCGTCGGTGCCGCAGGGCGAGGCGAGGAGCACCCAGGTCTCGCCCTGGCCCGGTTCGACGCGGGCGCGGCCCTCGGTCACGGGCTTCTGCCAAGAGAGCGTGGCGCCCCTCATCGCAGCGGCCAGCGCGTCGCGCGTGGGCTCGAGCGCGGCTTCGGCGGCGGGCGACGAGCCGCGCCGCAGCGGCAGGCCGAGCGCGACCGAGCCGCGCATGATGGGCGCGCTGCTCGCGGCGCCGCTCCGTGCGCGCGTCCACGAATCGGCGAGGGCCCACCACGCGGCGCGCTCGGAAGCTTCGCGCGCGTCGCCCGCGCGCCGCGCCAGCGTGCGGCCCTCGAGCGCCGCCGTGCCTTCGTCGAGGTGGACCTGTGCCTCGACGTGCACGAGCGCGATCGCATCGGCGACGCGCGTGGCCATGTCGCTCGTGGTCGAACCCGAGCCGTTCGCGGCCTCGAGCACGATCCCCACGCAGCCGCCGCGTGGGTCCGCGGCGCCGACCACCTCCATCAGGCGGAACGGCAGCTCGAGCGCCTTCAGTCGCGACGCGAGCGGTCCGTGCGGATCGCCGAGCGCCTCGGCGGTGGTCACCGCGTCGCTCCCGGTCGCGACGTCGATGGTCGCGTGCACGATGAGCGCGGCGCCGGCGTTTGGCAGCTCGAAGCCCATCTCGTAGACGTCGACGTCAATCCCGCTGCTCGCGGCGCTCGCGGAGGGCGCCGCTGCGCCCACGCTCCAGGCGGGCAAGCGCGCGACGGCGCTCGCGACTGCCTCGGCGAGCGCCGAGGGTGCGGCCACCGCCATCGCCACGCGACCCAGGCCATGCGCGCCCGCGCGCCACTTCTCGAGGCGCGCGGCGTCGAGGTCGTCGCCGCTCTTGCCGGCGCGCGCGGGGAGCGCGTGCGGGGAGCCGACGCAACGCGCCCAGCGGGCAAGCGCCGCGTCGCGTAGCGGTCGTGCGGCGAGCGCGGCGAGCTTCCTCTTCGCGGCCGCGAGATCCTTGTCGTCGACGGGCGCGACGAGCGCCTCGCGCAGCGTGCCGGTCGCGGCCTCGGCCTCGGCGCGCGTGGCGACGAGCACGGCCACGCGGAAGCCCGACCACGAGGGCATCACCACGGCGGCCGCCCCGCGCGCCGCGAGGCGTGCTTCGACGACGCCGGCGAGCGCGACCGCCACCTCGGGGTCGTCCTCGGCGGAGGGCATGCCGCTCGTGGTCACGGCGATCGCGATCGCGCCCGAGGGATCACCCTCGCGCGCCACGAGCACGACGGGCGGCCGATCCTTCGCCTGCCGCACGTCGGGCAGGAGCGCGCGGGCATGCGCGCCCGCGGGAGCCGACGCGGGAGCGGCGGGGCCACACCCGAGGAGGAGCGTGGCGAGCACGACGGCGATCGCGGACGTTCGTCCCCTCAACGTCGCGTTCTCGGTCTAGAGCTGGATGTCGGCCGGCGAGCGCGGGACGAGGTGGATGTTGCAGAAGAAGCCGACCACGCCGACGACGGACGCGATCTTCGAGCCCGTCTTGAAGCCGTACGGGCGGAGGTCCATCAGGTCATTGGTGAGCTGCGGCGGCTTCGGGAACGGGCCCGCGCAGGAGCTGTCGGTCGACGACACGGTTGCGAGGTCGAGGGAGGTTCGGCCGTTGCCGGGATCGTAGGTGTCGCGCGCGGCCGTGAGGTTCTTCACGCGAACGAGCATCCCGAGCCACTTCCGGCCCTTGGTGAAGTCCGACAGGTCGGCGACGTCGATGTCGATGGGGTCGGGAACCCGCGTCTCGTAGCGAAACGTGGCGATGGGCTGCGAGAGCTGAGGAAGCACCGCGCCGGGAGCGAAGAAGAGCGGCGGCTTGCTCGGGATGCCGACGTTCTCCTGGTACTGGCCCCGAAGGTCGAGGACGTCGCCCGGGCTGACCTTGAGGTTGCCCGGGTTGAAGGACGGAGCGAAGAGGTTGATGCCGCCGTACGGCCGGTCCTTCGACGCGTCTAGGTCCTGCAGCAGGATGCCACCGGCGTTCTTGCCGTCGAGCGTCTCGTCGAAGGTGTCGATGGCGACCACCACGAGCCCGCTGACCGACTGGGTGGTGTTCGGCAACGTCTCGTGACCGGGAAGCGTCGGATCGGTCAGCTCGCGGACCCGCATGTCCTTGCCACCGATGGCGGGAGCTCCGAGGTCGGAGTGCGGGTCGCCGCCGTCGCGCGAGGAGCACGAGGTGGAGGCGGCGACGAGCGAGAGAGCGAGCAGGCTGGCAGGCGCATAACGCACGAGGAGTGCCATAGCACAAACGAGACGAGGCGTCGGGGGGCAGCCCGACGCCTCAGACGAAGAAAGCGATGGGGGTCAGGGAGGAGCGAGAGATCAGGCGGCGTGCGCCATGCGGAGCGAGAGGACGGACTCGAGGCGGGACTGGATCTTGTGCTTCTTCGAGTAGACCGTCTTGACGGAGATGTTCATCTTCGTCGCGATGTCCTGGGGGTCCATGCCCTCGCCGAAGTAGAGCGCCGCGAACGTGCGGTCCTTCTCGGAGAAGTCGGCGAGCGTGGCCTGCGCGATGGTGGCGCGCTCGTGCTCGCTGGTGAGCTCGAACGGATCCGGGAGGTCCGCGACGAGCTCCATCGCCTCCGTGATGCACTCCTTCTGCGGCTCGCGCTTGAGCGTGCGGAGGTAGTCGTACGCCGCGTTGATGGCGAGGAGGCCGATCCACGAAGAGAAGCGGTTGCCGCGCTCGGGATCGAACGTGCGGAGCTTGTGCATGTCGTTGCCGAGGAGCGAGACGTAGAGGTTCGCGTAGACCTCGCGGACGTCGTCCTGCGAGACCATCGAAGCAAAGCGACGCGTCACCTTCGTGATGCAACGGATGATGAGGCGGTCGTACTTCGCCTGGAAGTCGCGCCACGCGGCGGGGTCGTTGGCGGTCATGCCGGCGATGAGGTCGTCGTCGCTCTCGAAGCGGTCGGCCGAGACCGCGCAGGGGAAGAAGCCAGACACGGGAGCAGCAGCGACGGCGACGGCGACGTTGGACATGTGACTCAGGCCTCCAAAGGACGAGCGCTTGACTGGAGCGCCCGTGATGACCGGCGACTCAGCGCCCGGCGAGTGAGCCCTCAGCAGGTGTCGTGCCAGAGGTCCGAAAACGCCCTACATGGCAAAAATGCAGCTAAAATCGCCATGTGACGCAGGGAAGGTTTCGGTGGAGGGGGCCGTAACACCGTAACGACTGCCGTAACAGTCTCGCTTTCAGGGCCGAGTGTTACGCATGGCGTAACACTCCTCGCGTGGTACGAGACCGCGATGCGACCGGTGCTCCCGATCGGCGTGCTCGGCGCCCTCGCCGTCCTCGCTGGCGGGTGCCACGACCCGAACAAGGGCTTTCATCCGCCCGCGACCGCCATCCATGCGGACGCGAAGCAGGGCGAGGGAGACCTCACCGCCGCGAAGGTGGCTCGCGGCTCGGAGGCGCCGGACATCAAGGCCGACCAGAGCGGCAACGCCACCTGGTACGGCGCCGCCTTCGCCGGAAAGAAGACCGCGAACGGCGAGCGGTTCGACCCCTCGAAGTACACGGCCGCCCATCGCAAGCTGCCCTTCAACACCTGGGTCGAGGTGCGGCGGGTCGATACCGGGCGCGTCGTCCGGGTGCGCATCAACGACCGTGGGCCGTGGGGTGACGACAAACGCATCATCGACCTCTCGCGCAAGGCGGCCGAGGATCTCGACCTGGTGCGCGAGGGCGTGGCGCGGGTGGAGATCCGCGTCGTCGACGGACCGTAGCTATTTGCTGCGGGTCTTCGGCGACCGCTTGCGGTGGTCGTGGAGCTCGGTGGCCTCGCGCGGGACGATGACGGAGTCGGTGCGCGCGTGCCGCGCGAGCAGGGCGAGCGCCTCGCGCTCGAGTCCCGTGACGATGCGCTGCCATTCGTCGACCGCGTAGTCGGGGCCGCCGAACCGGAGGTGCTGGCGCGCCTGTTCGCGGACCATCGACCGGAGGTGGTTCGGTAGCTCGGTCATCCACGCGTAGTCGGCGATGACCGCGGTGAGGTTCGGCGGCGCATCCTCGGCGCGCCAGGAGATCGGCTTGGATGTCGATGCGGGCGCGTCCTCGCCGAGCGAGATCGCCTCCAGCTGGCCGTAGCTGACGCCCCAGTGGGCCGCGACCTTGCGGCGGAAATCTTCGCCAGGCTGCCGGGTCGGCCGCTGCGAGAGCATGTTGCTCAGATGGGCCCCAGAGACACCGAGCTTCTTCGCGAGCTGGGCCTGGGCACCCCGGGGGGCACACGCAAGCTCCTCTCTCAATCTCGCGAGGACGTACTCCTTGATGCGCTGGACGCGCTGCTGCTCGTCCTGTGTCACGACGCTAACCTTAGTGCGCAGGATCTTAGCGGGAGCTAAGTTCGCTGATGTTCGCTCCGATAGTTGAAACGGCCGCGCCCGAGCGGCGTTCAGGGGAGCACGACGAGGCCGGCGATGAAGTCGCGCGCGTACGCGAGATACAGACCGCCAGCTTCGCGGATGTGCTCGCGGTCGGCGGGCGTGAGGACGCGCACGATCTTCGCGGGGCGTCCCATCGCCAGTGACCCGGTCGGGATACGCATCCGCGGCGGAACGAGAGATCCTGCAGCGACCAGGCAGTCGTCCTCGATGATCGCGCCGTCGAGCAGCGCGCTGCCCATCCCGATCAAGCAGCGATTTCCCACCGTGCAGCCGTGGATCAGGGCCATGTGACCAATGGTTACATCGTCGCCGATGGACGTCGCCGCCTGCCCGCCGATGACGTGAACCACGGCGTTGTCCTGGATGTTCGTGCGGGCACCGACGCGGATCGGAAAGACGTCGCCGCGGAGCACGGTGCCGAACCAGATGCTCGCCTCGTCGCCGAGCACCACATCGCCGATGACGCTGGCGTTCGGGGCGACGAACGTCGCGCGGCCGAGCTTCGGCGCAACGCCCTTGAGCGCGTAGATCGTCATCACGAGACCATGGTGAGAGAACGCCGCCGTCGCACGGGCGGCGGAAGCGCATCCGGCGCGAGCACCGGGAGCGTCGCGAGCGCCGCCGCGTCGAGCATGCCGTGCAGCGAGTGCTTGAAGGCCTGGGTGATCTCGACGTCGACGAGCGCGCCGATCAGCGCGCGGCCCGGCGGGACATCGAGGTGGACGATCTCGTTGCGCTCGGTCCGGCCCGTGACCTTGCCCTGCGTCTTGCTCGCGCCCTCGACGAGCACGCGTTGCCGGGTGCCGACGAGCCGCTCGAGATGGGCGCGTGTCTGCGACTCGGCGACCTCGAAGAGCCGCGCGAGGCGCTCGCTCTTCACCGCCTCGGGCACGTCGTCGGGCAGCTTCAGCGCCGGGGTGAAGGGGCGCGGCGAGTACTTGAAGCCGAAGAGACCGACGAAGCCGACCTCCCGGATCACGTCGAGCGTGGCCGCGAAGTCGTCCTCGGTCTCGCCGGGGAAGCCCACGATCACGTCGGTCGACACCGTCAGGCCCGGGCGTGCCGCGAGGAGGCGGCGGATGCGCTGCGTGTACTCCGCGCGCGTGTAGCGGCGGATCATGCGCTTGAGGATGCGGTCGCTCCCCGACTGCATGGGCATGTGGACGTGACGCGCCAGGACGTCGAGCTCGGCGTGCGCCTGCGCGAGCGCGGCGGTGGCGTGCCGGGGGTGCGGGCTCGTGTAGCGGAGGCGCGTGAGCCCCGGCACCTGCGCGGCGATCGCGCGGAGCAAGGCCGGGAACTGGCTCTCGTCCGGGTCGTCGGAGACGGGAGGGGGCAGCGCGGGGTCCCGGTAGCTGTCGACGGTCTGGCCGAGGAGCGTGACCTCGCGCGACCCAGCGGCGACCCAGCGGGCGATCTCGGCCACGATCTCGGCGCTCGGCCGGTACCGCTCGGGCCCGCGCGTGTACGGGACGATGCAGAAGGAGCAGCGTTCGTCGCAGCCCTTCATGGTGGTGACCCAGGCGCTGACCGGGACCTCGCCGGGGGCGGGGGCCGCCATCAGGAAGCGCGGCGCCTCGAGATCGAAGACGGTGTGGGCGCGGGGCGGCGCCCCGGACATCTGCTCGTGGACCAGGGAGGGGAGGTCCGGGATGTTGTCCGGCCCGATGATGAGGTCGAGGTGAGCGACCCGCTGCAGTAGCTTCTCGCCCTCCTGCTGCGCCACGCACCCGGCCACCGCGAGGACGAGCCCCGGGTTCTTTGCCTTGAACGGCGCGAGCTTACCGACCTCGCTCCGCAGCTTCTGCTCGGCCTTTTCCCGCACGCTGCACGTGTTCAGGACCACCAGGTCGGCGTCCTCCACCCCGTCGGCGCGCGTCCAGCCGGTGGCGCGCAGCACCTCCTCCATCCGATCGGAGTCGTGCGCGTTCATCTGGCACCCGAAGGTGTGGACGAGGTACCGGCCGGGCAAAGCGGGCGT
>JAYTHX010000388.1:0-10962 GCA_043732195.1 Polyangiaceae bacterium
GCTCCAAAAAGGGTTACCTGGGAGACCGTTCCTCGCTCGCCCCCGTACCAACCCGGCTCCCATGAAGCTCAAGACCACCCTCGCTCTCGCTCTCTGCGGCGTCCTCGCTTCCGCCGCTGGCGCCCTCGCGATCCCCATGGCCCCCGGCGTCGTCGCCACCAAGGAGCCCTGGGGCCAGGATGTCAGGCCGGGCGACCCGACCGACCCCGCCCGCATCACAGCCGGCGAGACGCTCGCCATCGATGCGCGCCTCGGCCATGCTTCGATCGCGAAGAACGGTCGCGGCGAGACGTTCCTCTTCGCGCAGATCGCGGCCTCGCAGGACGACAAGGCGGCCACTGCGGCAGCGCCGATGAACCTCGCGCTCGTCATCGACAAGTCGGGCTCGATGAAGGGCGATCGTATCGCCAACGCGATGAACGCTGCCGTGGGTGCCATCGAGCGTCTCCGTGACGGAGACAGCGTGACCGTCGTCGCGTTCGACAGCGTGGCGCAGGTCATCGTCGCCCCCACCCGCGTGAGCTCGGCGAGCCGTGCGTCGATGGCGAACGCGGTGCGCAGCATCCGCCTCGGCGGCGACACGTGCATCTCGTGCGGCATGCTGGAGGGCATGCAGCAGCTCACGCAGACGTCGCTCTCAGGCGACCGCGTGAACCGCATGATCCTTCTCTCCGACGGCGCGACGAACTCGGGCATCAAGGACATGCCAGGGCTCCGTGCGATGGCCGGCCGCATGACCGGCAAGGGCGTGACCATCTCGACCATCGGCGTCGACGTCGACTTCGACGAGAAGGTGATGGCGGCGCTGGCGAACGAGGGCAACGGCCGCCACTACTTCGTCGCGAACGCGAGTGGGCTGCCCGCGGTCTTCGCGCAGGAGTTCGACGACATCCTCGCGTCGGTCGCCAAGGAGGCGGAGCTCACCATCGAGCTCGCGCCGGGCGTCGAGGTCGCGGAGGTGTTCGACCGCAGCTTCCATCGCGAAGGCAACAAGCTCATCGTGCCGTTCGGCACGTTCAGCGCGAAACAGGAGAAGACCGTCCTCGTGAAGCTTCGCGTCCCCGCCGACAAGGAGGGCTCGCAGTCCGTCGCCGACGTGAAGCTCGCGTACCGCGACCTCGTCAAGAAGACCGACGGCTCGACCTCCGGCAACCTCACGATCACGATCCGCGGCGACGGCACCGAGCAGCGCGAGCTCGATCCGTTCGTGGCGGCGCGTGTCGAGCGCAGCCGGACTGCGACCACGCTCACCGAGGCGAACAAGCTCTTCGAGCAGGGCCGCGGCGGCGAGGCGCGCGCGAGGCTCGCCACGCGCTCGGCGGAGCTGAAGCGCACCGAGAACGAGTCGCTGGCGTTTGCCGCCGCGAAGCCCAGCGCGGCACCTCGTCGTGCAGCGAAGTCGCTCGACAAGGACTTCGAGGACCAGCTCGGCGCCGTCGCGCAAGCGGACCGCAACTTCGCCCCGCCGGCGCCCGCCGCCGCCGGCTCCGGGAGCGGGGGCCGCAACGCTGCGCCGGGCGACTTCGCGAAGTCTCCGAGCGGAGGCAGTGCCCCGGTCGCCGCGGCGCCCGCGCCAGCATCGCGGGAGGGCAAGGGCGCGGTTCGCCAGAACCAGCAGAGCGCTTCCGAGTTCGGGTTCTGACCGTCAGCCTCCGTGTAGTCTGGCGGGCGTGCCTGGACCCATGCCGCTCGAGAGGTGGCCCACCGACGACGCCGGACCGCGCGTCGCGCGCGGACGCAAGAAGCCGCGCGCGATTGCCTGGTTCGGCTTCAGCGCGTTCTGGGGTCACCTTCGGCATCTCGTCGCCTCGGTCATCGCCACCGAGAACATCGACTCTCGCCAGTGGATGATCCCGGAGTCACCGGAAGTCCTCCTCGCCCGCGTGCTCGAGATCATCGGGCCGCGGGCCACCCGGACCAGCGCCCAGGCGATGGCGCAGCGCGAGGGCACGCTCGCCGAGGCGATGGGCGGCGAGGTGTGGATCGACTTCGTCTCCGACTGCGGTGACGACGCAACGGTGAGCGAGGTCGGCGGAAGGAAGGAGCCTCCACGTCGTGGCGGGGGGCGGCGGCGCATTCCTCCATGGCGCGCGGATTGCGAAGGACGATGCCGAGTACCCCATCGATGCCGAGTTCCCGGGCCCTCGTGCCTCGTGGAAGCTGCTTCTCGATCTGCCCGTCTTCGCGGCGCTCGGGCGCGCGGGGTGGATCCTGCCGGCCGTGTTCGCGATCGGCGATGCGGTGGCGCTCGAGGAGTACTTTCGCGCCGGCTCCGGTCGAGCGCGACCGTCGCGCTAGCAATCGGCCTCATCGTGGCATTCGGCACCGCCTTGCTGGTCGGGTGGCGCCGTCACCGAGCAGCGCGCGTGGTGCCTTTTGCTACCGTCCTGGGTTTGACGATCGGCGCCATCCCGGTGACGTTTGGCGTGGGAATTGACGCTCTCGCCATCCGTGTGGCGGGCCCGTGGGTGGCGTTCGCCGGCGCGCTCGTCCTCGCCACGATGGCGAGCAGCTTCCTCTTCGGAGTGATGCTCATGTTGCTGGCGCGTCTCGGCCTGAATCACGCGCAGGCGTACGCAGCGATGGGCTCAGCCGGATACAAACATTTCGTGCGGCTACGCGTCACCGCGGGTGCGGGCGGAATGTCGTACGTCGACGCATGGGTAGTCGGCGTCGTTGATCCGGTCGCTCGTCCGACGGCCGTGCTCGTTGATGCGTTCCGTTTCGATCCGTTCGGGGGTGGCTGAGCGGCGCGAAAGGGCGGTCGGCATCCCGAGTGCTAGAGCAAGGGTATGGGCGCAATGCAGTACTTGTTGCGCGGACGGCACCTGGCGATGCCGCTGCTTTTTATTGCCACCGCGTGCGTCCGGCCGCCGGCCGACTCGCGCGCCTCCGGTAGCTGGACCTACGAGGTCGATGCCCCGCCGGAGGGCTCGCGGGTGGTCGACGTCCAGGTGACCTTCGACAACGCGCGGACCGAGCGCATCGCGATCGCGCGCGAGTCGGCTCCGTTCATGCGGAACGTGAAGGTGAAGACGGACAAGGGCTGGCGCACCGTCGAGCACCGCGGCAGCCAGTGGTACGAGCCGACGTGCATGCGGCACTGCACCGTCCGCTACCAGATCGATCTCGGCGAGGTTGCGCAGGCCTGCGGTGACGAGGTGGACTGCGCGCGTCGCGTCGGCGACTCGACGCTCTCTCCTGCGCTCGCGTGGCTCGCTCACCCGTCGCCGAAGACCGACGTGCCAGTGACCATCCGCGTGCGCACGCCGAACGCGCTCCAGTTCATGTCGGGGATGCACGCGAGCGACGAGACCGGTCAGGCCTTCGACTTCCGCTCCTACGATCTCGACGAGGGGAGCTTCACCGCCTTTGGACCGATGCGCCGCGTCCGGGTCGACGTCCCGGCGAAGGCGGGGCAGACGCAGGCACGCGTCGACGTCGCGATCGTCGGTAAGGCGAAGTACGCGATGAGCGACGAGGAGATCCGCGAGTGGGTCAGCGATGCCTCGCAGGTGGTGACGCCACTCTTCGGCAAATTTCCCGTCGACCGGACGTCCTTGTTCGTCGTCCCCGCGAAGGGCGAGGACGAGGTCGTATTCGGCAAGGTGCTCTCGCTCGCCGGCGCGTCGGTGGTGCTCGTGCTCGGCGACCGCATGAAGGAGGCCGCGCGCAAGCAGGACTGGGTGCTCGTCCACGAGCTGTTTCACCTGGGCTTCCCGACGTTCCGTGGCGAGGGCCGCTGGCTGGGGGAGGGCCTCGCCACGTACTACGAGCCGATCCTGCGCGCCCGCGCGGGCTGGACGACGGAGCCGGAGGTCTACAAGCAGTTCGCGCGCAACATGCCGCGCGGCGTACCGGCGCGCGGCTCCTCGAGCGGGCTCGCGCATCGCGAGGACCTCGACTCGATCTACTGGGGAGGGGCGATCTTCTGCTTCGCCGCCGATGTGCGCATCCGCGAGGAGACGCGCGGCAAGCACTCGCTCGACGACGTCATCCGCGCGGCGCTGGCCCGTGGCGGCGACGCCACGAAGGTGTGGACGGTGGCCGAGGTGGTCGCGCTCGGCGACCAGGTGACGGGCACGACCATCCTCAGCGAGATGTACGATCGCTACGCCGCGCGCGGCGAGCGCATCGACCTCGACAGCCTCTTCGCCTCGCTGGGCGTCGAGCGTGACGGCACGGTGGTCGACCTCCAGGACCGCCGCCCGCTCGCCTGGGTGCGCCGCCAGATCGTGGGCAACCGCGGGCATGCTTCGGTCGCCGCCAAGGTCCCCGCCGTGCGTTGACGACAGAGAGGCTCTGGCGCTCCGAGCCTCGTGTGACCTCGGGCGGAAGCATTGCTGTACAGTGCACGTGATTCGTCGCACGTTGTGCATTCTCCCAGCCGGCGTGCCAGATTTCCTCCTCGGCTTCGCCTCCGATCTCCACATCGGGCCCACCACTCCGCCGCGGACATCGACGTGCTCTTGCTCGGCGGCGATTGCGTGATCCTCGAGGCCTCCCGGCGCAAGGCGCGAGCGCTCGGCGCATTCGTCCGGCGCATCCAGGCGCCGCGCACGCTCGTCGTCCTCGGCAACCAACCATGATCTCTGGACCGACACCCCTGTGCGGCCACATGCAGCAGGGCGGGCAGGTCGCGCTGCCGTGGGGTCCGATCATCGCGCCCGGTGCGGTGGCCAAGCACCTGCACGCGGGCTTCCACGACGCGCAAGGCATCAAGGACTTCGTCGCCGGCCTCACGCGCACGTCGTGAAGGACGGGCCCTTCGAACCATTGTTTGTCCGGGAAGCTCGACTCTACACTGAACCGATGTATCTTACTGAACGATGTCGCTCCGGAGCCGGCTTTCACGCCTCGCGAGCGCGGGTCCCGCCGGCGCCTCGGCGCCGTGCGTAACGCCGTTCATCTCCTTCGGGCCGCCGTCGCCGCCGCCCGTCGCGCAGCTCGCGCCGCCGCCGCCGCCCGCCGGGACGGTCGTGACGATCGACGAGGCGCCGTCGGTCCTCGAGGACCTGCGGCGCCGCATGGACTCGATCCTCACGCGCACGCGCAGCGAGCCGAAGCGGGAGCTGCCCGCCGTCGACTGTCCCGAGCTGCCGTTCTGCGTCGAGCGGACGGAGCTCGGACCGCTCCACGTGCGCACGCTGCGTCTCTCCGGCGCGCACCGGGTTGGCCGCATTCCCGTCACCGGCGCGAAGACCGCCTCGACGGAGCTGCTCGCGCTCCTCGCGCTCGATCCGAGGCTCGCGGGCTGCAACCTCGCGGGCGCGCTCTACCTCGACACCGAGACCACGGGCCTCGGTCCTGGCGCCGGCACCGTCGCGTTCTTGATTGGCCTCGCGTTCTGGGACGACGACATCGGGCTCGTCTGCGAGCAGCTCCTCGTACGTCAGCTCGGCGAGGAGGCGCCGGTCCTCGCGCGCGTCGCGGAGCGCATCAAGCGAGCCACCATGCTCGTGACCTTCAACGGCAAGAGCTTCGACATGCCCGTGCTGCGCACGCGCTTCGTGATGGGCCGCGCGCCTTTCCCCCAGGAGCCGCCGCACCTCGATCTCGTGCACGTCGCGCGGCGCCTCCATCACGGCCGCGGCTTCGGCGCCCGCCTCGGCGCCGTGGAGCGCGAGGTGCTCGGCTTCGTCCGCGAGAACGACGTGCCTTCGGGCGAGGTCTGCGCCTGTTACCTGCACTTTCTCCGCACCGGAGATACGCGCGCGCTCCTCGGTGTAGTCGATCACAACCTGTGGGACGTGGTCTCGATGGTCGCGATTGTCGCGCTCTACGGCGAGCCGCTCGAGGGCTCCATGCTCCACGCCGAGGACCTCGTCGGCATGGCGCGCACGTTGAAACGCGCGGGGCAGCAGGAGCGCGCGCAGGAGACGGTCGACGTCGCGCTCGCCCGCGGCGCCGGAGACGCCGGCATCCGCGTTCGCGCGGATCTCGCGAAGGCCCGCGGCGACAAGGCGCGCGCCCTTGCTGATTTCGAGGCCCTTGCCGCCTCGGTCGACGACCCCACGGTCCGCCTCGAGCTCGCGAAGCTCTACGAGCACCACGCGAAGGACGCGGCCCGCGCGCTCGCGATCGTCGAGGCCGGCACCGGCGAGAAAGAGCCGCGCCGCGCCCATCGCGCCGCCCGCCTCGCGAAGAAGGTCGCCTCTCGGGACACCGGCAAGCTGTGGTAAAAATCGGACGCGCAAATGACGATGTCCGATGACGCAACCCACCCGTACGATCCCGCCGTTGTCGAGCCGAAGTGGCAGCACGTCTGGGAGGAGCAGAAGACCTTCCGCGCGGTGCGCCACGCTGGGCGCCCCAAGGCGTACGTCCTCGACATGTTCCCGTACCCGTCGGGCGCAGGCCTGCACGTCGGGCATCCCGAGGGCTACACCGCGACCGACATCATCTGCCGCTACAAGCGGATGAACGGCGTCGACGTGCTGCATCCCATGGGCTGGGATGCCTTCGGCCTCCCCGCCGAGCAGCACGCGATCAAGACCGGCACGCACCCGCGCGCCACCACGCAGCAGAACATCGGCAACTTCCGACGTCAGCTGAAGATGCTCGGCTTCAGCTACGACTGGGAGCGCGAGGTCGACACCACGGATCCCGGCTACGTCCGCTGGACGCAGTGGATCTTCCTCCAGCTCTTCAACAAGGGCCTCGCGTTCCAGCAGGCGGACATGGCCGTCAACTGGTGCCCGCAGCTGGGCACCGTCCTCGCGAACGACGAGGTCACGGCCGACGGCCGCAGCGAGGTCGGCGGCTTCCCCATCGAGAAGCTCAAGATCCGCCAGTGGTCGCTGCGCATCACGCAGTACGCCGATCGCCTGCTCGAGGGCCTTCAGGGGCTCGACTGGCCCGAGACGAAGGTGAAGCAGGCGAACTGGATCGGCCGCAGCGAAGGCGCGAACGTCGAGTTCGAGGTCGAGGGCCATCCCGGCGTGAAGATCACCGTCTTCACCACGCGCGTCGACACGCTGCCCGGCGCGACCTACGTGGTGCTCGCGCCCGAGCACGCGCTCGCGCCGCAGATCGCGCTCGCCGACCACGTCGTCGCGGTGAAAACGTACGCGGACATCGCGAACGCCAAGAGCGACATCGTCCGCGGCGACGCCACGCGCGAGAAGACGGGCGTGCCCACCGGCGCGTTCGCCATCAACCCGATCAACGGCGAGCGCGTCCCGGTCTACGTCGCCGACTACGTGATCGGCGGCTACGGCACCGGCGCGGTCATGGCGGTGCCCGCGCACGACGAGCGCGATCACGCGTTCGCCGTGAAATACGGCCTCCCCATCATCCAGGTCGTCGACCCTGCCAAGGAAGGCGCACCGCAGGTCGACCACGAGAAGGAGGCCTCCACCGACGACGGCCTCGCCAGCGAGGCCGCGGTCACGCGCAGCAAGGCGCCGATCGAGAAGGGGATGCCGAGCGAGCGCGTGCGCCGCGTCGTGACCGACTGGCTGGCCGCGCAAGGGAAGGGGAGCTCGAAGATCACCTACAAGCTGCGCGACTGGGTCTTCTCGCGCCAGCGCTACTGGGGCGAGCCGATCCCGATCTACTTCCCCGTCGACTGCGCCGGCGATCCGCGCGCGCCCGGCGCGGAGTTCACGATCCACTACGAGCAGCCGATCCCCGTCGACGACAGCGAGCTCCCGCTGCTCCTCCCGGATCTCCAGGACTTCAAGCCCGGCACCGATCCCGCGGGCCCGCTGGCGCGCGCCGTCGACTGGCGCTTCTTCCAGCGCGACGGCAAGTGGTTCGCGCGCGAGACCAACACCATGCCGCAGTGGGCGGGCTCGTGCTGGTACTACCTGCGCTACCTCGACCCGAAGAGCACGCTCGCGGGCTGGACGAGCGAGGACTACGACGCGTGGATGCCCGTCGACCTCTACGTCGGCGGCTCCGAGCACGCGGTGCTGCACCTGCTCTACGCGCGGTTCTGGCACAAGGTCCTCTACGACCTGGGGCTGGTGAAGGGTGACGAGCCGTTCACGAAGCTCGTGCACCAGGGGCTCATCCTCGGTACGTCGTACCGCTACTTCCAGGCGCTCGAGGGCGACCAGCGCGTCATCCCCGGCACCGCCAAGGTGCTGCGCCCCACCGACCCGCCCGAGATCCGCCTCGCCGAGACCAACGAGCTCGTCGAGGAGGCGTGGGTCCAGGAGGGCGGCATCGTCGTCCGCGACAACAAGACGTTCCACGCCGCGCTCGGCGTGGAGGTGGTGCTCGTCGCGGAGAAGATGTCGAAGTCGCGCGGCAACGTCGTCAACCCCGACGACATCGTGAAGAGCCACGGCGCCGATGCGCTGCGCCTCTACGAGATGTTCATGGGCCCGCTCGAGGCGGTGAAGCCGTGGCAGACGAGCGCCATCGAGGGCGTCCGCCGCTTCCTCGATCGCACGTGGAACGTGTGCACGAACGTCGCCGACGACGCGCCGACCGAGGAGACGCAGCGCCTCCTCCACAAGACGATCAAGAAGGTGAGCGAGGACATCGAGGGGCTCCGGTTCCACACCGCCATCGCGGCGATGATGATCCTCGTGAAGCACCTCGGCGCGCTCCCACACACGCCGCGGGCCGTGGCGCGCACCCTGACGCTCCTCGTCTCCCCGTTCGCGCCCCACATCGGTGAGGAGCTCTGGGAGCGCCTCGGCGGCGCGGCCACGCTGGCCTACGAGCCGTGGCCCAGTTTCGATCTCGCGCTCGTGAAGGACGACGTCGTGGAGATCGGCGTGCAGGTCAACGGCAAGGCGCGCGCGAGCATTCAGATCCCGGCCGACGCCGACGAGGCCGCGGCGAAGGCGATCGCGCTCGCCGATCCGAAGGTCCAGCAGTGGACCCGCGACAAGACGATCAAGAAGGTCATCTTCGTGAAGGGTCGCATCCTCAACCTGATCGTGGCGTGAGCGCCTGACCGAACGACAGCGCGACCGGTGGACGCCGCTGCGCTCACGCTCGAGCCCTCGAACAGCGCAGATTCGTACCTTGCGGAGCTGGCCTGCGCCTTGCTCTTATCTGCCGGATGCGCCCGCTCCTCGCCCTCGGCATCACGACCACGATCGCGATCGCCGCCTGCTCGTCCTCGAACGATGACGCCGCTGCCCCCGGCGGAAGCTCCTCGGGCGATATGCCGCCAGTGGTCGCCGCGCCGCCCGGCACCGTGACGTTCCACAAGGACGTCGAGCCGGTGCTGCAGAAGGTCTGCCAGAACTGTCATGTCGCGGGCGGCATCGCGCCGTTCTCGCTCGTCACGTACGCCGATGCGAAGGGCGTCGCGGAGAGCATCGTCCAGCAGACGCACGACAAGAAGATGCCGCCGTGGGGCGCGCAAAACACGAGCGAGTGCACGCCGCCGAAGGGCTGGAAGGACGACCTCCGCCTCTCGGAAGCCGAGATCGGCATCCTCAAGGCGTGGCACGACGCAGGCGACTACGAGGGCGACCCTAAGGACGCTCCGCCGCCGCGCACCGCGCCGGCGACGACCGGACTCGCCGACGGAACCTGGCTCGCTCCCGCGCCGCCGTTCACGCTCGGCGGCACCGCCGATACGTTTCGCTGCTTCGTGCTCGACCCGCAGATCACGTCGACGAAGTACCTGAACGCGACGAACTTCGTGCCCACGAACAAGACCATCGTGCACCACGCGCTCGCGTTCTCCGTCCCGCCCGGCACCGCGGTGCCGTCCAGCGAGTACGAGTGCTTCGGCGGTCCGAACGTGGCGGGCGCGAACCTCGTCGCCGCGTGGGCGCCGGGCGGCGTCCCGAACCAGTACCCCGCGGACGTGGGGCTCGCGCTGGAGCCGGGCACGAAGTTCGTGATGCAGGTGCACTATCACCCGCACGCGAACGCCACGCCCGAGCCTGACGCGACGGCCTTCCAGTTCCGCCTCACCGACGCGGTCCCTACGTACAAGGCGTCGACGCGGCTCATCGGCAACTTCAAGAACCCCGTGGCCGCGGCGGGCATCGGCCTCGAGGCGGGCATGAACGACCCGGGCGGCAAGGCCACGTTCCTCATCCCCGCGAACGCCACCGCGCACGTCGAGACCATGCAGTTCAAGATGCCGGCCCTCGGTGCCGGGAACATCTGGATCCTCGGCGTGGGCGCGCACATGCATCTCGCCGGGCGCGACGAGAAGATCACGCTCACGCGCGGCAGCCAGGACTCGTGCCTCCTCCAGGAGCCGGCCTGGGACTTCAACTGGCAGCGGGGCTACCAGTACGACGCGCCGATCGAGTCGCTCCCGACCATCCAGGCTGGCGACACGCTTCGAATCCGGTGTACGTACGACAACAGCATGAGCAACCTCGCGCTCGCGAACGCCCGCAAGGAAGCCGGCAACATGCAGAGCGTGGACATGACCCTCGGTGAGTCGACCACCGACGAGATGTGCCTCGGCGCGTTCACCTTCGTCACGAAATGAGCGCCGGTTGAGGCTCTTGACCGCGCTGCTGCTGACGACCGCGCTCGCGGCGTGCGGCTACCGGCCGGTCCACGGCGGCGCGCCCGGCGAGCCGCTCCACGTGGTGCTCCACGAATCGAAGGTCCCGGACGCGATCGCCTCCGATGAGGTCCTTGCGGGCATCCGCGAGGAGCTCGCGCGAAGCGGCGCGCTCGCGTCGGGCGGAGGCTTCCCGCGCTGCGAGGTGGAGATCCTCCGCGCCGACGAGCAGAGCGACGGGATCGCGGCCGTGCCCGACGGCGACGGGCGCCTCGGACCGCAGAGCCGCGCCACGCGGGTCGCCCTCGTGGCGCGCGCGTGGGTGCTGCGCGCTCCGGGCGCCGAGCGCGAGCGCGACACCGGGGACGTCCGGGCGTTCGAGACGGTCGCTGTCGCGGCGGACGCGCGCGCCGCGACGTTTCGCCAGTCGGACGCGCTGCGGGTGGCCGGAAGGCGGGTCGGGAGGCGGCTCGCGGGTCGGATCATGGGCCTGCCGACGCCCTCGGACGAATAGACCTGGC
>JAYTHX010000389.1:0-3355 GCA_043732195.1 Polyangiaceae bacterium
GGAAGGGGCGCCCTTCGTCGTATTGCCCGTCGAGGTGGCGGCCCTGCGAGCCCTGCTGCTCGAGCGTGTCCACCGCCAGCACGGCCCGCACGCCGCCACCCGGGGTCTCCGCGAGGAAGACCTGCACCGCGAAGGGGCAGGAGAGCTGGTAGGGGACGGGGAGCCAGCGGTTCGAAAGCTCGGAGAGGTGATCGTGCGCCGAGATCTCGACGTCCGGCTCCTCGCCCGGGTTCGCGCGGCGAACCGAGAGCGTCGCCGGGGTCGTCCCCGCGCGCGGCGCCGCAGCCGTCGCGGGCGCCGCCGCCGTCGTGCCGGGCTGCATCACGATGAAGCTCGAGACCGTATCGGGCAGCCCGCGTGGCAAGGCCACGTCGTGCAGGATGATCCCGGTGTTGAAGAACAGCTCGAGGACGTCGACCACCGCCGCCCGATGCGAGGGGAGCTCTTGTCCCGGGTTGCCAGTACCGACGGAATCGAGGTCCGGGCTGCTGCCGAGAGAGACCTTCTTCTTCACCATGTCGCGGCGAGAATCCTACCACCGAAGTGGTAGATGTGGCCTCACTCGTAACCGATGCCGAAGAGGCTCCGCAGGCCGTCGAGCACCGCATCGTAGGCGCGCACCGGGAAGGCGAGCAGCGATCCCACGAGCGGGGCGGGGCGCGTCGTGACCGGCCGCTGCTTGCCGGCGATCCCCGCGGCGCGGATGATCGCGTTCGCCGCCTCGATGCCGGTCACCGCGGCGCGCTCCATGAAGAACGAGAGCGCGTCCGGATCGTCGGTGCGGACCCAGTCACCGGCGAGCATGAGGTTCGGGCGCGAAGGATGGCTCACGGTGGGCGTGCGCTCGTGATCGCCGGGCGCGAAGAGCGGAAAGACGTCGACGTGACGCAGGATGCGGCTCCGCGCACGATCGAGGCGCGCGCCGAGGCGATCCTTGGGGAAGTAGGCATCGAGCACCGCGACGGCGCGGTCGAAGAGATCCGCGTCGTCGAGCGCGGTGAAGTGCTCGCAGTCGCCGATGTGGCACTCGAGGAAGAGGTCGCTCATGGCTGCGAACTCCTTCTGCATGGCGCCCAGCGCGAAGAAGTTGTCGAGGAGGTCCTCGGCCGCGAACACGCCCGAGTCGGGCCCGGACCAGTCCTTGCCGGCGAAGCGCATGCGCATCACGATGACCGACGTGGTGCGCAGGAGCGGCACGCCCGCCGTCGATGCGTTCATCGACAGAGCGCGAGGAAAGATGGCCTTGAGCGAGGCGAGATCCATTGCGAAAACCGCGTAGTCGGCGCGCTCGAGGCCGTCCCCGGCGACCGCCGGCCCGCCTTCGTCGAGGACCCAGACGGCCGCCTGATCGTCGTGCTTCAGCGCCACGGGCGCGAGCGGCTTGGTGGGCGGGGCGCGCAGCACCTGACCGTCGGCCGCGAACTGACCGCCGTGGCACGGACACGAGAAGAGCGAGACGCCGCCCTCGACCGCCGCGTTGACGTGGCAACCCTGGTGCGTGCACGTGCCGTCGAACGCGGAGAGGCGCCGCTTCGCCGGCTCCCAGCTGAGCCCGAGATACTTCGTGCCGAGCTGCCGCGTGAAGAGCTTCGGCGCGTCGCCGAGCTCGCGATCGGTGACCATCGCCCGCGTGGCGAGGGCCACGAACCCGTTCGCGGCGTCGAAGACGATCGACTGCACCGGCGTACCGAGCTTGAACACCACGCCCTTCGCCTCGAGCGCCTGGCGCCACGGCTCGAAGACGAGCGGCACCATGCCGCCGTCGAACCACTGCGCCTTCACGTCGTCCGCGCTCTCGAGCACGTAGTAGTTGAGCGCCTCGGTGGCGACGCGGGCGCTGACCTCGTCCCCGCGCGCGTACGCGAGGTTCTTGAGGTAGGGCACGAGCAGCAGGCTCGCCATGCGCCCCGGCACACCGGATTCGCGGAGGAAGGAGGCGAAGGTCTGGTCGTCGAGGTCGGGGCGCGTGGAGCCGCGCGCCGCGTAGGTCT
The DNA here is from genome assembly GCA_043732195.1 of Polyangiaceae bacterium. GTDB lineage: Bacteria > Myxococcota_A > Polyangia > Polyangiales > Polyangiaceae > Labilithrix. The sequence continues at coordinate 1,992 of JAYTHX010000389.1, forward strand.
TCATCAGCAACGGGAGCGAGAACGCGTAGTCGCGCAGGCGGAGCACACCGCTCGGCACCATCGTGGTGAGGAAGAGGGGCGGGGGGCCGTTGGCCCTCGCGAGCTCGGTGCTCTGCATGGTCCGCCCCGGGCCGGGCACACCCGTGGTCGTGGTGCGCGAGAAGATTTCCTTGCCCACACCGGCGTCGTCCCACAGCCGGCGCAGGTTCGCGTAACGCGGGAACATGCCGTGGATGCCGTGCTCGACGGTGTGTCCGAGCTCCGGGTCCACGTACGAGGTGCAGCGCCCGCCGACCGTGGCCGACTTCTCGACCACCGTCACCGCGAAGCCGGCATCGGCCAGCACGTGCGCGGCGGCGAGGCCCGCGATGCCGGCGCCTGCGATCACGACGCGCCTCGTTCCTTCGGCGGCGGTCGGCTCGGGCGTGGGTCGCGGGGAGGGAGCATCGTCGAGCGGCGTCATGGAGATCCTTTCGGGTCGAGCGGGCGCGGCGCGCCGAGATCGGTGGCGGTCCAGCCCCACGACTGGCACCAGAGCGTACGCAGCGGGATGCCGCCGGCCTCGCTCGGTTTCGCGCGCCAGCTCCGGCCGAGTCCGCGCGGCCGCAGCGCGATGCGGGCGCGCTGCGCAGGCGGGTAGGTGACGCCGAGCACGTCGATCGAGGCGGTGATCGCCTGCACCGCGAGCGTGAACCCGGCCCGGATCGGCAGCGCGCAGAGGCTCGTGAGCGCGCCGTGCGCCTCGCCAGCGAGCGCGAGGTCGCGCGCGACGGCGCGGAAGGTCGCGGGGCCCTCCTCGATGGCGAGCGTCGGGTCGAGGCGCTTCGGCAGCGCGTAGTGCAGGCGCCCGAGGTCGACCGGGAGCAGCTCGTCGAGCACCATGTCGAACGGTACCGCGGCGACCGCGAGGCCGCGGCGCACCAGCGAGGCGGCGATCACCTCGTGGTACCGGATCGGCAGCTCCTGCGGCGGCTCGGTGTAGTGGTTCGTGATCACCACCGCTACCGGCCGGCCGAAGAGCCGCACGTCGCGGAAGCCGCGCGGCGGGTCGTGCGCGGCGCGATCCCAGAGCCCCACGTGCACGCGGCACGTGCCGGCGAGGAGGTAGGGCGGCGCGAACGGCGGCAGGTCAGCGAGCTCGGTCATCACGCCCTCTCGTCAACGTCGCGAACATGGCTTACTTCTCGGCTGTGGACCATCCGCCGCTGCCGCCTCGCGGCTCGCTGCTCGACCGCCTCGCCCGCTGGCTCGAGGGCGGAGGCGAGGGCACGCCCGTGATCGAGGTGCTCGATCTCTCACGCGTCCTCGAAGCAGGAGAGGTCGCGGGTCTGCCGCGCGAGGTGGTGGAGCTCTACGCCGACCCG
>JAYTHX010000390.1:0-10912 GCA_043732195.1 Polyangiaceae bacterium
CCACCGTCTTTCCCATCACCGAGAAGCCCTTGTCGACGTAGACCGTCTGTCCCGTGATGCCCGTGCCGAGCGGGCTCGCGAGGAACGCGGCGGTGGCGCCGACCTCGCGCGCTTCGAGGGCCTCCGGGAGCGGCGAATTGACCTTGCAGTACTCGATCATCTCGCCGATGAAGCCGATCGCGCTCGCCGCGCGCGACGCGAGCGGGCCGGCGCTGATGCAGTTCACGCGGTGTCCCCACTTGCGCCCTGCCTCGAAGGCGAGGAGCCGTGTGTCGCTCTCGAGCGCCGCCTTCGCGGAGCTCATGCCGCCGCCGTAGCCTGGGATCACGCGCTCGCTCGCCATGAACGAGAGAGACACGAACGAGCCGCCCTTTCGCATGATCGGACCGAACCGCTGCACGAGCGAGATGTTCGAGTACGCGCTCACGCCGATCGCGCTGAGATAGCCCTTGCGGCTCGTCTCGAGGATCGGGTTCTTCACCTCGGACCCGTTCGCGAGCGAGTGCACCACGATGTCGACGCACGACTCGCCGAAGTCCGCCTTGAGGCGATCGACGGAGCCCTGGATGCTCACGTCCCCGTGCTCCTTGTACCGCTTGTTCTCGCGGACCTCGGCGGGCATGTGCTCGTCGAGATCGTACTCGGCGTCGAGCGGGTAGATCTTCTCGAACGCCATCTTGCTGCCGTCGGCCATGACCAGCGACGCGTCGAGCTTTCCGCGCCTCAGGAGCGTCTGGAAGATGCCGAGCGCCGGCGGCCACGTGCCGACCACGACGCTCGCGCCGGCCTCGGCGAGCGACTTCGCGATCGCGAAGCCGAAACCGCCGTCATCCGCCACGCCAGCCACGAACGCGCGCTTCCCGGTGAGGTCGATCTTGAGCATGCGGCACGTTTGCCCGCTCCCTCCGCGCGCGTCGAACAAAAACCGCCGCCTGTGGCCGTCGACGCCGCCCGCCACCTGGATTATCGAACCTCCCCATGCGATCGAACCTCGCCATTCTCCTCGTGCTCGGCCTCTCGGGCATCGGCTGCGAGCGCTGCTCGAAGACCGAGACCACCCCGACGCCGAGTCCTAGCGCCAGCGTCGCGGGCCCCGTCATCGTCACTGCCGACGGCGGCAAGGTGCAGTCGCAGTCGGTGATCACCGAGCAGCTCGCAGCGAGCGTCGCCGGCCCCACGCCGAGCGGCGGCAAGATCTCCGGCGCCACCACGCCGATGGCCATCGAGTGCAAGAGCCCGGGACAGCCCGTGAGCCCGACCATCTTCGGCATCGCCTGGGCCGACACCGACAAGGACATCGGCGCCACCGCCCACCGCTGGGGCGGCAACACGACGAGCCGCTACAACTACAAGTTGAGCGCCTGGAACACGACGTTCTCGTGGTTCTGGCAGAACATCAAGATCGACTCCCACGAGACCTTCCTGGCGAAGGCCGCTGCGAAGGGCGGCCTCGCGGCGATCACCGTCCCGATCATGGGCTGGGTCGCGAAGGACACGACGAGCGCGTCGTTCCCCGTCTCCGCCGTGGGCGCGCAGCAGAAGACCGACCCCGATCACCCGGACTTCGGCAACGGGATCAAGACCGATGGCAAGACGAACGTGCCCTCGCCCGATCCTACCAAGACGAGCGTGAAGGTCACCCCCGAGGACGTCGGCGCGTTCGTCACCTCGGTGCGCGCGTACGAGAAGAAGATCGGCAAGAAGATCGTCTTCGAGTGGATCCTCGACAACGAGCCCGGCCTCTGGAACACGACGCACCGCGACGTGCACCCGAACCCCACCACCTACGACGAGCTCCTCGAGAAGACGATCGCCTTCGGGACCGCCATCCGCAAGGCCGACCCCGACGCGATCATCGCCGGCCCCACCTCCTACGGCTGGTGGGAGTACTTCTACAGCACGAAGGATCACGACGAGGGCTTCCGCAACAAGCCCGATCGCAAGGCCCACGGCGACGTCCCGTTCCTCGCCTGGTATCTCCAGAAGCTCGCCGAGCACGAGAAGAAGACCGGGGTGCGCATCCTCGACGTGCTGGACGTCCACATCTACCCCCAGGCCGACAAGGTCCAGGGCCCGGACGGCAAGGGCGGCGACGGCGGCGGCGAGACCGATCGCAAGACCAACGACCTGCGCTTCCGCACCACGCGTTCGCTCTGGGATCGCGGCTACGAGGACGAGTCGTGGATCAAGGAGGCCGTCTACCTCATCCCGCGCATGAAGGAGCTCATCGCGCAGAACTACCCGGGCCGTGGCTTCCAGATCGGCGAGTACAACTTCGGCGCCGAGGCGCATCCCGCCGGCGGCGTGGCGCTGGCCGAGGTGCTCGGGCGCTTCGCGCTCAACGGCGTGAGCCACGCCTTCTACTGGACGTTCCCGGCGAAGGGCACGCCCGCGTACTGGGCATTCCGCGGATATCGAAATTACGACGGCGCGGGCGGCCACTTCCAGGAGCGCATCGTTCCTTCGAGCTCGCCGAGCGGTACTTCTCTCTATGCGTCGCGCGACGAGGCGGGGAAGAAGTGGGTCTTGATCGCCCTGAATTTCAGCGCCGATCGCCCGCACGACGCGAACATCGAGCTGAAGGGCTGCGTCTCGCCGGGGGGCCTGAAGTCGTTCGTCTTCACGGGCGCCGCGCAAGGGTTCCTCCCCGGCGACGCGAAGATCGAGGGCAATGCCCTCAAGATGAAGCTGCCGCCGTACTCGATCAGCGTGTTCGAGCTGGCGACGCCCTAGTCAGCGCTTCTTCTTCGGCGTCGCCGGCGCGGCGGCCAGGAGCGTGCCGTTCGCGATGTCGTACTCCATGTTCCTCGCCGGGATCACGCCCGTCCCCTTGTTCGGGGGATGGGCGGGGACGTTGATCAGGATCTTGTCGGGCATCGCGCCCACCATCGGATCCGGACCACCGCAGTGGTCGAACACGTCGGAGTAGGTCGGCGGCGCGTCCTTGGAGACGCGCACGAAGAACAGCGGGCCGCCGTTGCACGCGTTGCCGGCGGTGGTGGCCTGGAAGAGCAGGATGCTCTTCGGTCCTGCGGGGCCGTCGAAATGGCGGAGCAGCTTGACGCCCTCCATCCCGGCGCGGAGCGCCTTCACCTTCACGCAGCCATCCTTGCCGCCGGTGGGACAGTCCGGCGGCGGATAGATCGTCTTGCCGGCGAGCTTGATCTCGTCGCCGACCTCGCTCGCGATCCCCGCGGGTGTGTCGACGGTCTTGCCGGTGGGCTTGGTCGCGGCCGTCGCGGCCGACGCCGCAGGCCCGGCGCTGGCAGCGGCTGCTGCAGAGTGCGCCACCGGGGCGGCGGCCTCGGCCTCGGCCGATGCCGGGGCGGGCTTGTCACACGCGGCCGCGAGCACGATTAGCAGCACGGGAGCGCAGAGAAAACGCATGCCGCAGGCTACGAAGAGTCGCGCTGCGCACCTAGACGTAAATGGCGTCGACCGCGATCTCGCGCCCGTGGATGTGGATGCGGACGGTGCCGCCCTCGCCCGCGATCTGCGTCGTCCGCTGCGGGTCCTCGCGCGTGCGCACCTCGATGCGGCGCTCCTCCTGCAAGACCAGCACGTTACGGCACGTAGTCCTTGGTGCGGGCCCCGGGCGGTCGGCCGGGAGCGAGCGTGAGGAGGGTGAGGACCGCGACGAGCGCGAGGACCGCGTCGCCGAAACCCACGCAGATTGCTCGACGACGCGAACTTACAACTGGCGGCCACGAGGGCGGCGATGATCAGGAGAGTTGCCTGGAGGTGGACGTGGTTTCGCGTAGGCTGCAGCAATTTTGTAGCGCCAAACGTAGCCAGTGCTGAACTCCGGTGCAGGGCGACCGCTACTCAGAGCATGGCAACTCCTCCGGCGAGTGCGCTTCGTCAGCCGGCCGGCGCCAAACGAGCCGCCGTCGCGACGAAGTCGAAGCCGCTCAGTCTCGTCGCGACCCAGATCGTCGAGAAGGCGGTGAAGGAGGACGTGACCGTGGCCGCGCTGTCGCTGCTCGCGTCGGGGGATCCCGGCTTCGCGGCGCGCGTGCTCTCGATCGTGAACAGCGCGGCCTACGGCATGGGCCGCAACATCTCCGAGATCGGCCGTGCCTGCGCGATGCTCGGGGTGCGCGGCCTGCGCAACATCGCGCTGAGCCTCGTCCTCGGCGACATGGTGCCGACCGGACAGGACGGTACCGTCCTCCTCACCATCTCGATCCGCCGTGCAGTCGCGGCTCGCCTGCTCGCGGGCGCGGTGGGCAACGTGGCCCTCGACGACGCCTTCACCATGGGGCTCTTCATGGAGCTCGGGCTGCTCTGTCACGCACGCGTGGACCTCGCCGCGGCCGGGCAGATCGCCCGCATGCCCGCAGCGCATCGGCCGGTCGTCGAGCGCGCATTCGGCATCGTGGAGCATGCGCAGGTCGGCGCCGAGCTGGGTCGGACCATGCACCTGCCCGAGGAGTTGCTCGCCGCCGTGCACCATCATCACGACGCCGAGCTGCCGGCTGCCCCGCTCGCGCGCATCGCCTGGGCCGCGGAGCGCGTGGCGGGCGCATGGGAGGGCGGCGACGTCGCTCGCGTGCGCGACGACGCGCTCGCCGCGATCCTCGCCCTGGGCGTCAGCGCCGAAGCCGCGGACGGTATCCTGCGAGAGCTGCCCGGCCTCGTGACGAGCGCAGCCTCCGGCTTCGACCGCGCCATCGACGTGCAAGCCGATCTCGAGCGCCTCGCCTCCGACGCCCATGCGCAGCTCGTCGAGCTGAACAACGGCTACGAGCAGCTCGTGCGGCGCCTCGAGTCGCTCCTCAAGGAGAAGGACGCGCTCGCCGTCGAGCTCGGTCGCGCGAACGCGGAGCTCGAGGGCCTCGCGACCACCGACGCGCTCACCGGCCTCCTCAACAAACGCGCGTTCACGCAGGCGTTGCAGCGTGACCTCGCCCGCGCCGTGCGCGCAGGCAGCTCGCTCGCGGTCCTCGTGATGGACATCGACTTCTTCAAGGTGGTGAACGACACGTTCGGTCACCCCGCAGGCGACGTCGTGCTGGCGAAGGTCGGCGACATCCTGCGCGCCGGCGTCCGCACGGGCGACGTGCCGGCCCGCTGCGGCGGCGAGGAGTTCATGGTGATCCTCCCCGGCTCCGACGCGGAAGGCGCGCGCAAGCTCGCCGACCGGCTGCGCGTGGCGCTCGAGTCCGCGGTGATCCCGGGCCCGAAAGGCCCCATGCGCGTCACGGCGAGCTTCGGGGTGAGCCACGCCGGTGGCGCCGCGTCGATCACTTCGTGCGAGGAGCTCATCGCCCGGGCCGACGCCGCGCTCTACGAAGCGAAGCGCAGCGGCCGCAATCGCGTGGTGATCGCGAAGTAGCGACGCGTGAGGCGGCGGATCAGGCCGCCTTGGCGTCGGCGGCGAGCTCGCTGAGCAGCTCGTCGACCGCGGCTCCGAGCGTCGATGCGAGGCGACGCGGGACGGCCTCGGTCACGGCGAGGAGATCGCGGAGCTTGATGGCGCTGGCCTTGAGCTCCTTGCGGTCCTTGGTCTTCTTGCCCTCGGCGGAGACGGGAAAGAGCGAGTCCTTGTAGAGCCGCGCGACGGTCGCCATGGGGACGCCCTCGTCGAGGATCTTCGTGCGGACCTCGCCCATCGTCTCGGCGGAGACGGTGTGCTCCTCGTCGTTGCGCTCCTCGGCGCGCCGCAGGAAGTCGATCGCCTGGTAGCTGGGGAGATGACTCTCGAGCGGGTCGCGCTTCAGCACCTCTGGCGCGCGCTTGTGGAGGAACATGAAGGAGCCGGTGAGCTTCTCCACGGTGTCCATGCGGAGCTTCAGCTCGACCTTCGCGTAGGTCTCGAAGGTGTCGTAACCCCACTTCTCCCAGGTCTTGCCGCGCTTCACCTCGCTCAGCGCCTCACCGAGCTGGAGCCAGCTCGACTTGAAGCGGCGCGTGCGACGAACCACCTCGACCCGCTCCGGATCGTCGGCGTGCTGCTCTTCGAGCTCTGCGAGGGCGCGGTCGACGTTCGTCTGATCCATGGTCAGGCGGGATACGAAATGCGCCCGCCCCGTGCAAGGCACAGCCTGGGGAGCCCCTGTGGAGATCCTCGCCAGACCCGTGTGGAGGGCATGTGGAGAAATGCCCTCGCGCCCTGCCCGGCCAGCCCTCACCACTGTGGAAGAACAAAGTGCACTAGAGCAGCGGCGAAAGGAGCCTGGCCGCGGCCTCGGCGACCTTCCACTTCACCGGGATGTGCTGCCGGATGCTGGCGGTGATCTCCTTGCTCACGCCGAGGTCCTTGCGGAACTGGCGGCTGAGCTCCTCCGCGTGCTCCTCGCCGTAGAGGACCGCGGTCACCTCGAAGTTCAGCCGGAAGCTGCGGTTGTCGAGGTTCGCGGTCCCGACCGCGGCGAAGAAGTCGTCCACGACCAGCGTCTTCGAGTGGATCATCGTCGGCTGGTACTCGTAGACGCGGACACCCGCGGCGAGCAGCACGTCGTAGTACGAGCGCGCGGCGGCGGTCACGATGAACGAGTCGCTGCGGCGGGGCACGAGCACCCTCACGTCGACCCCGCGCATGGCCGCCGTCGTGAATGCGGTGAGGATCGCGTCGTCAGGGACGAAGTACGGCGTGGTGGCGTAGACGCGCTCGCGGGCCGTGGCGATCGCTGCAAAGTACAAATTCTGGATCGGCTCGACGTCGCGGTCGGGGCCCGAGGCGACGATCTGGACGAGGTGCTCGCCCATGCGCGTCTGCGGCGGAAAGTAGTCCTTGTCGCGTGCCGCGAACCCGGTCGAGTAGTACCAGTCGTCGAGGAACGTTAGCTGCAACCAGCGCACGGCGTCCCCCGTGATCTTCACGTGCGAGTCGCGCCACGGCGCGGCATGACCGACGCGCTCTTTCTTCGCGTCGCGCAGGCTCTCCCCCGGCGGCTTCGGTCCGCCGATGGGCGGGAGGTAATCGTCGGAGATGTTCACGCCGCCGGTGAAGCCGACGGTGCCGTCGCACACGAGGATCTTGCGGTGGTTGCGGAAGTCCACCCGGCTGCGGATCCGCGAGAACGCCACCTCGTTGAAGTGCGCGAACATGATGCCGGCGTCGCGCATCGGCTTGATGAAGCGCTTGGTGAGCGTCGACGAGCCGACGTCGTCCACGAGCAGCCGCACGGTGACGCCGGCCTTCGCGCGCTCGATCAGCGCCTCGCGGAAGCGCAGCCCGCTGCGCCGGTGATCGAAGATGTAGTAGCCGATGTGGACGTGGTGCTTGGCGTTGCGGATCGCCTGCTCCATCGCGTCGTAGGTCCTCAGCGCGTCGTGGAAGATCTCCACCGAGTCGCACTGGCTGGGCGGCGGCTCCCCGGCGCGGGTCACCAGCAGCGAGAGCTGCTCGACGCGCGGATCGCGTTGTGCGGGCGGCGGCTGGCTGGCCCCGAGCGGCGTGGTCGCGGAGCCCTGACCGCGCGCCCGCTTGTGCTTCAAGCGCTTCCGTACGAGCCGCCGCGGGCCGAGGAAGAAGAACACGATGAATCCCAGGTAAGGCAGCGCGAACAGCGAGAGAATCCAAGCGATTGTCGCGAGCGGTGACCGCTTCTCGAAGAGGATCCACACCGCCAGCCCGATGACATAGACCAGCTCTGCGATCGTGATGATCGTTACGATCACGGCTGGGCCAGAGTAAAGGAGATGGGGCCGATGCGTACGCTCCTTTGGTTCCGAGGCAAGGACCTCCGCCTCTCCGATCACCTCCCGCTGCTCGACGCGACTCGCGAGGGTGACGTCGTGCCGCTGTTCGTCGTCGACCCGTACTTCTTCGCGCCGGAGCGCGCGCGCGAGCTGCCGAATCGCATGCAGTTCCTCGTCGACTCGCTCGCCGAGCTGGCCGCGGCGATCGAGGAGCGCGGCTCGCAGCTGCTGTTCGTGGCGGGCAAGAGCACCGAGGTGGTGCCGGAGGTGGCCAAGCATTTCGCAACGGATCGCGTGGTCGCGCATCGCTGGAGCGAGCCGGTCGGCGTCGAGCGTGATCGGCGCGTCGCGGCGACGCTCGCGAAGCAAGGCTGCCGGCTCGAGCTGTTCGAGGGCGAGACGCTCGCGGCGCCCGGGCAGGTCCTCACCGGAGGGAGCACGCCCTTCGCGGTGTTCACGCCGTTCGCTCGCGCGTTCGCGAAGGCGGTGACGGTCGACAAGCCGCGCGGCAGCCCGCGTACGCTGCCGCCGCTACCCGCGGTGCCCGCCGCGGTGAAGAAGCTCCTCGTACCCGCGCCGACCGCCACTTCGATCGGTATCACGCGCAACGAGCGCGTGGTGGCGGGCGGCGAGCGAGCATCCCGCGCGCGGCTCACCCACTTCCTGAAGGGCCCGGGCGCTGGCTACGAGGAGGGCCGCAACGCGATGGGGGTCGCGGGCACGAGCCGCATCTCGCAGGACCTCAAGTTCGGCACGCTCTCACCGCGCGGCGCGTGGCACCTCTCGGTCGAGGGTCTCGACGATCATCCGAAGGCGCTGCGCACGTTCACCAACGAGCTCGTGTGGCGCGAGTTCGCGTACGACGTGATGCGCGCGAAGCCGAGCGTCCTCACCGCGCCGTTCCGCCCCGCCTGGGCGAAGTTCCCGTGGCGCGAGCACGACGCGGACTGGAACGCATGGGTCACCGGCACCACGGGCTATCCCGTCGTGGATGCCGCGGCGCGCCAGCTGCTCGAGGAGGGCTTCGTGCACAACCGCGCGCGCATGATCAGCGCGAGCTTCCTCTGCAAGCACCTGCTCATGGACTACCGCCACGGCGAGGCGCACTACCTCAAGCACCTGACCGACGGCGACCTGGCCGCCAACAACCTCGGCTGGCAGTGGTCGGCGGGCTGCGGGGTCGACGCCCAGCCCTGGTTCCGCGTCTTCAACCCCGTCACGCAGGGCGAGAAGTTCGACGCGGACGGCGCGTACGTCCGCCGCTACGTCCCCGAGCTCGCCCGGCTGTCCGCGCGCTGGCTGCATCATCCCTGGGATGCGCCCGCCGCCGAGCTCTCGAAGGCCGGCGTGGAGCTGGGCCGCACGTATCCGCGCCCGGTCGTCGACCATTCGCTGGCGCGCGGTCGCTTCCTGGCGGCCGCCGAAGGCCACCTCAAGGGGAAGCGCGGCACGGTCGATTGAGTGGGGGTGGCGCTCCTCGCGCCGCGTCCGTAGCATCCCAGGATGCTCCCTGAGACGCGCGCGACCAGCTACGCGCACGACCCCGCCCTCGGCACCGTCGTCCTCTATTCGACCCCGGGGGCACGCCCCGCGCTGCACGGCGAGCAGCCGGCGCGGCTGCTCCTCGACGGGAAGGGACACCTCGTCGGGGTCGACGTCGCGCCCGACAGCCAGGAGCGCCTCATCGTGATGCTGGGCGCGCACGAGGCGGTCGCCTCGACGAAGGACGCGCGCGTGCACATCGAGGGGGGCGGGCAGAAGATCCTGCTCACCGGCAGTGCGGCGAGGTTGGTTGCGCCCGGCGCGAACCCCTACGTCTTCTGACGGTGCGTGACGAGCACGACGGGCGTGCCATGATGACGGCATGGACCCGTGGCGACGTGTGCTCGGCTCGGCGGTCGGAGCCGTCGATCGGGCGGTGGTCGTCGCCATGCAGATGCGGGGCGCACGGGACCGCGCGCGCGCCGACCAGATGGGGCACGACGAGCGGCTCGAGGCGCTCCGCGCGGTCCACCGCGACTACGGCGACGACCTCACGGACGACGCCGCCTCGTTCTTCCCGCCGCCGTCGCCCATCGACCCCGTGCTGCGCCCGGTGCGCCGTGGCTCGCCGCCGCGGACCGAGGTGATCGACGCGAGCTGGCCGAGCACCTTCGAGCCGTACCTCGCGGACGTCGCCGAGAAGTACGTCGCGCACGTCGAGAACCGCACCGCGCGTGCGCGCCTCATCTTCGGCGAGCGCCACGCGCTGAAGCGGCCCGCGGTGATCGCGCTGCACGGCTACATGGGCGGGCACTGGATGCTCGAGGAGGCGCAGTGGCCGATCGCGTGGCTCACGAAGCGCGGGCTCGACGTCGCGCTCCCGCTCTTGCCGTTCCACGCGCTTCGCTCCGGGCCTCGTCGCGGCGCACCGCCGTTTCCCAGCGCCGATCCGCGCCTCACGAACGAGGGGTTCCGCCAGGCGGTGAGCGATATCGTCGCGCTCGCGCGGTGGCTACGCGCGCGCGGCGCGCCGCACGTGGGCGTGATGGGGATGAGCCTCGGCGGCTACACGTCGGCGCTGCTGGCGACGGTCTCGGCGGACCTCGACTTCGTGATGCCCATGATCCCGCTCGCGTCCGTCGCGGACTTCGCGCGCGAGCAGGGGCGCCTCGGGGAGGGCGAGCAGGCCGACGCGCAACACCAGGCGCTGGAGCGCGCGAACTGGGTCGTGAGCCCGCTGGCACGGCCGCTCTTGCTCCCGGCGACGCGCGCGCTCGTCATCGCTGCCGAGCACGACCGGATCACGCCCGCCCATCACGCGCGTCGCATCGCGACGCACTTCGGCTGCGACCTCGTCACCATTCCCGGGGGCCACCTCGTGCAGCTGGGTCGCGCCCAGGCCTTTCGCGGCCTCGCCGCGCTGCTCGAGCGCGAAGCGGTCATCGCCCCGCGCCGCTAGCGCAGGACCGGAGCGCCGCTAGCGCAGGACCGGAGCGCGTCTAGAAACGGATCCCGTTCTCGGCGCGGTGCTTCCACCACTTGTACGCGAAGTACACGCCCGGAACGGCGGCCACGACGCCGATGACCGGGGAGGCGAGGAGCACGCCGGCGGCAATGGCGCCGCTGGTGACGGCCGCGGCGACGATGCCCTTCTTCTTGGATTCGTCCAGGACCTCGGTGCGCGTCTTGCTCATGGTGGCCAAAGGTAGACACGCCCGCGCTCGGCCGCAACGTTCAGGGCTCGACCTCCTGCGTCAGGGCTTCCGCGCCTGCTCGTGGACCC
>JAYTHX010000391.1:0-64615 GCA_043732195.1 Polyangiaceae bacterium
GGGTGGTTGCTCCTCGTCGCCGCCGAGATCGAGCTCCATCATCAGGAGGCCGCGAACAAAGCGCTCGCGGCCTGCGCCGAGCGCGCGACGCATGGTCCGCGCGGCGAATGCGTCGCGCTCATGCAACCGAACGGGCCCGAGCCGCGCCGGTAGGCGAGGCGCGCGGAGTTGTGCGACCATCGCCCCATGCGTTCGGCTCCGTGGCTCCTCCCGCTCGCGACGGCGATGATGCTCTCGATCGGGATGACGGCCTGCTCGCGGCCCACCGCGACCGGGGGCGAGCCCGGCCGCGATGCGGCGGCCTCCGCGGCGACGAACCCGGACGCAGCGCCAGCGATCGCGCCGGCGACGGTGGCGGCGGATGGGCCGCCGTTACCGGCCGGAGCCGCGCCGTGCCCCACGATCGCGGGCGGGCCGGCGTGCGTGCGTTTCGCGAGCGCGGAGGACGCGTTTCGCTGGGTGCTGGCGCACGATCCCGCGATCCTCGCGGTGGGCGAGGCGCACGCGCAGAAGGGGACCGAGGGCATCCCGTCGGCCACGAAGCGCTTCACCGAGGCCTTCTTGCCGGTGCTCGAGCACCGCGCGAGCGACGTGCTCATCGAGGCCTGGGCCGGCGATCCGAAGTGCCAGCAGGCGGTGAAGGCGGTCGCGAGCGCGCAGAAGCCGGTGCAGCAGGCGCAGGCGCAGACGAACCCGAACGAGTACCTGACCCTCGGCAACCGGGCGAAGGCGCTGGGCATGGTGCCCGATCTCCTGCGCCCGAGCTGCGACGACTACGCGAGCCTCGCCGATGCCGGCGCGGACGCCATCACCGCGTCCCTCGCGCTGATCAAGCGCCTCACGCAGGCGCAAGCGCTGAAGCTGTTCCAGCGCAACGAGGCGCTGAAGAACCGCCAGCTCGTCGTGACCTACGGCGGCGCGATGCACAACGATCTCGCGCCGGCCGAGTCGCTCCGCCAGTACAGCTTCGGCCCGGAGCTCGCGCAGCAGACGGCGGGGCGGTACGTGGAGCTCGATCTGATCGTCCCCGAGTACGTGAAGAAGACCGAGTCCTGGGAGAAGCTCGCCTGGTTCGCCTCGTGGCAGGCTGACAGCTCCCCCAAGGATCGTCCCACGCTCTACCGCCTGGGCGACCGCTCGTTCACGCTCCTCTTCGCTTCATCCACCCCCGCTCCTCCGTAGCGCCGGGACGATGGCTAGAAAACCGGAGCCGCGGAAGCTCGGAGCGTTCTTCGATGCGCGACCGGGCAGGTCGCGACGTGTCCGGCAGGTCGCATCGACCTGCGTGAAGATCTCTTCGAGCGTCCGAGCCTCCCGTGATCTCGCTCGCGTGACCCGATTGCAGTTGAAATGGGACCCCGCGATCCGGGACCCTCTCGTTTCATGAGCACGAAAGCACCGAGCAGCGCTCCTCCGCCGACCACCCTGGGCGTCGAGCCACGGTCCGGCGTCACCGTCGAGGACGACCGCACCGGAATGACCGACGAGGCGCTCAAGCGCGCGTTCCTCGATCACCTCTCCTATTCGCTCGGAAAAAGCGCGGCGAACTCCACGGCCCTCGACCGCTTCGTCGCCCTCGCGCTGACCGTCCGCGACCGCCTGACCTACCGCTGGGCGCAGACCCAGGAGCAGTACACGGAGTCCGACACGAAGCGGATCTACTACCTCTCCGCCGAGTTCTTGCTGGGCCGCGCGCTCGCGAACAACCTCCACGCCCTCGGTCTCTACGAGAAGGCGCGCACGCTGCTGAAGGACGCCGGCCTCGATCTCGCCGACCTCCTCGAGGACGAGCCGGAGCCCGGCCTCGGCAACGGCGGCCTCGGTCGCCTCGCTGCGTGCTTCCTCGATTCGATGGCCACGCTCGGCTACGCCGGCTACGGCTACGGCATCCGCTACGAGTTCGGCATCTTCGAGCAGGAGATCAAGAACGGCTGGCAGGTGGAGCGCCCCGACGAGTGGCTGCGCTTCGGCAACCCCTGGGAGTACGTGCGCCCCGAGTACGCGGTGAACGTGAGCTTCGGCGGGCGCGTCGAGGCGGTCACGAACGAGTCGGGCGATCTGTCGGCGCGCTGGGTCGACACGCACAAGGTCCTCGGCGTTCCCTTCGACACCCCGATCGCGGGCTTCCGCAACGACACCGTGAACACGCTGCGCCTCTGGCAGGCGCGCGCGGGCAACGAGTTCGACCTCAAGGTCTTCAACGACGGCGACTACGTCCGCGCCGTCGAGGACAAGAACTCCAGCGAGGTCATCTCCAAGGTCCTCTACCCGAACGACAGCAACCAGGCCGGCCGTGATCTGCGCCTGAAGCAGGAGTACTTCTTCGTCGCCTGCGCGATCTCGGACATCGTTCGGCGTTACAAGAAGTCCCACAAGTCGTTCGACGACTTCCCCAAGAAGAACGCCATCCAGCTCAACGACACGCACCCCGCGATCGCCATCGCCGAGCTGATGCGCGTGCTCGTCGATCTGGAGCGCCTTCCCTGGGACCGCGCCTGGGAGATCACCGTCGCCACCTGCGGCTACACGAACCACACGCTGCTCTCCGAGGCGCTCGAGCGCTGGCCGGTGGCGATGTTCGAGCGCCTCCTGCCGCGGCACCTCCAGATCATCTACGAGATCAACCGGCGTTTCGTGCGCTCGGTGATGGCGCGCTTCCCCGGCGACGACGCGCGGCTGCGCCGCATGTCGATCATCGAGGAGGGCGCGGAGAAGAAGGTGGCGATGGCCCACCTCGCGGTCGCGGGCTCGCACGCCGTCAACGGCGTGGCCGCCCTGCACACCGACCTCCTCAAGCGCGACGTGCTCCGCGACTTTGCCGAGATGAACCCCGCGAAGTTCTCGAACAAGACGAACGGCGTCACGCCGCGCCGCTGGCTCTGGCACTGCAACCCGCGCCTCTCCGCGCTCATCACCGAGGCCATCGGCCCCTCGTGGGTGACGAACCTCGACCACCTCGAGAAGCTCTCCGTCTTCGCCGACGACGCGGCGTTCGTGGAGCGGGTCGCCGCGGTGAAGCGCCAGAACAAGGCGGACTTCGTGCACTACGCCGACGACTGCTGGAAGTTCCGCTTCGACCCGGACTCGATGTTCGACGTCCAGATCAAGCGCCTCCACGAGTACAAGCGGCAGCTGTTGAACGCGCTGCACGTGGTGCGCCTCTACCTCGACGCCAAGCGAGACAACAAGGCGCTGGCCGCGCCGCGCACGGTGCTCTTCGGCGCGAAGGCCGCGCCGGGGTACCGCGTCGCGAAGCTGATCATCAAGCTGATCAACGGCATCGCAGACGTGGTCAACGGGGACGTCGATCTCCAGGGCCGCCTCCGGGTCGCGTTCCTGCCCAACTACCGCGTGTCGCTCGCGGAGCGCATCATCCCGGCGGCCGATCTCTCCGAGCAGATCTCGACCGCCGGCAAGGAAGCCTCCGGCACCGGGAACATGAAGCTCTCGATGAACGGCGCGCTCACCATCGGCACGCTCGACGGCGCGAACGTCGAGATCCGCGAGGCGGTCGGGGACGACAACTTCTTCCTCTTCGGCCTCACGACGCCGCAGGTCGTGGATCTCCAGCGCACGGGCTACCGACCGCGCGCGGTCTACGAATCGAACGAGCGCTTGCGCGAGGTCATCGACCTCGTGGCCAATGGCTTCTTCAGCGGCGAGGATCCGACGCTCTTCAAGCCGCTCACCGACCATCTCCTCGATCACGACACGTACATGATCCTCGAGGACTTCGACGCGTACGTCGCCTGCCAGCAGCGCGTGAGCGAGGCCTACCTCGACCAGCGAGCGTGGCACGCGATGGCGGTGCGGAACATCGCCAAGATGGGGATGTTCTCCTCCGATCGCACGATCCGCGAGTACGCATCCGAGATCTGGGATGCGAAGCCCCTGAAGATCGACCTCAAGCCGTACGCGGGCTGAGGGAGGGGCAAGGCGCAGTCGCGGGCAGGAGCTCGTCGAGCAGGTCGAAGAGCTCCATCTCACGCGGCAGCACCTTGCCGTCGGAGGCGATCGCACGGAGTGCGACGTCGCGCACGGTTTGCGCCAGCTTCGGCGAGACGCGCGTGGGGTCGACGTGCTCCGCGTGCGGCGGGACGTTCAGCAGGTCCACGATCTCGGGCAGCCTCGCGTCCGGCACGCCGAGCTCGCGCGCGAGATCGACGAAGAACGCGTGCTCGGCGAGATCGACCGAGAGATCGGCCCACAGGAACGAGGCGGCGAAGCGGAGGATGCAGAGGCGGTCGGCGGTGGGCAGCGTCATGATGGCCCCATCAGCAGCCCGTGTGCCGTGCCCGCGCCCCCTCTTTTCGCGGGCGATCCGCGAATGAGGGGCTGGCCCGGCCAGATCACGGGGTGGCCTGGGCCAGGCGCCTGCGCGTGGCTTGCTCGTTGCAGCATCGAGCCCAGGAGGCCGCACCATGGCACTGCACATCTCGACGGACGCAACCCCGGCCCCGGCGCACCTTCCCGAGGCGGCGCTCACCGTACAGGACGTGATGACGCCCCAGCCGCTCACCATCGGCCGCGGTGAGCCGCTCTCCACAGCGCGGGAAATGATGCGTACGCACCGCTGCCGGAACCTGCCGGTGCTCGAGCACGGCGAGCTCGTCGGCGTGATGACGGAGCGTGACCTCTATCTCCTGGAGCGCCTCGGGGGCGCGAACGTCGACTCCGCCGAGGCCAACGACGCGATGATCACGGACGCCTACGCGGTGCCGCCGGATGCCCCACTCTCCGAGGTGGCGAGACAAATGGCGACGGAGCGCTACGGCTGCGCGGTCGTCATCGAGCGCGGTCGCGTGATCGGCATCTTCACGACCACCGACGCGCTCCGCGTCCTCGCGGGCTCGGCGATCTAGCGTCTCTCCGACTTGCCGGGAGCGAGATCCTCGGCCGCCAAATGACCATCAACGCCGCCTGCCGAGCTCCCCTGGACCTGACAACGCCGGGACTGCGCGGAGACGTCGAGCGATCCTGCGCCGCGACGAACGACTCAGCGTCGCATGCGGACGATGCGCGCGAACGCTTCGCCGGCGGCGCGCGCGAGCTCTTCGAGGCGGCGCGTGGCGAGCATCGCGTCGCCGAGTTCGTCGGCGAGCATCACCACTGCCGTCTTGCCGCTCACGCGGATCGGCACCACCGCCACGTCGCGTGAGGCGCCGTGCATGACGTGGAGGAGGGCGGCGTGCACCTCGTCATGACGGAGCGGGCCGAGGTACAGACCGTCGCGCACTGCCTCCTCGAAGACGCTCGTGCTCTCCATCGGTACCAGGATCGACTGGAGCGATGCGCGCTCGCCGAACTCCGGCGTGCAGGCCCAGCCGAGATAGCCGCCGCGCTTCACCACGAACAGCGCGACCTTTCGCGCCACCATGCGCGCGCCGGTCAGCACGAGCTCCAGCACCTCGTCGCGCGCGCCGGCGGCGCGCAGCGCCGCCAGGATGCCGCCGATGTCCGCGAACGGGATCTGCGCCGCGTAGGTGTTGTAGGCGCCCGAGCCGGGCAGGGGCGGCGGCCCCGGGATGAACGACGGGATCGGCGAGACGCGCTGCATGACCGACGCGCCGCTGGGATCGGGCACGTTTCGCGAGCGCTCGTTGACCTCGACGATCTGCCGGAAGTGCCCGGCATCCACCGCGTAGCCTTCGCCGAGCGAGTCGCTCGGATCGACGAGCGGCGGGGGCCGCTGCGTGCCTCCGCTGACCGCCGCGTAGGTCCGCCGCGTGAGCGGGATCGGGATCTCCGAGCCCAGCCCGCTGCGCGGCGGATCGGACGGCGGCTCGCTCTTCGGCAGTGGCGCGCCCATCTGCGTGCCCCAAGGCGGCGTGACCGTCGGCCGCCGCGGCGTGTACGAGGCGGAGGGCATCACGTGCGCCTGGCGCTCGGCCACCGGCACCCGGCTCGGTCGCAGCGCGTCGGCGGAGAGCGCGTCGAGCATCGCCTGCGACGACGTGACGCGCACCCTGGGATCCGTGGGCGGCAGCGTCCCGCCCTTGAACGGGCTCACGGCATTCTCGCTCGAGGCCGCAGCCGGTGGCGCAGCGGCGCGCGGCCGTGAGTCGTAGAGGCGCTCGTCGTCGCGCGGGTCGACCGGTGGGGAGAGCGAGCGGCTCCGGAGTCGGCGCAGGGCGTCCTCGATGGCGCCGAGCGGTGCGCGCACGAGGCGAACCGGCGCGCCCAGGTGGAACGCGATCTCCGTCCCGGGATGGGGATCGGCGGCGTCGACCACCACCACGTCGACGGTGCCGGTGATCGCGTCCCGGCGGACGGGCAGCGCGAGCAGCGCCGCGCACAGCCCCGGTGGGAGCTTCTCGACGATCTCACGCAGCGGCACGACCTGCCGGAGGAAGGGCGCGTCGACCCGCGCGAGGTAGCGCCCGAGCACCTCGGCGCTCACCTGGTGGGACTCGGCGAGGACCTGGACGAACGGCAAGGGGCCCATCACCGACGCCAGCAGCGCCTCGGCGATCACGTCCTCGGAGGCCACCTCCTCGAGGAGAAGCGCCTTCGTCAGCTCGTCCGTCACGCGTTCACTCTAGAGGAAGGCCCCGCGCTTCGCCCAGGTCACTTCATTTCCGGTCGAACTGGAAGACCACCTCGCTCCGCCGCACCAGGCCCAGCTGCTCGCGGGCGATCCGCTCCACGGCCGTGGGGCTCTCGCGGAGCTCCTTCACCTCGGAGCGGAGCCTCCCGACATCGCGCCGGAGCTCGGCGTTCTCGTTCTGCACGCCCGAGAGCTCGGTCTCGAGCGACCGCATCCTCGGGAGCCCCTGGGGCTCGAGGAGCAGCACCGGCACCGAAATGAGCGACACCGTCAGCATGGCGAGCGGCAAACCGCGGAGGATGGCGTCGGACGGCATCGGGGGGGATTCCAACGCTAGTCCCGGAGGCCTCCGATGGACCAGTTCGCGGCGAAATTCGGCTAAACTCGGCGCGGATGACTCTCGCCCCCCACGGTTGGGAGCCCGTGATCGGCCTCGAGGTCCACGCGCAGCTTCTCACCGCGAGCAAGCTGTTCTGCCCTTGTCGGACGTCGTTCGGGGCCCCACCAAACACGCATGTCTGTCCCACGTGTCTCGGCCTGCCCGGCGCGCTCCCGGTGCTCAACGCCGAGGCCGCCCGCATGGCGGTGAAGGCCGCCCTCGCGCTCGACTGCCAGGTCCGGACGCGTAGCCGCTTCGCGCGGAAGAACTACTTCTACCCGGACTCCCCGAAGGGCTACCAGATCAGCCAGTTCGACGAGCCGTTCAGCGACCACGGGCACCTCGACATCGCGGTCGGCACCGAGGCGGTGCCGGTCACCAAGCGCGCGCGGATCCTGCGCATTCACATGGAGGAGGACGCCGGCAAGACCATCCACGACCTCGGCGGCGCGTCGATCGTGGATCTCAATCGCGCCGGGGTGCCCCTCGTAGAGATCGTCGGTGAGCCCGATCTGAGGAGCGCGCAGGAGGCGGCCGAATACCTCCGCACGCTGCGCGAGATCCTCGTCTTCCTCGGGATCAACGACGGCAACCTCGAGGAGGGCTCGTTCCGGTGCGACGCCAACGTCTCGATCCGACCCGTCGGCACCGAGACGCTGGGCACGCGCGTCGAGCTCAAGAACATCAACTCCTTCAAGTTCGTGGAGCGGGCCATCACCATCGAGATCGAGCGCCAGAAAGAGGTCCTCGAGGGCGGCGGGCGCATCACGCACGAGACGCGCGGCTGGGACGAGAAGAACGGCACCACCTTCTCGCTGCGCAGCAAGGAGGCCGCACAGGACTATCGCTACTTTCCCGAGCCCGATGTTCCGCCGATGATCTTCGACGACGTGTTCGTCGAGCGCGCGCGTGCCGAGCTCCCCGAGCTGCCTCGCGTGAAGCGCGAACGCTTCGTGCGCGAGCTGGGGCTCACCCGGTACGCGGCGCAGGTCCTCACGCAGCATCCGCGCGTGGCCGCGTTCTTCGAGGAGGCGGCGACACTGCATCTCGACGCCGCGCACGCCACGCACGTCGCAAACTTCATCCAGAGCGAGGTCCTGCGGGACGTCACCACGCAGGGCCAGCAGGCCTCGTTCCCCGTCACGGCGAAGCAGGTCGCGGAGCTCCAGCGCCTGGTCGACAGCGGAAAGATCAGCGGCAAGCAGGCCAAGGAGGTCTACGCGGCCATGAAGGGCCGCGACGACGTCACGGTGGCGGCGCTGGTCGCCGAGCTCGACATGGCGCAGGTCAGCGATCCTGAGGCCATCGAGGCCGCGTGCCAGCAGATCATCGACGCGAACCCGAAGCAAGCCGAGTCCCTGCGCGCCGGCAAGGTCGCGCTCTTCGGCTTCTTCATGGGCCTGGTGATGAAGGCGACGAAGGGGAGCGCCAACCCGCAGCTCGTCAACGACACGCTGAAGCGCCTGCTCGGAACGACCTGACGGAGGCGATGACCATGCCCAGCTCGAGCCGTGCGCTGCCCGCCGTCCGTTCCGCGGGGCGGGTGCTCATCGTCGACGACAACGCGGAGCTCGTGGAGACGCTGCGCGCCGTCATCGCGTCCGGCATCAAGGGACTGGTCATCGACACGGCGCAGAGCGGCGAGGCGGCGCTCGCCATGGCGCAGAAGGGCTTCGACGTCGCGATCGTCGACGTGAAGCTGCCCGACGTGAGCGGCATCGATCTCATCCAGCCGCTGCGTGTGGCCTCGCCGTTGGCCGAGGTGCTGCTGCTGACTGGCTTCGCCAGCGTCGACGCGGCGATCGGCGCGCTCCGCTCCGGCGCCTTCGCGTTCGTGCTCAAGTCGTTTCGCCCCGAGGAGCTCATCTCGAACGTCGAGCAGGCGCTCGACAAGGTGCAGCTGAAGCGAGAGCGCGAGGAGCTCGAGAAGCGTTATCGCGATCTCGTCGACGTCACCGACGTCCTCGTGTTCGCGCTCGACGGCGACGGCAAGGTCGCGCTGATGAACCGCAAGGCAGCGGCGATCGTGAACGTCGCTGCCGATCACGCGATCGGCCGGCCATTCCTCGAGTCATGGATCCCCGGCGAGGATCGCGGGCTGATGCGCACCGCGATCATCGGCAACCGCGATCACGAGGTGGAGACCGGCTTCGTCGACCAGAGCGTGCCCAGCACCGCACGGCGCCGCGTGCGCTGGCACATCTCGCGCTCGCCCGACAATCGCTCGCTCGTCTACGGCATCGGCATCGACATCACCGAGCGCCGCGCCCTCGAGAAGCGCGCCGCGGACGCCGAGGCCCTCTCGGCGATGGGCGAGCTGGCGATGAACCTCGCGCACGAGATCCGGAACCCGCTGAACGCCGCGGTTCTCCAGCTTCACATGCTGAACCGCAACCTCGATCGCCTCGACGCCGTGGAGCCGACGCGCGTGGCGCTCAAGGACCGCGTGCGCATCGTCGGCGACGAGATCGGCCGCCTCAATCGTCTCCTCACCGAGTTCCTCGAGCTCGCGCGCCCGCGCGGGATCGCGCGCGAGCCGGTGCACCTGCCGCGCCTCGTCGACGAGGTGCTCGATCTCGAGGAGGAGAGCGCCAGGGGGCGCGGCATCGAGATCGTCAGGAACCTCGCCGACGACGGCTGCGTCGCCATCGGCGATCGCGAGAAGCTGAAGCAGGTCACGATCAACATCGTGGTCAACGCGCTCGAGGCGATGAAGCAGGGCGGCGTGCTCACGGCATCGGTGCAG
Organism: Polyangiaceae bacterium; assembly: GCA_043732195.1. GTDB lineage: Bacteria > Myxococcota_A > Polyangia > Polyangiales > Polyangiaceae > Labilithrix. The sequence continues at coordinate 9,673 of JAYTHX010000391.1, forward strand.
CCCTCGGGCGATCGCGTGCTCATGTCGTTTGCCGACAACGGGCCGGGCATCGAGCCCGACGTGCTGGCGAGCGTCTTCGACCCCTTCTTCACCACGAAGGAGGCGGGCACCGGGCTCGGCCTCTCGATCGTGCGGAAGATCGTCGACCAGCACGGCGGCGAGGTCACGATGGAAAGCGAGCGGGGCCACGGCGCGCGCGTCATCGTGTCGGTCCCGACGGGAAGGTAGGCCGGGAGTGGCGCTCGAATCGCTGGGCTACGTGACGTCGCGGAGCGGCGCACTGCTGGTCGCGGACTTCGGTCTCTTCGGGGCCTGGGAGGGGAATCCGCCAGGCCCGACCATCCGCGCGGCCTTGTCGCAGGGGCGCCACGACTTCGATCACCTCGGCGTGCCGGGCGTCGCGATCCCGCAGGTGCCGCGCGATCGGCAGCTCCCGGTGAGCGGGCTGCGCATCGATGCCGGTCCCTTCGTCGGCCTGTGGCAGGCCATCTTCGTCGATTTCGTGGAGAAGCCGCACGCTGCGCGCTCCGTCGAGGCAGGGCGGATCATCGTGGACTCCGCGCGCGCGGGCTTCTTCGACGTCGACGCGGTCGCGGCGTGGCAGCACGACGTCCCGGTCGACGGCCGGGCCGACGTCGCGTTCTGGGGCCTCAACGCCGAGGAGGTCGCGCGCCGCTTCAACGCCGGGCGCATCGAGGAGGACAACTTCGGGTGGGTGGATCTGCCCATCCAGCAAGCGCAGCAAGCCGCGCACCAGCTGGACGCGCTGCGGAGCACCGGCGAGCTGCGCTTCGCCTACGACTTTCGACCTCACTCGCACCACTACGTGCTGATGAAGCAGGTGCGCGCGCGGCCCACGGAGTCGGGGGTGATCGGCATCGGCGGCCAGCAGGCGATCTGCGGCTTCATGACGTCGTGGGGAGACGGCGAGTTCCCGGTGATGCTCGACTTCGACGAGGCCGGGGTGCTCACCCGCTGTGGCATTTTTTTGGCGACGGAACAGGCCCAGCAGAACCTCCGGCAGGTGAACGGCTGACGGGAGGACTGACCGCCGGGCGCGCGTCAGCCGACGACAAGCGCGCTCTTCAGGACCAAGGCGCGCCCGACGCAGGGTAACCATGCACTTCGGCACCTGGGGTCCGGCCTGGATGGCGGCGCGGCTCGCCGACTCGCATGCGATCTCGAAGACCGAGCACGTGTTCATCGAAGGCGCGCTCATCCGCCGCCGCGACAACCGGTTCTCCGGCAACGGGCCGCTCAACCGGCAGGGCGCGCGCAGGCGCTACTCTTCCACGGTCAGCCAGATGGCGCTCGGGCACGAGAAGCACTGCTGGCGCTCCAGCCTCGTCCGCACGGAGGCCGGCAGCCGCACCCCACGCATGCCGCGCCCTGCGTCTACGACCTTGGAGCGACGGGCGGCCTCCGCCTCGCGGGCATCGAGCGACCCGACGACGACGACTGACGCGGCGGCGCACCGCCTTGGCATCTCGAGTCGGCGCTCGAGCTCTTCGCGCGCACGACGCATCAGGCGCCCCTGCACTGGGATGGCGCGCTTCTCCTCGCGCGTGGTGACGCAGCATCCGCGCACGCACGAGACGGCGTACGGCGCGAGCAGCAGGGGATCATCCTGGTGAACAGCGCGGAGGATCTCCCGGAGGACGCCGCGTACGGGATCCGCATCGTCGCGATCACGCACGGCGCGCGCCGCTGCCTGCGCCTCGCGAGCGGCAGCGTTGGGCTCGACGGCCCTGGCGTGATGACGCTCGCAGCGCGGCGCGCGTGGCAGGAGCGCTGCGGACGCCCTCGCGCGGTTCACCCTCGCGCGAACCGCGTGCCGAATGCGGATCACGGCGACGGCTCGACGACCCCGTGGGCCGCCGCGTCGCGCGCGCCGTGAGCGTGAACGCTCAGCGCCCCGGCGGCTTGAGCGGCAGAACGGAAGAGGACAGCGGGGGCGGCGGGATCTTGCCGCTCGGGCGCGCGTCGGGCGTGATGCCGTCGCCCGCTTCGATCGACATGAGCGCCATGAAGATGCGATCCATGCCGAGCTCAAGGGCGCCTTCCTTGAGGAAGAGGCCCGCGATGCGGACGAGGCGCAGCGCCGTGGTCTTGCCGAGCTCCGCGGTCTCGCGCTCGAGGAACGCCTCGAACGTGCCGAAGCCCTTCGCCTGGTACAGCTGGCGGGCCTGGACGTCCTTGAGGACGATCCCGATGTCGTAGAACCCCTTGGCGAGGTTCTTCCGGAGACCCTTGATGGTCTGGAGCGAGTTGTGGAGCTCGCCGATCTTCGCCTTGATGTCCTCGGCCATCACCGGCGTGCGGATCGTGGCGCGCGCGCTGCCCGGAAGGGGCGGCTCGGCGGCGCGGGCACGGGCCTCGGCGGCATGCTTTGCAGCATGGCGCGCGGCCCACGGCGCGGCGCCGCGGAGACCGAGCTTGCGCTTCGGTGCCTCCGGCGTCTTGTCTGCTTTCCCCGCTGCCGGCTTGGCTCCATTCTTGGAACCCTTCGCGTCGGCCGCTTTCCCCTTCGCAGGCTTCTTCGTCGCTGCCATTTCACTCAGGCTCATAAGGTGGTCCGAAGCCCGCGCATGATTCGCGACGACCGCAGTCTGCGGCCCGCTCTGCTCGGACAGTCACTGGCTGACTGCGCGCATACCATTGTCCTCGTCGCGGAGTCCACAAATCATTCGGGGAGCGTCCGCAAAATCGGTTCTGAATTCGCCGCTCTGACGCAGGAAAGCTCGCGAGGACGGTATAGTCCGTCGGCCGATGGCGATCCTCACGGTGCCTCGTGACGACGAGCTCGACACCCTGCTCTCGGCCTACGATCTGGGCCCGCGAAGAGCGGCGCGTGGCATCGAGGCCGGCACCGTCAACACCAGCTACGCCCTCGACCTCGGGGCGGGCCGCTACTTTTTGCGGCTCTACGAGGAGCAGGATAGCGCCGGCGCCGCTGCCGAGGCCCTCCTGCTCCAGCATCTCGCGGCCTCGGGGGTGAGGACCCCGGCGCCGGTGGTGGCCCGCGACGGCACGATGGTCCGCCTCGTCGCGGGCAAGCCCGCCGCGCTCTTTCCCTGGGTCGCGGGGGACATGCTCTGCCTCCGCGCGGTGACCCCGGCGGCGGCGCGCGCGGTGGGAGCAGCCCTCGCGCGGATGCACCTCGCCGGCCCCGCGCCCGCGGCGCCCCTGGGCGCCGGCCGCTTCGGCCCGGCAGAGCTCGTGCAGCGTTGCGACCGGGTCGCCGCCAGCGATAATGAGGAGGCGAAGCTCCTCGCCGGGGCGCTTCGTGTCCGGCTGCTCGCCGCGGCGGCGGCGCGGACCGTCGACCTGCCGGCGGGGCTGGTCCACGGCGATCTCTTCCGCGACAACGTCCTCTGGGACGACACAGCCTCCCCGAGTTCGCCTAGGATCGCCGCGCTGCTCGACTTCGAGAGCGCCCACCGGGGCCCCTTTGCTTACGACCTTGCCGTGACGATCCTCTCCTGGTCCTTCCGCGACACGTTCGATCACGCCATCGGCCGCGCCATCGTCGCGGGCTATCGCGAGGTGCGTGAGCTCGCGCCGATCGAGAGGACCGCGCTGTACGCCGAAGCGATCTTCGCCGCGCTGCGCTTCACGGTGACCCGCATCACCGACGACGCGATCCGCGTGGGCAAGAAGTGGCAGCGCTTCGTCGCCCGGCGCGAAGCCCTCGAGCAGCTCGGCTCCGCCGGCCTGCAGGAGGCGCTCGGGCTGTGAGAGGACGATCGCTGGTGCTGGGGCTCGGGGCGATGCTTGCATGCTACATGCAAGCCGCGCGTGCGCAGGCGGAGCTGCCCGTGCTCACGCCGTATCCGGCGCCTCCGCCCACCATGCAGCCGCCCGACACGTCGTACACGTACGCGAGCCAGAGCTACTACCCGTCGCTCGGCTGGATCGCGACGCAGCTGCTCCCGAGCCCGGAGGTGGGCAGCGGCCGCGTGCACCGCACCGGTCCCGACGGCATCCCGCAGGACTCGACCGAGCTCGCGTTCGGCCTCCGCTGGCAGCTCACGCCGTTCGTGTACTCGTGGGGCACGAACCGGCGCATCACGCGCTGGCGCTCCTTCGTCATCGATCCGCTGGCGCGCAACAGCGGCTCGATCGAGCTGAACACGAGCTTCGAGTACTTCTTCGGCCACCTCGATCGCCTCATCGTGCGGCCCGGCGTCCGCGCCACGTTCCCGCTCGTCCAGCGCGGCGAGTACCTCTCGACGTCGATCGGAACGTCGACCTACGCCTTCAACGGCGTCCCGCGCATCGCTTACGATGCCGGGCTCTACACGATGTTCGGCCTGTTCGGCGTGCAGGTCACGGTCGCGCCGGCGCACGGTCCGCTCACGTTCATCGGCACCTTCCGGATCCGGTACTTCTGATGCGCGCGCTGCCGCTCCTCGTCCTCGGGTCGCTGCCGCTCGTGCTGGCTTGCGCTCACGTCTCGACCATCCGCATCCTCGATGCCCGGACCTCACGGGAGCCGGACGGCGCGGTCGTGACCGACGTCCAGCTCGAGGCCGCCGAGCAGGCGGGCGGTAACGCGGGGCAGTACTGCGTGTCGGTGCACTGGTTCAATCCGCCGTTCGATTCACGCACCCTCGAGCGCTCCTTCTACGAGGGCGAGCTCGACTCGACAGAGGCGTGCGCTGCCGACATGAGCGACGGCGACCAGCGCACGTGGCGGCTCGTCTCGAAGCGGACGGATCTGCCGATCGGAACGCCTGCCCGCGTGCAGGTGCACTGGAGCAACTCGTTCAACGTGAAGGAGAGCGTGTTCGCGCCATGAACCGCTTCGCCCTCCGCGCGCTGGCGCTCGCCGGTCTCCTGGCGACGCCGCTGCTGTCCGGCTGCAGCCTCGGCTCGGCCTTCGGGCGCGCCACCGCTTCGCTGTTCGATCGGCCGCGTCCCGTGAAGAAGCTCACGAGCGCGGTCGACAAGAGCGCGCGCCTCTCGGTGCTGTGGATCGGCCACGCCACCGCGCTCATCCAGATCGACGACAAGCTGATCCTCACCGATCCCGTCTTCACGACGACGGTGGGGCAGCTCTCGAAGCGGCTGGTGGAGCCCGGCTTCGACGCGGAGAACCTGCCGGCGCTCGATGCCGTGCTGATCTCGCACCTGCACTTCGATCACCTGTCGCTCGGCAGCCTCTCGATGATCGAGCCGAAGGTGCGGATGCTGCTCATGCCGCGCACGGGCGTGACGTACCTCACGGACTTCGGCTTCCCCGTCCTCGAGCTGCGCACGTGGCAGGCGTACGAGAAGGACGGTCTGCGCATCACCGCGACGCCCGTGCTGCACCTCGGCTTCCGCTACGGCCTCGACGGCGACTGGATGAACGAAGGGTTCACCGGCTACGTCATAGAGTACCACGGCCTCAAGGTCTACTTCGGCGGGGACACCGCCTACGACCAGAAGCTCTTCGTCGACACCGGGCAGCGCTTCCCCGATCTCGATGTCGCGCTGCTGCCGATCGGCCCGATCGAGCCGCGCGACTTCATGCGTCGCGTGCACGTCGATCCCGGCGAGGCGATCCAGGCGTTCTTCGATCTCGGCGCGAAGCGCATGGTGCCAGTGCACTACGACACGTTCGTCAACTCGACGGACGCGCCCGGCGACGCGATCAAGGCGCTCGACGTGGCAAAGAAGAAGTGGGACCTCGGCGCCCGCGAGATCGTCCCGCTCGCGATCGGCGAGCGGCGCGTCTTCGTGAAGGTGGGGGAGGGCCCGTCGGTCGCGCCGTCGGCGAAGCCCGCGTCCGCTCCCGTGAAGTCCGCGCCTGCGACGCCCGCCGCGCCGAAGCCCGACGTCCCCGACGACGACAAGCTCGACTAGCTCTCAGCGCTGCTGCGGGACCGGGAACTTCGGGATGTTCTCGCGGTTGATCGCCGGCAGCCGCTTCGGTCCGGCCTGGAGGTCGGCATGCGCGCGCGGTTCGTTGTCGAGCACGTCGCCCGGCGGATCCGTGCTCAGCGATTGCTGCGGACGGTCAGCCTCGGGCCGCGGCCCCGGCGTGACCGGCACCGGATCATCCACGTCGGTCGCACAACCCGCTGCACCGAGCCCCAGCGCCACGACCACCACGAGCAGTCCACGCATCATGTTCGTAACCCTCCCCGCTGAGCCGGAGTGCGGAGTGCACGTCCTCCCAATCATTTTACGGAACCACGAGCGAGCGGGCGATCACAAGCGTCTCAAGAGCACGCGAGACAAATCGGTGGGCGCTCGCCACAGCTGTCGCTCAAGCGCTCAGGTCTCGTAGGATCGGCGCATGACAAGCGCCGCGGAGCTGTCGGCCTGGCTGCGCGGCCGCCGGCGCTCCACGTGACGCGCTGGCTGACGACCGCGCTCCGGGCCGGCCTCGCCATCGGTGTCGTCCCGATCGCCCCAATACCGCGTCGCCGGAGGCCCGCGCGAAGATCCTCGCGGGCGTGTTGAACGACGTTTTCGATGTGCGCTCCGAGCTTTGCGTGCGCGAGGCCGCGCTCGTCGCCGACCTCGTCAGCGACCGCGACCAGCTCGCGCAGCTCGACAACTGGGTCGCGCGCTGGATCGCGGAGGCCTCGACGAAGAAGCGCAGACCGCGCGCCTTCCGCGCGGTCCCGTATGCGTGGCTCCGTCACGGCGCGAGGCTCGCGTCGCGGGATCGGGCCGCGGACAACGATCAGGCGAGTGGGGACTCGGCCTTCATCGCCGCTTGCACCGCGGGGCGCGCGGCGACGCGCTCCTGGAACGCCAGGACGTTCGGGAACGCCGAGAGATCGAGCTTCACGAACGCCGCCCAGCGCGTCACCGTGAAGAGGTAGGCGTCGGCCACCGAGAACGCGTCGCCGAACAGGTACGGCTGCTTCGCAAGGCGCTCGTCGAGCAGCGCATAGCGCATCTTCAGCTGTGCGGTCTGGGCCTCGCGGGTCTCGGCGGGGGTCGTGTCGCGGAAGAGCGGCGAGTACGCCTTGTGGATCTCGGAGTTGATGTACCCGAGCATCTCCTGCACGCGGTAGCGCTCGATCGTGCCCGCCTTGGGGACGAGCCCTGACTCCGGCTTCTGGTCGGCGAGGTACTGGACGATGGCCGGCCCCTCGGTGAGGAGCTGTCCGTCGTCGAGCTCGAGGGCCGGCACGTAGCCCTTCGGGTTGATCACCATGAAGTCCGCGCCGCCGGCGGTCTTCTTGGCCTTCATGTCGATCCTCTCGAGGGTGATGGGGATCCCCGCCTCGTGCGCGACGATGTTGGGAGAGAGCGAGCAGGCGCCTTGTGAGAAATAGAGCTTCATGAATCCTCCTGGAGAAGTGCGGTCATCAATGCGGTAGGCGTGTGCTCGGCGAACGATGGCTGAAAGCGCGAGGGCAGGGCAGGCTGCGCGATCCCCAGCTCCGCGAAGTAGGGCGCGAAGAGCGCGGTCATCCGCTCCCGCTCGGAGGCCTTCAGGTGGTCGCCGCCCGGATCGTGGTCGGACACCCAGAGGTTCACGGCGAACGGCCGCGACGTGCTCGCGCGCAGCGCAGCGACGGTCTCGCCGACCCGCTCCCAGGGCAGCCCGGGCAGCACGAGCGCGCCGAACGACCCGAGCTCGCCGAGGTTCGATACCGTGCCCGCGAGAGCGACCGTGCAGAGCCCGCCGCCGAACGGCCCCTGCACGACGGGATGGGCGATCCCGAGCCTGCGGGTCGCTTCGGTCTGGTGATCGCGGATCATGCGGCGTTCGATGCGGAGGTTACCGGGTCGGTCACTCCTGTAAACCATCTAACCTGGAGAAACTCGCTGATGGTGGTGTCCGATCGGAAACCGGTGGAGGCCCCCATGGCGCTCGCGCGACGAAAGAACGAGGCCGCTCCGCTGCAGCCGCAATGCCCGCTCACCGAGTGCATGGCGCTGCTCGGCGGCGTGTGGACCACGAACCTGATCTGGCACCTCAGCGCCGACGCACGGCGCTTCAGCGAGCTCCGCGCCGACATCCCGAAGATCTCGGCGAAGGTGCTGAGCGCGCGCCTCCGGAGCCTCGAGGGACGAGGCGTGTTGACGCGCACGGTGGTGGCGACGAAGCCGCCGTCCGTCGAGTATGCGCTCACCGATCTCGGCCGCGAGCTGCTGCCCGTGATCCAGGCGATCGTCCGCGTGGGCCACACGCTGAAGGTTCGCCAGCGCGCCTGAGCTACTTCTCGAGCGCGACCTCCACGGGCGTGGCCTGCACCACGCGCACCAGCTCCTGCGGATCGATCGCCACCAGGAAGCCGCGGCGGCCGCCGTTGATGTAGATGCGCGGCAGCGAGAGGATGATCTTCTCCACGAAGATCGGCAGCGGCTTGCGCAGGCCGAACGGGCTGGTGCCGCCGACCTGGTAGCCCGAGTGCCGCTCCGCCACCTCTGGCTTGCACGGCTCGATGCGCTTTCTGCCGATCTGACGCGCCAGGTTCTTCGTCGAGACGTCGCGGTCGCCGTGCATCAGCACCACGAGCGGCTTCTTCGTCTCGTCTTCCATCACGAGCGTCTTCACCACCGAATGCTCGTCCACGCCGAGCTTCTCGGCCGACACGCGCGTGCCGCCCTTCTCCTCGTAGTCGTACGGATGTTCGGTGAACGCGACGGCGGCCTTCCTCAGGAACGCCGTCGCAGTCGACTCGGAGACCTTCACGTCACGCAGCGTCGCCCACCGACACGGTGGAGTCGGCGACACGCACCTTGTCCTTCGGGCCCCAGAGCGTGGCGCGCAGCTCCTCGACGCGCGTCTTCGCCTTCGCGAGGCGCGCGTCCTGGGCGTTGACGTCGGCGAGGATCGCCTCGTCGGTCTGGTCGCCCTTGGTGCGGACGGCGAGCGCCGCGTTGAGCACCTCGAGTACCTCGCGATAGAGCTCCTCGCCCGCGGTGACCACCCACGTGTCGAGCTTCTTCGCGAAGTCCTCGATCATCTCGTCGACCTTGGGGCCGACCTGCTTGCCGGCGGCACGGATCACGTCCGGCGCCTGCTCCTTCGCCTGCTTCTTGTATTCTGCATCGACTCGGTCACGCACGAAGAGTGCGAGGGCAGGGGCGCCGAGCAGCGCGATCATCGCGCCGATCATGAGGCTGCCCGCGATGGCGGTGCCGATGCCCACGAGCAGGACGGCGGCGACGCCGGCGTCGTACTTGAAGGTGTCGATCCGGACGTCGAGCTTCTTGACCTCGTGCCCCAGGGTCTGCGCGACGCGCTTCGTGGCGTCGTTCGCGTCCTCCTTGATGAGCGCGATGGTCTTCTCGGCGAGCGCCTCGAGCTTGCCGCCAATCTCCTTGCCCTCCGCCTCGGCCCACTGCTGGAACGTGTCCTGGAGGAACGCCGGGAGGAACTTGCGGAGGTCCTCGCGCTTCGCGGAGTCGATCACGTTGGGCAGCTGCCGGATCGTCTCCTCGATGAAGCGCTCGAGGTCCTTCTGCGCACCGACCTTGATGCCGCTGATCTCCTCGCGGATCTTCACGCGGCGCTGCTCGATGGTGCCTGCCGCGCCGGCGAGGTCCTCCTCGAGCATCTTGATGCGCCGTTCCAGCTCGTCGGTCTTCATCGCGAGCGAGCGGCGACGGGCATCGACGCCCTTCGCGAGCAGGTTCGAGACGTTCAGGCCTTCGCCGAGCGCGTTGTCGAGCAGGATGCGCCCGCGCTCCTCGGCGAGGAATGTGGTGAGGTGCGCGAGGAGCTCGGGCATGCCGCTCTCGGCCATGTTGCCGCCCTGGAGCGCGGTCTCGGCGCTGATCGGGAAGACCACCGGGTCCTTCACGAGGTTCGCGAGCTGCGTGCGCGCGTAGGCGAGGGCTTCCTTCTTCTCGTCCTCGTTGAGGATGTCCCACTTCGTGATGACGAAGACGATCTTGTCGCGCGAGGCCTTCAGTAGCTTCTCGTTGAGGAACTGGCGCTCGCTCTCCTTCAGGATCTGCCCGGCATCGAGCAGGAACAGCACCGCATCGGCGCGGGGGATGTAGCTGTACGTGATGTCCGCGCGCTGGAGCGAGAGGTCGTTCACGCCTGGCGTGTCGACGAGGAGGATGCGCTCCTTCAGGAGCGCCGCGGGATAGCCGACCTCGAGGTAGTCGACGTCGTCCGCGGTGGTGCCGCCGCCGACCGCGAACTTGCGCGTGTCGCCGAAGGGAATGCTCTCGCGCCGGCCCGACGAGTACACGACCGTCGACTCCGGGGTCTCGGCGTACTTGAGGTGGTGGATCGCCGCGGTGGTCGGCGTGACGCCGACCGGCAGCACCGTCTCGCCGAGGAGGGCGTTCACGAAGCTCGATTTTCCGTGATTGAACTCGCCGACGACGACGAGGTGGAAGCGGTCCTCCTCCATCTTTTTCACGAGATCGCGATCAAGCCGCTCCTTCAGGCTCTTCGCCCCGAGGCCACCTGCGATGTCCGAGAGCTCCTGGAGCGCCACCGTCACGTCGAGCTTTCGCTCACGAAATCCTTCGAGCATGTGCCTCTTGTCTCTGTTGGTGCGAAGAACGTGAACGATCCGGTTTACGCGTCGCCCTTGAGCAGGCCCTTAACGCGGTCGTCGACCTCGGGCATCGTCAGGCCCTGGCGCGGCGCGTCGCTGCGCGCCTCGTGCTTCTTGTAGAGCTCGCTCTCGGCAAACACGCGCATCGCGAGGACGCGCTTCGGCAGGAACGGGTGCGAAGCGAGCGCCTCCATGTAACGCCCGATCGACTCCTTGCCCTGCTCGTACTGTTCGAGGAAAGCCTCGAGGTTGAACTCCTCGTAGAGCTTGCGCGATCCGACCACGAGCTTCGTGAGGGCGCGCGCCGCGACCATCGGATCGCGCGAGCACAGCATGCCCGCGCGGTCGGACGTGATCTCGGCGCGCCGCGACCACGCATTGAGCGGGAGGATCGCGGGCATCACCAGCGCCCCGAGATACGCCTCGGCGACCACGCGGAGGAAGTGGAGCGTCGTGAGGTAGACGACGTGCGAGTTGTGGATGTGGCCACACTCGTGGCCGATGACGAACCGGAGCTCCTCGTCGGTGTACGCGTCGACGAGGGCGGAGTGGACGACGATGAACGACTCCTCGTCGGTGCCGAACGTGCCCGCGTTGAGCGTGGGGCTGTTGACGATGAAGACGGAGGGCGGGACGATCCCGAGGGTCTTCGCGCAGTCCTTCGCGATCGCGTCGATGCGTGAGAACTGCCGGCTCGAGACCTGGACGGCGTTGCCGAGGAGGCGGCCGCGCTCGCGCTCCTTGAAGACCCGGACCATGCTCGAGACCGCGAGCTCGATCGGCTTGGCCGACTCGAAGGTGCTCCGGGTCTGGCGGTCCAGCACGTACGAATAGTCGTGCTCGTTCTCCATGGCGCCGTCGGCGCGCTCGGCCTTCCTGCGGGTGACGAAGGCGTTGAAGTCGAGCGTGGGCGCGTTTGCCATGGAAACCTCTCCGGACAGCGTAAGCGCGCTCATGGGGCTTCGCAACGCGCGATCGGTCACAATTCGGTCGTCCTGCGCTGGGCCCAACTGCCCGAGCTCAAACACAAAAAGGGGAAGCCCCCGGACACGCTTCGTCGCGTGGCGGGAGCTTCTCCGAGCAACGGTCTCACGAAACCAAGGCCTGCCGGCGCGGGAGCACCTCCGAGGAAACAGTAGGGTCACGTTGGCGAAGGCGAGCTCTGCCGCGGACAGCTCGGGCGAACCGGGGATGCGGGACGTTCCGTCCGACCTCACCGTGGCATCGCCGCCTTCATGGACTGTACAACCGGGCGCGCAGGATCCTTCCGGCGCGCGTGTCGATCATTCGTGGCGCACGCCGCCCGCGACGAAGCGCTGCTCGACCGGCCGCGCCTCGAACACGCCGGTGGCGATGAGCGTGATGGTCGTCGCTGCCGCGGCGCCCACGCCGATCGCCGTCCACGTGGCCCAGGCGGGCCAGCCTCCTCCGGCCCGCGCCACGGGCCCCTCGGGGCCGACCGTCGTACCGCCGAAGCTCGACTCGGAGCGCCACTCGAGGAACGGTCCGCACGTGCTTCGCTCGCAGCGCGCGACGAGCACCGCGCCCCGCCGCTCGGTGGGAACGGCGGCGACCCAGCGCTCGCACGAGACGTTCGGCGCCCGCACCGTGGGACCCTCGCGGGTCACGCCGACGATCGCCGCGCACGAGCCCTCGTCCCCCACGCGGACGGCGATCCGCGCGCGCGGCGCGCTGGGTGGAGCGGCGGTGATCGACACCCACGAGGAGAACGCGACATCACCGTCGACCGCGACGACGAGCTGGTGCTCGGCCGGCACGACGTCGAGCGCGTAGGCGACGCTGCCCTCGCTGGCCGTGCCGGCGAGCTCGACCCCGTCGAGCCGCGCCACGACCGCACGGCTCCCCGCGCCGAGGACCGTGAACGTCACGGGTCCCCGCGCGCGGGGAGGGAAGATGGCCTCGCCGATCCCGGGCACGCGACCGCCGTCGAGCGCGTCGGCGTCCTGCCAGGCGAGCTGGGCGCGGGCGTCGTCGCGGGGGTCGACGCGCCTGAAGCGCGCCGCCCAGCTGCGATGGACCTCGGCGCGGAGCCACGCCGCCTGCGGGAGCTCGGGGTGCTCGCGGAGCAGCGCATCGGCGCGGGCGAGCGCGCGCTCGGCCACGTCGGCGTCGAGCGCGGCGATGGCCTCGCGCGCACGATCGAGCTCCCGCTCGACGCGATCGGCGATCGAGAAATCGATTCGCGAGGCGGGATGCGCGACGCTCTCGCTCGCCGACGTCGCGAGCTTCAGGCCGCGGGCGCGTGCCCAGTCGGCGACGGCCCGCGACGCGTCGTCGCGCCCCTCGGCCCTCTCGATCCAAACGACGGTGACGTCGTCGGGACCGCTCACGCCTTGGCCTTGGTCTTCGCCTTCGCCTTCGCCTTCGGAGCGGCCTTCGCGGGCGCCGCGTCCGCCTTCCCCCCGAGCGCCGCGAGCACCTGCTCGATGTGCGCGTCGACCTTCACGTTCGGCCAGGCCTTCGCGATCTTCCCGTCCTTGACGAGGAACGTGCTGCGGATCGTCCCGAGCACCTTCTTGCCGTACATCGTCTTCTCGCCCCACGCCCCGAAGCCCTCATGCAGGAGCCGCTCGGGATCGGAGAGGAGCGGCACGGCCAGCCCGAACTTGTCGCGGAACGAGCAGTGGCTCTTCACCGAGTCACGCGAGACGCCGACCACGACCGCGCCTGCCTTCTCGAGGGCCTTGCGCGACGTGGTGAAGCCCTGCGCCTCGCGCGTGCAGCCGGGGGTGCTGTCCTTCGGGTAGAAGAACACCACCAGCGCCTTGCCGGCCGGGGTGAGGTCGGCGAGAGAGAAGGTCGCGCCGGGCTCCTGGCCCGGGACCACGCTCTCGAACGACGTACGAAGCAAACCTGCGGGGACCTTGTCGCCTTCCTTCAGCACGCGCCCATGATACCCTCTTCATGCCGCCGTGCAGCTCAACTTCGCCGCCCGTGAGGTCGCCATCAAGCTCGTTTATTACGGGCCTGCGCTGAGCGGCAAGACCACGAACCTGAAGGCGCTCCACGAGCTCGTTCGGGAGGGTAGCCGCGGCCGCCTGATGACGCTCGAGACGAAGGACGATCGCACCCTCTTCTTCGACATGCTGCCGCTCGTCTTCAAGGCCGAGACCGACGCGGGGAGCATGAGCCTGCGCGTCAAGGTCTTCACCGTGCCGGGCCAGGTCGTCCACTCGTCGACGCGGCGGCTCGTGCTCCAGGGGGCGGACGGCATCGTGTTCGTTGCCGACTCGCAGATCGCCGAGACCGAGAACAACGCTGAGTCGTTCCTCGACCTCCGCGCCAACCTCAAGGAGCTCGGTCGTTCGCTCTCCAAGATGCCGATGGTGATCCAGTTCAACAAGCGGGATCTCCCGAACGTCCGCACCGACGACGAGATCGACGACCTCGCGCGGCGCGGCAAGGAGCCGGTCTACAAGGCGTGCGCCATGAAGGGCGAGGGCGTGCTCGAGTGCTTCTTCGGCCTGCTCGATCGCTCCTGGCAACGCCTCGATGCCGAGCACGATCTCAAGGCGAAGCTCGGCCTCGGCCCGGCAGCGTTCCTGGAGATGGCGGCGGCCAGCCTCGGTCACGCCGGCAAGGCCGCGGCGCTCTCGGCGGCGTGCGTCGGCGGCCGGCGCCCCGGAGGGCCCACCACGTGAGCGCCCCGTCACCCACCGTGGGCAACACGCCGGTCAGCGCGTTCGACGTCGTCGGCGACGTCACCGTGCGCATCGAGGATGTCGTCGATCGCGACTCCCTCGAAGAGATGTGCCGCAGCATCCAGACGCTCTTCGGGATCAACGTCCGGGTCTATTCCGCCCAGGGCGCGCTCCTCGTCAATGTCGCGAGCGATCTCGACGTCTGCACGCTCGTCAACGAGGTGTCCGCGGGGCGCCTCGCGTGCGGCGCCACGGTCAGCGCCGCGAAGAGCGTCGACCCCGGGGACGACGGGGACGTCGTGCATGCCTGCTTCACCGGCCTCGCCTACCGCATCGTCTCGCTCGACTACGAGGGCCGCCGCATCGGCCGCATCGTGCTCGGCCCCTACGCGCCCGCCGGCCTTCGTGACGCGCCGCCCTCGCTCGAGAGGACGGTGACCAAGCTCGACATCTTGCAGGCGAACGACCGCCTCGCCCAGGTCGCGCGCGTGAAGCCGGAGGCGCTCGCGCGCATCGCGCGCCACCTCAAGACCACCCTCGAGCTCATCATCTTCAGCAGCCACAAGGCGTTCGTCACGAGCAAGCTGCACCTCTACAGCGTGCGCGAGAGCTACCGCGCGCTCGAGGAGAAGACCGCCCGGCTCGAGCAGGCGCTCGCCAAGCTGAAGGAGCTCGACCGCCTCAAGTCGAACTTCCTCGGCACCGTGAGCCACGAGCTGCGGACGCCCCTGACGTCGATCATCGGCTACTCCGAGATGCTCGCCGAGGGCATCGCGGGGCCGCTCTCCGAGGAGCAGTCGGAGTTCGTGAAGACCATCCACGGCAAGGGCGAGCAGCTGCTCGGTCTCATCATGGGGCTGCTCGATCTCTCGAAGCTCGACAGCGGGACCATGTCGCTCCGCCAGGCCTCGACCCAGATCGCCCCCGTGCTCAAGGAGGTGGTCTCGACGCTCGCGCCGGTCGCGCTGAAGAAGCAGGTCGAGCTGACGCTCGAGAGCGACAACGTCGCGTGCGAGCTCTCCGGCGATGCCGAGCGTCTGCGCCAGGTCTTCCTCAACCTCGTCGAAAACGCGCTCAAGTTCACGCCCCGCGGCGGCAAGGTCACGCTCCGCACGCGCGTGCTGGACGGCGTGGGCGGCCCCAGCGACGACGACGACGACGATGCCGGATCGGTGCTGCTTGCGCCCATGCGCCGCGAGGTCGAGGTGACCGTGAGCGACACGGGGATCGGCATCCCCTCATCCGAGCGCACCCGCGTCTTCGACGCGTTCTACCAGGTCGATTCTTCGTCGACGCGCGAGTACGGCGGGACCGGCCTCGGCCTGTCGATCGTGAAGCGCATCGTCGACGCGCACGGCGGCACGGTGACCATCGAGGGCAACGACCCCGCCGGTACGGTCTTCGTGGTGCGGCTGCCCTCGGCGCAAGCCCGGCGCACGCTGCCTTCGCGCGTGCCTCCGCCGGCCGGGTCGTGAGCGAGCGCGCGCGGATCGCGCGGCTCGAGGCCCAGCTCGGCGGCGCAGCGCCCGGCGTTCGCCTCGGCATCGGCGATGACGCGGCGGTGCTCGATCCCGATCTCGTGTGGACCGTCGACGCGCAGGTGGAGGGCACGCACTTCGATCTGCGCTGGGTGGGCTGGGAGGACATCGGGTGGCGAAGCTTCATGGCGGCGAGCAGCGACCTCGCGGCGATGGGCGCCGCGCCGGTGGCGGCGCTCTCGTCGCTCGTGCTCGCGCCGTCGTTCGACGACGACGCGCTGGACGCGTTCGCGCGCGGTCAGGCGGCGGCCGCACGCACGGTGGGCGCCCCGGTCGTGGGCGGGAACCTCGCGCGCGGCAGCGAGACGTCGATCACCACCACGCTCCTCGGGCGCGCGGCGCAGCCCGTCCTTCGCTCGGGCGCTCGCCCAGGTGACGGCGTGTGGCTGGCCGGCGCAGTGGGCCTCGCCGCCGCCGGGCTCGGGCTCTTGATGCAGGATGCACGCGTGCAAGATGCAAGCATCGCGATGTGCCTCGCGGCGTGGCGCCGCCCGACCGCGCTCCTCGCGCAGGGAAGGGCGCTCGGCGGCGTGGCCAGCGCGGCCATCGACGTGTCGGACGGCCTCGGCCACGACGCCGCGCAGCTGGCGGAGGCGAGCGGGGTGGCGCTGGTCCTCGATGCGCGCCTGCTCGCTGCGCTGTCGCCGGCGGCGCTGGTCGCGGCGGCGCGGCGGCTCGGCCGCGCAGCGCTCGACCTGGCGCTGGAGGGCGGCGAGGACTACGCGCTGCTGGCCACCAGCGCGTCCGCGCTGCCGGGCTTCACGCGCATCGGCGTGGTCGAGCCCTTCGCGGGCTCAAGCCTCTTCATCGAAGACGAGGAAGGCAAGAAGCCGCACGTGGCGCGCGGCTTCGATCACTTCCCCGTGCTCGAGGACGCCGTGCTCTAGAACCCCTGGCAGACCGGCGGGATGTTTCGCCCGGCGAGCGCCGTCTTCAGGATGCCGAGCTCCGGCGCGTTCGCGCCCGGGCCCGCCTGCGCGGCCAGCGAGTCGCACTGCGCGGCGCCCGCGAGGAGCATGCCAGCCTCGGGGGAGGCGCCGAGCGCCTTCGCCTGGACACGGATCTGTCCGCAGCACTGCCGGAGGCGCGCCACGTTGGTCGGCACCCCAGGTCCGAGCTTCTTCGCGGCGTCGGCCGCGTCCGCGGCGTCGAGGCCGGCGTCCTCCTCGAGCGGCGCCAGGACGACGGTGCCCGTCTCGGGCTCGGCCGGCGGGGGCGCGGCATCCGGGGGCGGCGGGTCCTTCTTCGGACATGCCACGAGCAGCGGCATGGCGCTGAAGATGGCGACAGCGAAGAGGACCTTGCGAGACGAAAGAGCCATCGGCGAATCTCCTTACGCGGCGTACCCTACAAGGAGTTGACCCCTCGTGGGTAGAATCACGTGGTCCCGATGCCGCTCGACGAGGCCACGCGCCGCTTTTCCTTCCTGCTGGCAGGCGATCTCCGTCGCCTCTCGGACAAGCGTGACGAGTACGGTGCGCGCGGCGAGGCGATGAGGTTCGACTCCGCCACGCGCATCGCGACGGTCGAGACCCGGCGCGGCGAATCCGTCTCGCGCCTCTACGGCGAGGTGCTCGCGACGTACACGCCGTACGACCGCATCCTGCGCTGGGGCTGGTCGGGGCAGGCCTCGAGCGCGCCCGCCACCCACGGCGACGTCATCTTCCGCGAGGGCCAGAGCCGTGGAGTCCCGCAGCTGTCCATGAGCGTCGTCGGCGATCTCGACCAGGAAGACGCAACGACGATGGTGAAGCTCGGCGCCCTCGTCGCGCGTGCCGAGGCGATCCACGAGCGCAAGGTCGGCGGCGACGTCGAGTTCATCGGGCTCTTCGACCGCCCGCGCCCGTCTGCGCCCATCGACGCGGCGAGCCGCTTCTCGGTGCCGCCGCCGCCGGCCGCCGGGCGCATGCCTTCGTCGGCGCCGCCGCGCGCCTACCGGTCGATCCCGCCGATCAAGGAGATCTACGAGCCGCGCACGGGCGGCTCACGGCCGCCCGGACCCGCCGCGGCGCCCGCGACGCGAAGCTCGGTCTCGACCGCGCCGCCGCCCCCGCCGGCCGCAGCGAAGACGCTGCGTGAGCCGTCACGCGCGTTGTTCCTGCCGGTGGCGAACGCCGCGCTCGCAGCGCTCGCGCGTGGCAGCAAGGGCTACCTCCAGGGGCTCTTCGTGCTCACGCTCGACACGTCGGGCACCGGCACGCGGCGCTTGATGGTGCAGCTGATCGTGATCGACACCGCCGGCATGCTGCGCGCGCTCGATCCGCCGACCGAGGTGATCGAGACGGCCGCGGCGATGGTCGCGGCGGACCGCCTCGACGGCAACGGCACGTGGCGCAAGCTTTCGGCGCGCATCACACCCAAGCAGGACGGCGGCGCCACCCTGCACGTCGACGTCGTGTAAGGAGAACTCGAAAGGGTCACCAACTGTGAGCTGTTGGGTGTCAGCAGTGCGCTTGCCCTGGTATAAGCGCCGCCATGCGCAAGACTCTGCCCCTCGTCGTTCTGCTCGCGACCGCTGCCTTCGTTCCCCTGGCCTGCGGGAAGAAGGACCCCGTCGTGCCGACGATGACCGCCGATGCCGGCCTCGCCATCGGCGACGGTGGCGCCGATGCCGCGGCGCTGACGATGGCGGACGCGGCGGCCGATGCCGCGCCGGTCGCCTCGGGGTCGGCCGCCCCGTCGGGCTCGCTCGCCGCGCTCGCCGGGCCCGCGCTCGACGCTGCCATCGACCTCGGCATCCAGGCGCAGGCCGCGAAGGACGCGCCGGGGATGAGCGTCGAGGGCACCATCAATCACACGACGCTCGCCGAGGGCGCGGTCTTCAACAGCCTCGTCACGCTCCAGCCGGGGCGTTGCTACACGATCATCGCGGCGTCCGCGCCGCTCCAGGTGTCGACCGTCGAGGTGAAGCTCCTCGCGCCGCCGCTGTTCAACGTCGAGGCGGGCCGCTCGGGCGCCACCGACAAGAACCCTGCGGTCCTCGGCAAGGGCAAGACCGCGACGTGCCCCATCTCGCCGATCGCCATCCCGTACCGGGTCGACGTGATCGCGCGCAAGGGCGCGGGCCGCATCGGCGTCGCCGTCTTCTCGCGCGCCAAGTGAGCGGAACGGAAGACGCTGGCAGCCGTCAGCTTCTTCGCGTGACCACGTTCTGGGGGACCCACACCTGGCGGCCGTCCGGGAAGTGGACCTGCACCTGGCCGTTCGCGGCCATCGTCACGGTGGCCGGGTAGCGTCGGCCGTCGGACCACTGCACGAGCACCTGCGTGCCCACCACGAACGGCGAGACCGCGCCGTTCACGAACGAGCCGAGCGCGTCTCCGAACGCGTTGAACGCGTTTCCCACCTCGTTGCCGAACGTCGCGGCCTGCGGGTTGTAGCCCGCCTGCTGCGGATAGCCCGGCTGCGGATAGCCCGGCTGCGGATAGCCCAGCTGCGGGTAGCCCTGCTGCGGGTAGCCCTGCTGCGGGTACCCCGGCTGCGGCGCGTACCCCGGCGGAGGGTAGCCGGGCTGCGGCGCGGCGTAACCGGGCGCGGCCTGAGCCGGGTACGGCTGCGGATAGGCCGGCGCTGCGCCGTAGCCGGGTGGCGGGACCGCGCCCGGCATCGCCCCCGACACCGCGTGGCCCGTGCTCAGCGCGGCGGCGGGCACCTGACCCGCGCTGCCCGCGCCGCCACCGAGCGAGGCGATGGGCCGTGGCGCGCCGCCGGCGCGGAGCCGCGCGGCCTCCTGCTCGACGAGCATCCCGTGCTGCATGTACTGCGGGCTCGTGGGGATGACCGCGTTCCAGTGGCCCGCGATCTGGGTCCACTGCGCCATGGTCACCTTGTAGTGTGCAAGCATTCCCTCGAAGCCCATGACCGGCGGACAGCCGCACATTGCCACGTAGTCCTCGTAGCTCACCTGCGGTGCCGGCGATCGGCGCGCGAGCGCGGCCTGGTAGAGCGGCATGAAGCGCGTCGCCACCTGGCCCATCAGCGACATGTCCTGCATGCGCGCGGTCCAGCCAGCCTTCGCTGCCTCCCAGTCGATCGGGCTCACGCCCTTTCGCCCGACGGTATCCGCCTGCTGCGCGGCATCGCTGATCTCCGAGACGTCGGCGGCGAGGTCCGCGTAGCGCTCGAGCGAGATACCGTTGATTGGCGCGTACGGGTCCATGAGCGGATGCCAGCCTTGTGGCGCCTCCGGCGCAAGCGAAATGCGACAGCGTCACGAGGACGCGAAGGGCATCCGCCTGCGCTTCAGGCTCCGAGCTCGGCGCGCACGTCGGCGAGGGCCTCGTCGAACCAGCGGTTCACCGCCTTCGGGAAGGGCCACATCCAGCCGTACTCCGGGCCGGTGAAGCGCTTCACGATGTGCGGGCGGAGGTTGGCGGCGGCGTCGATGCCGAGCACCTCGGCGGTGGCGCGGATGGTCTCCGCGTATGCCTCCCACTCGATGCGCGCGCGGCCCCACGCGAAGAACAGCGGAAAGAACGGCACGAGGTACACGAACGTCATCACGACGTCCCCCATGCGCTTCCGCTGGCGGAGGTGCACGCGCTCGTGACGGAGCAGGATGTACTGGTCGGCGTCGGACATCGCATCCCACGCGTCTGGCACCCAGAGCGTGCCGAAGAGCACGGTGTGATAGCGCGTCATGTAGACGCGCTGGCCGCCCAGCGTGAGCACCGCGAGCGCGACGTGAATGGCGCGCTGGAGGAGGCTCGTGCGCTTCTTGCTGATCCGGAAGCGCGGGAACTCCACGCGGATCTCGTCGAGGAAGCGGTCGGTGCGGGGGTTGCTCATGACGCGCTCGGGACCTGACAGCTCGGACAATAGTACGACGAGCGGCCCGGCGGCGCTCCCTGCCGGACCATAGCGATGGCGGTCCGGCAGCGAAAGCAGGTCTTGCCCCGGCGTCCGTAGGCCCAGAAGCGCGGCCCGGCCAGCGAGGGCCGCGTGATCCGCGGGCCCCGCCCGAGGTTCGCGGCGAGGAGCACCGCGGCGCGGTGGACGAGCGCGTGGACCTGCGCGTCGGTGAGCGCGGCGACCGGCGTGAGCGGATGGACCTTCTCGAGGAAGAGCGTCTCGGACTTGTAGATGTTCCCGATCCCCGCGAGCGCGCGCTGCACGAGGAGCGCCTCGCCGATGGCGCGCGAGCCGAGCGCGCGCAAGCGGCGCACGCACTCTTCCTCGTCGACCTCCGCGGCGAGCAGATCCGGCCCGAGGCCCGCGAGGTCGGGCGCGGTACGCACCGCGCCCGCGCGGAGCAGGCGCAGCACCGGGATGCGATCACCGACCACCACCGCGCCCCCCACATCGAGGCGCAGCTGGTGCGGGACGCTGCGCGGCTTCCAGTACGAGGACCGCGGGCGCTCGAAGCGCACGCGTCCCAGCATGCGGAGGTGGATGTGGAGCGTCCGTTCGTCGTCGAAGCGGACGAGCAGGTTCTTGCCCAGCGCCACCACCGCCACCACGGTGTGGCCCACCACCGTGTCCGCCACGGCGTCGGCGATGTTGTGCGCCGCGAAGGAGCGGACCTCGCGGCCCACCAGCCGGGGCCGTAGCTTCGCCGCGAGGCGATGGATGCTGTCGCCCTCAGGCATGCGCGCCCGGCGCGCCTTCCTCGTCGGGCGGGGTGTCGAGGTCGAGCGGCGCGCCACCGGCGCCGATCGCCGCGAGATCCTGGCCGAGCTCGTCGGCGTCGAAGTCCACGTCGTCGTCGTCCCACTCCTCGCCGTCGTACGAAGGCGGGGAGGCGGACGGCGACGTCGGGACCGGCGTGCTCACGGGCGCGGACTCCCGCGGCAGCTGGACCACGCCCCGCTCCGCGAAGGTGCGGGCGAAGTCGCCGCGCCGTCCCTCGGAGCCGCGAGGGAGCGTGGGGATGTAGACGAGCGCGCCGCGCCGCCCCACGAAGCCGTGCGCGTTGAGCGTCCTGGCGAACGCGCTCTCGAGCGCGGGGGCGCCATCGATGGTCGCGATCATGGCGGTGCGTGCGCGCCGCTGCGCCATCCCCACCAGCGCCTTGCCCAGCGCTTCGCCAGCGTGCGTGCGATCGGGCTCGTCCGGCGGGAGGAACGTCGCGAGGCTCTGCCCGCCGCGCCCGACCCACGCGAGCAGCCGTCCATCGTGCAGGATCACGCGGGCGCCCGGCGCGCGCTGCGGGCTGCGCGCGGGCGGGCTGGGCTCCGCCTTCGCGGCGCGCTCCGGCGGCGACACGTCCGCGGCGTCGTCGATCGCCGACGCCCTGATGGTCTCGATGCGGGGCCACGGGACGAGCGCGCCCCACGGATTCGCGGGGTCGGTCGCGGCGAGGACCAGCGTGCGTGGCTCCTCGTCGTCGGGGCGCTTCGCGCGCAGCCGCTCCTCCGCGCCGGGCAGCGCGAACTGCGTCGCGCCGCGCTCGGCGACGAAGTACCCGCGGCGCACGCGGCCCTGGTCCTCGAGCGCGCGATACACGTCGTAGACGTTCGCGAAGCCGCCGGGCAGGCCCTCGGCGTGCGGCGCCTCGCGCAGGACGACGCCGTAGCGCTCGAGCATCGCCTTCGCGATCGCCGTGGCGCGCTCGGTGCTCGAGGGCTCGCGCTCCCAGCGCGCGCGGCGCAGCGACCAGCGACCCTCGCTGCCGCGCGGCCCGAGCCGGGCGGGACGCGGAGAAGGGCGCCCTCGGCGCTCGGTCTTGCGGCCCGCCGCGAGGTTGCTGCGCAGCGGCTCGAGCGTGTCGTTGGTCAACTCGCCGGCCCACACGAGGTCCCAGAGCGCCGCGAGGATGTCGGCGGGGTAGGTGGCGAGCGTGCGCGTCATGTCCGCGAAGAATACCGCGCCGCGACGGGCCAGCAGCTCCCGCACCTTCTCGTGGAGCGCGCCGCTCGGCACCGCATCCGCGGTGGCAGGACCACGCGCGAGCAGCGGCTCGCGGTCGGCCAGGTAGAGCGCGATGCGCCCGTCCTGCGAGCCGATCGGCTCGATGCCCGCCCACACCACCTCGCCCGAGGCGAGCAGCTGGTCGAGCAGATGCGAGCGATACCCGGGCACGCGCGCGGGCAGCACCTCGGACTCGAGCACCGAGGCGGGCACCGGGCAGCCCTCGAGCTGACCGATGGCGCGCAGCAGGGTCTCGGTAGGCGAGCTCGAGAGGCGCGCTGCGCGCACGTCGTCGGGCGCGATGATCCCCTGCCAGTCGCCGAGGAAGCGCGCGAACGCCTCGGGCGCGACCGGTTCGATCGACTTGCGAAGGCGCGCGAGGGTCTTGCGCTTCAGCGAGCCGAGCACCTCGGCGTCGCAGTACTCGAGCGGCGCGCCGCTCGTGCGACCACGCGCGCGCGCCGCGCTGGACGACGGCAGGAACGTGCCGGTGACGATCTTGCCGCCGCCCACGAGGCGGTCCAGCGCGCTGGTGACCGAGGCCTCGCCGAGTCCCCAGCGCGCTGCGATCTCGCTGGCGGTGAACGGGCCGTGCGTCCGCGCGTAGCGCGCGACCAGGCTCGTGAGCGCGTCCTTGGTCGCTGCGAGGAACACCTCGGGCAGCCCGCGCTCGAGGACCACGCCCAGCGCGTCGCGGTAGCGCGCCACGTCCTCCACCGCGACGTAGCGCTCCTCGCCGGCGATGCGCACGCGCACGACGCGCCGATCGCGGACGAGCCCCTCGATCCACGACGTCACGGTCGCGGGGTCGACCGCGGGCTTGCCGTCGGTCACGAGCGCGGGATCGGTCCGCCGGCGGATCTCGTCCTCGCCGAGATCGCCGAGCCACAGCAGGAGATCGTGCAGCGCATCGGCGTGGCGGAGCGGCCGATCGAGGCGCTGGAGCTGGCGGCCGTGCTCGAGCACCACGTCGGGATCGAGCAGCTTTCGGAGCTCGGTCTCGCCGAGCAGCTCGCGGAGCTGCGCGTGGTCGATGGTGAGCGCCTGGGCGCGGCGCTCGGCGGCGGGCGCGTCCTGGTCGTAGATGAAGTTGCCGACGAACGAGAAGAGAAGCGAGGCCGCCATCGGCGAGGGCGTCGTGACGTCGATGGTGACGACGCGGATCTTCCGCGACTCCACGGCGCGCAGCAGATCCACGAGCGCAGGCAGATCGAACGCGTCCCGCAGGCACTCGCGGTAGGTCTCGAGGACGATGGGGAAGGAGGGGTACTGCTGTGCGACCGCGAGCAGATCCGCGGAGCGCTTGCGCTGCGCCCACAGCGGCGTGCGCTTGCCGATGTGGTTGCGCGGCAAGAGGAGCGCGCGGGCCGCCGCCTCGCGGAAGCGCGCGGCGAACATCGACGAGCCGCCGAGCTCGCGGGTCACCGCGTCCTCGATCTCGTCCGGGGAAGGGAACAGCAGCTCGACGGGCAGCGGCCCCTCGCCGCCGGGCACGCGGAAGACGATGCCGTCGTCGGTCGAGACGGCCTCGATGTCACCGGCGCGGGCGTCGCGCAGCTTGCGCAGCGTGGCCATCGCCCAGGGCGCGTGGACGCGGCCGCCGAACGGCGTGAGCACGCAGATGCGGAGGTCACCGAGCTCGTCGGGCACGCGCTCCACGACGATGGTCTTGTCGCTGGGGACGGTGCCGGTGGCGGCGACCTGGTCCTTCACGTACCCGATCAGATCGCTCGCGGAGAGCGCATCGAGGTGGTGCTCGGTGCGCAGCACGCGCGTCGCTTCGGCGGGCCCGAGGGCAGCGATGGTGCGCGTGAGCTTGCCGATGCGCGTGCCGAACGCGACGGTGCGGCCCGGACGGTCGCCGTGCCAGAACGGCATCTTTCCCGGTACGCCGGGCGCAGGCGTCACGAGCACGCGGTCGCGCGTGATCTGCTCGGCGCGCCACGACGAGGCGCCGAGGAGGAAGACCTCGCCCTCGCGCAGCTCGAAGACCATCTCCTCGTCGAGCTCGCCGACGCGCTTGCTCGACTTGCTCTTGGGGTTCTCGGAGGGGACGCGCGGTCGCCCGGCGTCGTCCGCCTCGCGGTCGCTGCGGTCGTTGCCGTCCTGGAGGAACACGCCGTAGAGCCCGCGGTCGGGGATGGTGCCGGCGTTCTGGATGGCGAGGCGCTTGGCCCCCGCGCGCGGGGTGACGACGCCGCGCGTCCGGTCCCACGTGATGCGCGGCCGGAGATCGGAGAACTCGTCGCTCGGGTAGCGGCCCGAGAGCATGTCGAGGATGCCATCGAAGCTCGTACGCGGCAGCTCGCTGAACGGCGCGGCCTGGCGCACGAGGTCCCAGATGGCCTCCACCTCGGTCTCGACCTCCCGCTCCGTCTCCTCGGCCTTCTTCGCGCGCCGCGCCTTGGGCGTGGCTCCGGCGACGGGCGCGACGCGCGGGATGCCGACCGCGGCGATGGCCACGATCTGCTGAGCGAGCACGTCGAGCGGATTGCGCGCGAAGTACGTCTCCTCGACGTCGCCGGTCTCGATGCCGGCCGCGGCCGCGGCGCAGGCGAGGAGATCTTGCTTGTGCTTCGGCACGAGCACGCCCGAGGGGACGCCGCCGACGTGGTGGCTCGCGCGGCCGATGCGCTGGATGCCCGAGGCCACCGAGGGCGGCGCCTCGACCTGGATCACCTGGTCGACGGCGCCCATGTCGATGCCGAGCTCGAGCGACGACGTCGCGACGATGGCCGGCAGCTCGCCCGCCTTCAGGCGCTCCTCGATGGCGCGGCGGCTGTCCTTCGCCAGCGAGCCGTGGTGAGCGAGCGCGAGCTCCTCGCCCGCGGTCTCGTTCAGCGCCGTCGCCAGCCGTTCGGCGAGGCGCCGGCTGTTGACGAACACCATGGTCGAGCGCGCGGCCCGGATGCGCTCGACGAGGCGCACGTGGAGCTGCGGCCAGATCGAGCGCACCTCCGGGTTCTCCTCGTCGTCGACCGGGCCCGCGAGCCCGTCGGGCAGGGGCGGCGGCACCTCGACGGTGATGGAGAGCGCCTTCTTCGACGACGCATCGACGATGGACACGGGCCGAGGCGTGAGCGGCCGGCCCTTCCGCGACCTCGCCTTCGGTTTCGCGCTCGCCGACGCCTCGCCCGGCGCCTCGACGTGCTGGAAGCCGCCGAGGAGCCGCGCGATCTCCTCGAGTGGCCGCTGCGTCGCCGACAGGCCGATGCGCTGGAGCGGGCGGTCGGGGCGCATCGCCTCGAGGCGCTCCAGCGAGAGGAAGAGATGCGCGCCGCGCTTGCTCGCGGCCATCTGGTGGATCTCGTCGATGATGACAGTGTCGACCGCCGCCAGCAGCTCGCGCTGCGACGAGGTGAGCAGCAGGTACAGCGACTCGGGGGTGGTGATGAGGATGTCGGGCGGCGCGCGCAGGATCCGCGCGCGCTCGGCCGTCGGCGTGTCGCCGGTGCGCACCGCCACGTCGAGCCGGCGCAGCGGAGTACCGAGGCGCGCTGCGGCCTCGGCCACGCCCGCGAGCGGCGCGCGCAGGTTACGCTCGACGTCCACGGCGAGCGCCTTCAGCGGCGAGACGTAGAGCACGCGGAGCTTCGACCGCGCCTCGCTCTCGGAGCGCTTCTCCTGGGCGAGGCGATCGACCGCCGAGAGGAACGCTGCGAGCGTCTTGCCCGACCCGGTCGGCGCGAGCAAAAGGGTGGTCTCACCCGCCCGGATGTGCGGCCAGGCAAGCTCCTGCGCGAGCGTGGGCTCACCGAGCGCGGCGCGAAACCACTCCCGGGTCGCGGGGTGGAATGCACCGAGCGCGTCGGTCTTCGGCGCGGCGGGTTTTCGCGGTCTGGCGGCCAAGGCTAGAGGTGGAAGCTTCGTCCGCAGCGCGCGAAACGCAAGCGCCACCATCACCCTTCGTCGGCAAGCGCCGGGACCGAGACTTCACGGGAGCCTCGGAGACGCGGAGCATTTTTCGAGCGCGCACCCGCGCCTCGCGGCGATCTGCCAGGTCGCGCCGACCTGCCTCGAAGACGCGCCGAGGCTCCGATCGTTCCGTGAATCTCGGTCTCCAAGGTCCCCGCTGGGAGGGCTAGCCGAGGAGGTCGCCTTCGGCGACGCCGCGGCCCAGGAACCAGTCGCCCGCGCTCACCGGCTTCTTGCCCTCGAGCTGCACGCGCGTGAGCTCCACGCCGCGTTCGCCGCACGCGATGATCACGCGGCTCTTGTCGGCGAACACGACCGTGCCCGGCGCGGCGGCGCCCGCCGGGATGTCGGTGACGCGCGTGGCGTGCACCTTCAACAGCTTGCCGCGCGACGTGGTGGAGGCGCCCGGCCACGGCGTCATGCCGCGGACGTGATCGTGCACCGCGCGCGCGGGCTTGCCGAAGTCGATGCGACCGTCCCCCTTCCTGAGGATCGGCGCGAGCGTGGCCTTCGTGTGGTCCTGCGGCCGGGGCGTGTAGCCGCCGCTCACGAAGGTCGGCAGGCCCTTGCGCGTCGCCAGCGCGCCCAGCGCGGAGAGGCGCTCCGAGAGCTCGCCCGCGGTCTCCTCTTCGGTGATGGGCGTCGCGAACGTCTGGAGCATGGCGCCCGTGTCCATGCCCTCGTCCATCTGCATGAGCGTCACGCCCGTCTCCGGCTCACCGCGCACCACGGCCCAGGTGATCGGCGCCGCGCCGCGGAGCTTCGGCAGGAGCGAGGCGTGCACGTTGACGCAGCCGAGGCGCGGAGCATCGAGGACGTCCCTGGGGAGGATGCGCCCGTAGGCGACGACCAGCGCGACGTCGACGTTCTGGTGTCGCAGCCACTGCGCGAACTCGCCGGTCTTCAGCTTCGTCGGCTGCACGACGGTCAGCCCGAGCTCGAGCGCGCGCTTCTTGACGGGCGGCGGGGTCACCTCGAGGCCGCGCCCTGCGGGCTTGTCCGGCTGGCAGACCACCGCCGCCACGTCGGCGATCTCGACGAGCGCCTCGAGGCAGGGCACCGCGAACTGCGGCGTCCCGAAGAAGACGGCACGAAAGGCGCCACGCCGCTCGGACGGCGCGTCCGAGAGCGGCGTGCTGGCGGCGGCCTCGTCGCTCATCCGCCGATCTCGATCTCGACCCTCGGCGTGCTCATCTCGTGATCGACGCCTTCCGAGACGCCGACGAGGGGAGTGACGACCTTGACCGTGTACTTGCCCTTGGGGAGTGGGCCCGCCGGCACGCGCGGAAAGCCGCGCTCCGAGGGCGTTCCGCGGACCTTCTCCGGCGCCCACTTCGTCTTGACCGCTTCCCACGGGATGCGGGCACGCGCGCTGCCGTTGGCGGCGATGGTGATCTTCGCCGACTTCACCTCGCTCGGGCCGGGCTGTGACATGCCCTTGGGGGGCGGCGGCGCGGCGCCGGTGGGCAGGTCGGCGCGCTTCGGGCCCTTCTTGGTGGGCTGGTCCCAGACCTCGACGTCGAAGCGCGCGACGGGATCGATCCGGAAGTGGAGGATCAGCGGATCCTTCGACTTGTTCGCGAACGTGACGAGCAGGTCCGACTTGCCGCCGGGCGCGACCTTCATCGGGCTCGCGCTCACGATGACCTCGAGCTTGCCCTTGAGGTCGATGGGCGTGAGGGAGTCGGGCTTGGTGTTCGGCTCCTCGCAGGCGCTCTTGAGGAGCAGGTCCTCGACGTTCGCGATGTCGAAGCCGATGCACTCGTCCTTCTTCTCGGCGCCGGGGCCGCCGTCACCCTTGCCGTCGGCGCTGGCGGTGTCGTCACCGCCGTCGCTCCCGGCATCGCTGTCGGCAGACGTGGTGGCGGGCTTTTTTCCGCCTCCGCACCCGATCGCCAGCACGAGGAGACCGAACAGCGAAGCGTTGAGGGACGACCGAATCAATCGATGCATGCTTGCCAAGTCTCCGGGGTGGGGGCCTTCATCGCGCACCGGTATTCCCGGCGCGAGACCTCGGCTTCGCACTGCTCCTGCACACGCTTGTAGCTCGCCTCGCCCTTGCGGAGCGTCTTCTTCGTCTCGCGCGAGGCGCGCGCCTCGGCCGGGGGCATCTCCGCGAGCTCCGGGTCGCCGGCGACCATCATGTCGATGTAGCGGTCGAGCATGTCCGTGCATTCTGCATGCGTCGCCTTGGCGTTGCACGCAGACGTGGCGACCGACACGACCGACACGACCGACACGGCCAGCAGCGACGGGAGCGCTCGCCTCACGGGTCGCAGTGTAACGCCGAACGCGGTATCTTCGCGCGCACGATGAGCCGAGCCCTGAATTTCAATGCTGGTCCTGCGTCGCTGCCCCTTGCTGCCCTCGAGCGCGCCCGCGCCGAGCTGCTGGATTTCGAGAGCTCCGGGATGAGCGTCATGGAGCACTCGCACCGCGGGAAGGTCTACGAGAAGGTGCATTTCGAGGCGATGGCGCTGGTGGCAAAGCACCTCGGGCTCTCCAAGGACTGGGCCGTGCTCTTCGTGCAGGGCGGCGCGTCGATGGCGTTCGCGCAGCTCGCGATGAACTTCCTCGAGAAGGGCAAGACCGCCGACTATGTCGTCAACGGCGCGTGGGGCGAGAAGGCGGTGGGAGAGGCGAGGGCGTGCGCCACGCTCGGCGGCGGCGAGGTCCACATCGCGGCCACCACCGAGAAGGACAAGGGCTACGCGCGCGTGCCGGCGCAGAGCGAGCTCTCGCTCACCAAGGGCGCGGCCTACCTGCACTGCACGAGCAACGAGACCATCCACGGCGTCGAGTACGCGCTCGACGCGTCGACGCCGTTTCCGAAGGCAGACGCTCCGGTCTTCGTCGACATGTCGAGCGACATCGTCGGCCGCACCGTGGACGCGGCGCAGTTCGACCTGATCTACGGCGGCGCGCAGAAGAACATCGGTCCGAGCGGCGTCACCATCGTCGCGGCAAAGAAGGACCTCATCGCGCAGGGCCGCAAGGATCTGCCGGCCATCTTCCAGTACCGCACGCACGCCGAGAACCAGTCGCTCTTCAACACCCCGGCCACGTTCGGCATCTACCTCGTGCGCAACACGCTCCAGTGGCTCGAGGGCGAGGGCGGCGTGCCCGCCATCGAGGCGCGGAACAGGAAGAAGGCCGCGCTCGTCTACGACGCGATCGAGGCCTCGGGCGGCTTCTACCGCTGCCCGGTGGACCCGACCTCGCGCTCGATCATGAACGTGGTCTGGCGGCTGCCGACCCCCGAGCTCGAGGAGACCTTCGTGAAGGAGGCCACCGCGCAGAACATGATCGGCCTCAAGGGGCACCGGTCGGTGGGCGGCATCCGCGCGTCGCTCTACAACGCGGTGGAGCTCGGGTGGGTGGAGATCCTCGCGGGCTTCATGAAGGACTTCGCGAAGAAGAACGGCTGAGCAGGCGGAGCTGGCCACCACGCCGGCCCGCCGCGTAGGCGAGGAGCAGGAACGGGGCGGCGAGCACGTCGCTCGGGTCGCGCACCAGCACGACGCGCGCGAGCCGGGGCAGGCGCTGGCCGTGCGCGAGGGCGGTGGTCTTCGTCAGCGTGAAGACGACGGCCGTGGCGACGCATGCGAGGGCGAGCAGGCGATCCTGGGCGGCATCGGTGCGGAGGGCCGCGGGCGTGAGCGGCCAGCAGAGCGCGGCGAGCAGCACCGGAAAGAAGATCATGCCCGCGACATCGGAGAGCTTGCCGGTCACGAGGCCCGGGAACGCGTGCTTGAGGAGGTGGTCGTTCACGAAGAGCACCACCACCGCCAGCACGACGGCGACGCGGGCAGGCCTCACGGCACCGTCCGCACGCGGACGAACGCGTCGCGGGGCGCCTCCGTATCGCCGCCGGGGCCAGTGATGGTGGCCTCGAAGCTCAGGTCGCAGGCGATCGGCGCCGCGCCCACGTTCTCGCTGCGCACCGTGACCGTCGCGCTCTTGCCGCTGCAGTACGCCGAGAGGTACGGCGTGACGTACCGGCTGGCGCCGGCCTCACCGCAGTCGGTCGAGGCCGCAGCCCTCCGCGACGACGCGGACCTCGCCGCCCGTCGTCGCGAACGTCTCGAGCTGGAGCTGGACGCTGGCCTTGCTCGCCTCGTACGCGACGGTCCGCTCGGTCGCGGCGCCGGCCGCAAGCGCGAGGTGCTCGGGCTTGGTGGTATCGCTCAGGCTCCACGCGGCCGGTTGGCTGGTAGCGACCGTCGCGACGACCGCCAAGCCGAGGAAGGAGGATCGAACGAAGGGATTGGAAAACAGCTGGGAGAACACCATCATCGGTGCTTGGGCCGCGCGGCGCGCGCAGAGTTCCCGCGGCTTCCGGCCCTGGCGAGCCGCCAGGATCATGACAGACGGATCCCGTCCGCCGCGAACGCGGCGGCGCGCCGATCCGTTTCGTGGGTCAGGCGCCGGACTTCTTCGCGGCCTTCGCCTGGTACGCCTTCAGGTGCTCGGCGAGCGCGTCGGCGATGGGCTGCGCGACGGTCTCGCCGCGGGCCCACTGCGAGGCCTTGAGCAGGTTCGTCTGCGCGGCCTCGGCGAGGTTGGCGCGACGGTGACGCGACAGCTTGGTAAAGGCCTGCTGGGCGTCGGAGGGGTTGTTACGGAGGGAGGGCTGGAGGAATCCACGCATGGCGCGCAGTTCTTAGCGGCCTTTTCGTGCGCTGTCCAGACGGACCGTCTCAGAGCCCGAACAGCGAGAGGCCGCACGTCTCGCGCGTGACGATCGTGCTGGTCGCCTCGTCGGGGCTCGCCGCGTCGTACCTCACGAGGCCGGACGCGACCGCCGTGCCCGTGACCCGCGCCGCGCCGCTCGCGTGGGCGAGCTCCTGGAGCGCCGCCGCGATCGGGCCGAGCGATCTGGCCTCGGCGCGAACGAGCCTCTCGCAGGGGATGGGGATGGTGCGCCAGGCCGCGTCGAGGCGAAAGCCGAGGTCGCTCGGCGCGATCGTCCCGGTCACGTTCGCCACGAACGGGCCGACGGTGGCGACCGTCTTCTCGAGATCGAGGGGCTTGCCGGGCATGCCCGAGGCGAAGCCCTCGAGCTTCGCGTCGACGGGCGTCTTCAGCGCCTTCAGGCGCGCCCCGAAGAGATCGAGCCGCCCCGAGCCCTCGATGCGCATGTTCGGGTTCTGGCCGCCCTCGAGCTTCAGCTCGAGCTCGGTGCGATCATCGGCGGGCAGCCCCAGGTCCGCGGCGCGGAGGCCAAGGCGCGCGAGGGGCGAGCGCGGGATCTTCACCGTGAGGTGCAGCGGCGACACGCGCCCCCACACCAGCAGCGCGCTGGGACCGTCGGGGACGGGCGGATCCAAGAGCAGGCGAAAGCGCGAGGTGGTGGGGTTGCGGTCGAACGCGCCGGCCCACGGGCCGAGCGTCGTGTGCGCGGTCCTGATCTGCACGTTGCCGAGGTTCGCGCGGACGTCCTCGCTCAGCGTCCCTCGGGATTCGAGCTCCGCGCCGATCTCGGCGGCCTCGAGGCTCGTGCCCACGCCGAGGATGCCCGTCCACGTGAGGCGCGCGGCGACCACCGAGATCTTGCGCGGGTCGCCCGGCGTGCCGGCGATGCGTGCGCGGTTGTCCTCGTAGAGCTTCACCAGGGCAGGCCCGACCTCGGTGGCGGGGCCGCCGAGCGTGACGGCGAGGCCGCGCACGCGCAACTCGCGCGCGGAGAAGCCGCTCACGAAGATCTCGTCGGCCCTGAGGTCGGCGCTCGGGATGCGCTCTACCTTCGCGGTGAGCCCGCGCAGCGAGATGCCCGAGACGCCCATGCCGACGCGCTCGATGGTGAGAATGACGCCCGCCGAGCGCGCCGAGGCGACGATGCGATCGCGCACGACCATCGGCAGGAGCAGCAGCACGCCGGCGAGGACGAGCGCCAGGACCGTGGCGAGGACGGCGAGCTTCGTCCAGCCGCTCGCGCGCGCGCCGGCGCCGCGGGGCTTCGGCTTCGTCGCGGGCCCGACGTGCGGGACGTCGCGGGCGGGCGCGGCGCGGGAATCGTCGTGATCGGCGCGCGATGGCGCGCCGTCGCGCGCGGAGGCGGAGGGGGCCGCGCGGTGATCGAGCTGCGGGAGCGAGCGCTCCGCTCTTCCGGGCGCGCTGGGACGTGGTCCGGGGGCGGCGGCGGCGCGCGCCACCAGCGCGCGCACGTCCATGATGCCCGGCGCGCTCGGCTCGGGCTCGGGAACGACGGAGGCGACGACCGCCGCGGGGCGCGCGGCGGCGGGCGGACGAAGATCGGCGGCCGACACATCGGTGACGAGCCGCGGCGGGAGCAAGGCGGCCGCACGCGCGCGCTCCGGGACCGGCCCGAGCTCCGCGCTGAACGATGGCGCGGCGGGCTGGATGTCGATGGTGCGCGTCGCGAGCTGCGCGCGCCGCTCCAGCGCGGCGTCGGACGCGTTCTCCCGCACCCACGTCGCGACGTCCGGGACGTAGCCCTCCTCCACCATCGCCTGCTCGATGGCGGTCTGCATCGCGAGCGCCGACCCGTAGCGGTCCCCCGGGTCGCGCGAGAGGGCGCGCTCCACGATGGCGGCCACGAGCGGCGGCACGCTGTCGGGCAGGGCGGTGGGCGGTGCGCCGGACATGAGGAACTGGAGCGTCGCCGCGTCGTTGCCGCCGTCGAAGGGCGGATGCCCGGCGAGCATGCGGTAGAGCGTGGCGCCGATCGCGAACACGTCCGTGAACGGGCCGATCTCCTCGCGCAGCGCCTGCTCCGGCGCCATGTAGTGGATCTTGCCCTTCAGCGAGCCCGAGCCGGTGTCGCCGCCGATCCGGTCCTTCGCGTGCGCGATGCCGAAGTCGATGACCTTCACGTCACCCTTCATGCTCACGAGGATGTTCTGGGGCGAGACGTCGCGATGGACGACGTTGCGCCGCTCGCCCTTCGGATCCTTCAAGCTGTGCGCCGCGTGCAGGCCGGCGCACGCGTCGGCGATGATGCGTAGCGCGACGCCCACCGGCACCGTCACCGACGCGTTCGCGCGGCGCGAGGCGGCCGTCATCAGGGCGCCGAGCGACTCGCCGTCGACGTACTCGATGACCAGGTAGAGTATGCGCCCGGCCTCGCCGAGGTCGAACACTTGCGCGACGTTCGGGTGCTCGATGGCCGACGCGATGCGCGCCTCGTCGAGGAACATGCTGCGAAACGCCGGGACGTCCGCGAAGCGATCGTGGATGCACTTGAACGCGAAGAGCTTCTCGAAGCCGTGCTTGCCCTTCTGGCGAGCCACCCAGACCTGAGCCATGCCGCCCTCACCGACCGGCGAGACGAGCTCGTAGCGGTCGACGAGCGTCCCGGGAACGAGCGAGCGCACAGACGGAGTATCGCCGTTTCGGCGTCGCGGGTCGTGGTAAATTCCGGAAGTTCGATGCGTCCGGTCGTCGTCTCCTCGCGCGTGTCGATGGCCTCCGCGCCAGCCGACGTGTGGCCGCTCATCACCGACACCGACCGCACGAACCGCCTCCTCATCGGCAAGGCCGCGGTCTACAAGCCCATCGAAGAGGGGACGAAGAGCAGCGCGCGCTTCGTCGCCGAGACGAGCGTGGGCGGCTTCGCGATGTCGTACGAGGAGTCGCCGTTCGAGTGGACGCTCAACAAGTCGTTCAGCGTCTACCGCAAGATGCGCGGCGGGCCGCTGAAGGCGTACACGTTCGGCATCACGCTCGATCCGACCGCGGCGGGCGGCACCGACGCGACGGTCCGGCTCGAGCTCGAGCCTCGCCACTGGCTCCTCCGCCCCGTGGTCCAGCTCCAGGCGCGGCGCATCGTCCAGGGGATGTCACGGCTGGCCGACCAGATCGACGCGCACCTGCGCGACCACGCGCCGAGCCCGTTCCAGGAGCCGACGTCGCCGGCCAACGAGTCGCGCATCGCGCACGCCGTCACGGAGCTGGCCAAGCGCGGGCTCGACGCCAACGTGATCGCCACCATCATGGAGGCCATCCGCAGCGGCCCCGACGCCGACCTCGTGCGCATCCGGCCGTTCGAGCTCGCGGACACGCACGCGCTCGATCCGAAGGAGACGCTGCGGACGCTCCTCCACGCGGTCACGGTGGGCGTCGTGGAGCTGCGCTGGGCGCTCGTGTGCCCGAGCTGCCGCACCGCGAACGATCAGGTGACCTCGCTCGCGGAGATCAGCGACTCGGGGCATTGCCAGCTCTGCGACATCAGCTACGGCATCGAGCTCGATCGCGCGGTGGAGGCCACGTTCCGCCCGCATCCGAGCGTGCGCACCGTGACCGACGCGATGTTCTGCATCGGCGGTCCTCGGCGCACGCCGCATGTGCTCGTGCAGGCCAACATCGAGGCGCACGCAGAGCGCGCGCTCGAGGCGCCGGCCGAGGAGGGACGGCTCCGCGTGTTCGGGCGCGGCGGCGCGATGGCCTCGCTCGAGATCGCCGCGGGCGCGCCGGAGAAGGTGCACGCGAGGCTGCTGGCGGATGCCGTAGCGCCGTCCGAGATCCACCTCGCGCCGGGCGGAACGCTGACCGTCGAGAACGCGACCGACGCGCCGCTGCACGTGAAGATCGAGAAGCTCGGCTACGCGAGCCTCGCGGCGACGGCGCACGTGGTCACCACGATGAGCGAGTTCCGGCGGCTGTTCTCGAAGGACCTGCTGAAGCCGAGCACGCCGCTCAAGGTCGGGCACTGCGCGATCCTCTTCAGCGACCTCACGGGCTCGACCGCGCTCTACACGAAGGCGGGCGACGCGGCGGCGTTCCGCCTCGTCGACGACCACTTCGACGTCCTGCGGAAGGCCATCGACGCGGCGGGCGGCACCGTCGTCAAGACGATGGGAGACGCGATCATGGCCGCGTTCCTCGAGCCGACCGCGTGCGCGCGGGCCGCCATCGACTGCTTGCGGGGCTTCGAGAGCTTTCGCAAGACGCACCCCAACGGCGCCGACACCGGGCTGAAGCTCGGGCTCTTCGCGGGCCCCTGCTACGTCGTGACCGCGAACGACACCATCGACTACTTCGGCCAGACCGTGAACTGCGCCTCGCGCGTGCAGCACCTCGCCGACAGCGGTGAGATCGCGCTCGAGCAGGACACGTACGACCAGCTCCCCGAGAAGGAGCGCGCCGAGCTGCGCGTGGTCGAGCGTCTCGAGGCGCAGGTGAAGGGCGTGGAGAAGCCGCTCCGCCTGGTGCGCACGCGCCTCGCGCAGGAGTAGTCTGGAAGAGGCATGCTGGACGGCCGGCGCGTCATCGAGATCCTCCACGAGCCGGGCTCGGGCGCCATTCTCGGGGTCTTGCTCGCGCCCGGCGCGCTTCAGGGGGCGGCCACGGTGTCCGAGCCGCCCGCGTATGCCGCGATCGCGGTCCACCCGCCGTTCCACGACACCGGCTGGGTGTGGATCAAGGCGCTGCTGGGCGTCTCGGTGCTCGGTGCTCGAGGCCACGCTGGGCGCGATCGTGGGCCCGGCGCACCGGGCTGCCGAGCTCAGCGCGAGCCTGGTGAACGGCGAAACAGGCGCGGCGGCGGCGATCCGGAGCGAGGTTGCGCACGAGCGGGCGAGGCTCGGCATCCTGATCTTCCTGATCTTCGTGAACGTGGTGCTCTCGGTGTGGAGACCGAAGCTCCGTCGGAAGAAGCCGACAGCCGACAGTTTCAGCGGTCAGCTTCTCCCATCACAGCTGGCTCGCGTAGCCGCCGATCAGGGTGATGCCGAACGTCGGGCCGATCGCCGCCGGGAAGGCCGGCTGCGTGGCGCTCGGGTTCGCGAGGCCGACGTAGAACCGCAGCTCCGGGGAGAGCGCGTAGAGGGGATGCGAGCCGTGGCCGTTGGAGAGCGCGATCGCGGCCACCTCGAGCTCGACGCCCAGGAACCCGACCGAGCCGCTGCGGATCACCTCGTGGCTGCGCGCGCCGCTGAGGAACAGCACGCGACCCGCGCTGTGGAACGACGCGAGATCCAGCGGCAGGTTGTACTGCGTGAGCGCCTCCCAGATCACCGGCCAGCGCAGCTCCTGATCGAGCAGCGTGAGCGCCGCGCTTCCCCCCGTGCTGCCGGT
Organism: Polyangiaceae bacterium; assembly: GCA_043732195.1. Classification (GTDB taxonomy): domain Bacteria; phylum Myxococcota_A; class Polyangia; order Polyangiales; family Polyangiaceae; genus Labilithrix. The sequence goes on from JAYTHX010000391.1 coordinate 46,150, forward strand.
GCTGTCGACGTGGAGGGTCTGCGATACGCCGAGGTTCAGCTCGGAGATGGCGCGCGCGCGGCGGCCCGGCAGGAGCGTGCCCCAGCGGTAGGAGAAGCCGCCCGACAGCGAGACCGCCGGCGCCACGAAATCGACCGGCGAGCGCGCCGGGACGAGCAGCATCGCGCCCGCCGCGGCGAAGATCTGGATCGCCCACCCGTGATCGAGGTGGCCCTCGGGGCGCATCGCGCTCGTGTCGGCCTGCGCGGCGGGGAGCTGGGCGAGTGTCGGGCGCAGCAGCGCGAGCCCCGCCGCATGGCCCGCGCTCTCGCCGTGCTCGGGCGGCGCGCCCGTGGTCGGCTCGTGCCGCTCCTCCTCGGCGTCGGCGAAGACCGGCGGTGAATCGAGCACGCCCGCGACCACCGCCGGGTCCACGGCATGCGTCTCGCGCGCCGTGTCGACGCCGGCAGCGATGGGCAGCGCGAGCTCGGTCAGCCTGCTCGCTGCGGCCGCGGCGCGCCGCACGACGCGCAGCGCATGCTTCGGACCGGCGGGGAGCTTGCGACGCTGCGAGGGCTCTACCGTCCACCACGGCGCGGGGTCGAGCTTCGCAGCGAACGAGACGAGCTCGAGATCGCCGAGCGACGACGCGTAGGCGAGCACCCGCTCCGGATCGAGCGCGAGCGCGAACGCGATCTCGGCGCGCGCGAGCGCGCCCGCCGCGTGCAGGCGGTCGGTGGCGTCGGCGTTGACAGAGAGGTAGCCGTCACCCGACGTCGTCCAGCACGGCGTGAGCCCGGCCAGCTCCAGCGTGCCGCTCTCGAGCGTGGCGCACGGCTCGTGAGCCATCGCGCGCTGCACCGGGAGGCCGTCGGCGTTGAACGCGTCGTGCCGCCAGCGCACGGCGTCGCGGCCCTCCGCCCATGAGGCGGGGCTCATCACGAGGTGGCCGGAGGCGAAGGCGTCCTGGAGAAAGTGCACGGCGAACGCGTGGTCGAGGAGCGCCTCGGTGTGGCGCCCCAGGCGCGCGAGGATCAGCGAGCGCAGGTGATGAAACGTGAAGCGGGCGAACACCTCGTCGATCCGGCCGTCCGTCGCGAGCTCGCGGAGCACCGTCTCGAAGCTGCGCCCGACGTCTCGGAAGTGAACGCGCGTGGCCCGCGCGCGGGGGACGTAACCGGGATCGAGGAAGTAGAGCGCGACGTCGAGCTCGTGCACGAACGACATGCGATCGAGCGAGCGTTCGCCGCGTCGCGCGCTGTCGATGAAGCGCCGCCACTCGTACGCGACCGCGGAGACGAGCGTGATACCGGTGCGGCTCGTGAGGAGCGTGCGAAGCTCGGCGACGTCGGAGGCGTGGTCCGCGGCGAGGCCCGACAGCGCGCTGTAGGGCACGCACGGGACGCTCTGCGGCGTGCGGATCATCGGCGTCTGGAGGGGCGTGTCGACGAGCAGCTCGTCGAGCGACGGGTCGATGCCCTCGCACAGCGTGAGGCCGTCGCGCCGCGCCCCCGTGACTGCGGCGGCGAGCACCGCGCGGATCTCCGGGGCGAGCACGCTCTGACCGTCGCGGCTCAAAACGACGTGCTCGGGGAAGTACCAGGCGCGCGCCGGGGACGCCTCGAGGAGCAGCGCGAGGACGAATACGATCGCGACGCGCCCACGCACCCGAAGACGGTATCAGGAACCGGGGTCGAGCAGCGCGGAGGAGAGCGTGACAGGGGAGGCGGCAGCGTCGCTGACGAGCGCGCGCCACCACGGGTCGGCGCCCTCGACGCGCGAGGGCTCGAACGCGCGGCCGAGGCGCGGGGTGAGGAGCTGGATGGCTGCAGCGGCCGCGCCGGCGGTGAGGGTCTCCAGCGGCTCCGACCAGGGGTGGAGCCCGAGATCGAACGTGCCCCAGTGCACGGGCAGGAGCGCGCCGCCGCCCAGCATGCGATGCGCGATCAGGGCGTTGTCCGGGCCGAGATGGATCTGCCCCCACGAGGGGTGATACGCGCCGACCTCGAGCATCACGAGGTCGTGCTTGCCGCAGCGTTCGTGGATGGTCTCGAATTCCTTCATGAGCCCCGTGTCGCCGCTGAAGAAGACGCCGTGATGGGCGCTGCGCAGCGACCACGACGACCACGCGGTGCGGTTGCTCCCGTTGCCGCGCCCCGAGAAGTGACGGGCGGGCGTCGCGGTGAAGGACAGGCGAGAGCCGGGGAGAGTCATGGTCTCCCACCAATCGAGCTCGGTGATGCGCGCCGGCCGGACGCCCCACGTCTCGAGGTGCGCGCCGACGCCCAGCGAGGTGACGAACGGCACGTCACGCCGCGCGAGGGCGGCGATGGTGGGGTAGTCGAGGTGGTCGAAGTGATCGTGCGAGACGAGCACGGCGTCGAGCTCGGGCAGCTGCTCGACGCTCACCGGCGCGCGATGAAAGCGCTTCGGGCCGGCCCACTCCACCGGCGAGACCCGGTTGCCCCAGACCGGATCGGTGAGCACGCGGACGCCGTCGATCTCGAGCAGCACCGTGGAGTGACCCAGCCAGGTCGCGCGGAGGCCGGTCTCGGCGGGGCGGGACCAGGCCTCGAGCGGGCTCTCGACCGGGAGCTCGCGGGTCGGCACGCGGCGCGCGCCGCCGGTGAAGAACTCGGAGATGATCCCGAAGCGCTGCCCGAGGGTCTTGGCCTCGCTGAGCGTGGACGACAGCGGCTCGGTGTTGTGAAAGCGGCCGTCGCGGAAGCGCGGCGACGCCTCGACGCGCTCGCGGCGGAGCCCGGAGGGACGGGCGCCGAGGACGCGGGGATCGAACAGCAGCATCGCGGCTTGGATGCTAGCAGCGACCTCCCGGTCGCGTTGGTTGCGCGGAAGAGGTAGCGCCGCGCGGGTCAGGTGCCTTCGAACTGCATCTTCGCCAGGCGAGCGTAGAGGCCGAGGGCGCGCGTCAGGGTGTCGTGGGTGCCCTCCTCGACGATGCGGCCGTCCTCCATCACGATGATGCGGTCGGCGGCGCGCACCGTGGCGAGGCGATGCGCGATCACGATCGTCGTGCGATCCGACATGAGGCGCTCGAGCGCGTCTTGCACGAGGCGCTCGGACTCGGCGTCGAGCGCGGAGGTGGCCTCGTCGAGGAGGAGGATGGGAGCGTTGCGGAGGATGGCGCGCGCGATGGCGAGGCGCTGGCGCTGGCCGCCCGAGAGCCTCGCGCCGCCCTCGCCCATGAAGGTATCGAGGCCCTCGGGCAGCTTGCGGAGGAACTCGGCGGCGTTCGCGGCCTCGGCGGCCGCCCAGAGCTGTTCGTCGGTCGCGTCCCAGTGCCCGTAGCGCAGGTTGTCGCGCGCGCTCGCGCCGAAGATGATGGTCTCCTGGGGCACCATCGCCATCCGGGCGCGCGCGGCCGCGGGATCGGCGAGCGGAAGCGCGACGCCGTCGATCGCCACCTCGCCCTCCTGGGGGTCATAGAAGCGCTGGAGGAGCTGGAACAGCGTGGTCTTGCCGGCGCCGGAGGGGCCGACGATGGCGACGGTCTCGCCCGGCGCCACCGCGAGCGAGAAGTCGCGCAGCGCCGCGACGTCGGGGCGCGTCGGGTAGCGGAAGGTCACGTTCGTGAATGCGACGCGGCCCTCCGGCGGCTCGGGCAGCGCACGCGGGTTGGTGGGCGTGACGATCACCGGGCGCTCGCGGATCAGCTCACCGAGCCGGCCCGCCGCGCCCGCGCCGCGCACGAGATCGCCGTAGACCTCGGTGAGCGCGCCGAACGCGCCGGCCACGAGGCCGCCCGTCAGCACGAACGCGGCGATGGCGCCGCCGGTCATGCGTCCCGAAGCGACGTCGAGCGCGCCCTGCCACATCACCATCGTGATCGATCCGAAGATGATCATGATCACGATGGCGGTCATCACCGCGCGCACCGCGATGCGCCGGCGCGAGGTCGCGAACGCCTCCTCGACCGCTCCCGTGAAGCGCTTCGCCTCGCGCGACTCCTGACCGAAGGCCTGCACCACCTTCATCGCGGCGAGGACCTCGACCACCATCGCCCCAACGTCCGCGATGCGATCCTGGCTCGACCTCGAGAGCTTGCGCACGCGGCGGCCGATGAAGACGATGGGCAGCACGATGAACGGGATGGCCAGGAGGAGCATGCCGGTCAGCTTCGGCGCGAGCGAGAAGAGGTAGGCGATGCCGCCGATTCCGAGCACGACGTTGCGGAGGGCGACCGACACCGTGGTGCCCACCACCTGCTCGATGACCGACGTGTCCGCGGTGAGCCGCGAAGCGATCTCGGAGGGTCGGTTCTCCTCGAAGAACGCCGGCGAGAGGCGGAGCAGGTTCGCCTGCACCGCGGCGCGGAGATCGGCCACGACCCGCTCGCCGAGCCACGAGACGAAGTAGAAGCGGAGCGACGTGGCGAGGGCGAGCACCACGACGATGCCCAGCAGGTAGGAGAAATAGCGGCCGACGTCGCCGCCCTGCGAGCCGAAGCCGCGCTCGATGATGAGCCGAAAGCCGCCGGGGATGGCGAGCGTCGCGCCCGAGGAGACGAGCAGCGCCGCGGCGGCGCCGGCGATGCGCCCCGGGTAGCGCGAGGCAAATCCCCAGATGAGCGTCAGGTTCGCCACGCTCGCGCGCTGTTTCGCGGGCTCGCTCACCCGGCCCAGGTCGAGCCGACGCGGCGGCGGAGCGCGGTGGCCTCGGGTGTGAGCGCATAGCGGACGACGTCGCCCGCGAAGGGATGATCGAGCACCGCGCCGAGCGAGTGACGGCCCGGGGTCTCGGTCGCCTGGAGGAACGCGCCGTCGAGGCCGCGCAGCTCGTCGATGGTGGCGAGCACGTCGCCCGTGAGCAGGTACGCGATGCGCAGCTCGGCGCGGGCCAGCGCGCCGATGAGGATGTCGATGCCGATCAGCCGCCCCTGCGGGCCGTTCATCATCGGGATCAGCTTCTCGAGGTTCTGCTTCTGCTTGCGCGAGAGCTCTCTCGCGACGTTCGGCTCGTACTGTTGCACCAGCTTGAGCGAGAGGACATCGATGTCGTCCTTGCCGAACGCCGGGTTCACGGTGCGCCCGGCGGCGCACAGCAAGGCCTCGATGTGCGGAGGGGGGAGCTCCTCGAGCCACGGCACGTTGAGCGCGATGCGCGCGAGGGCGCGCCCGATCGAGGCGAGCTGCGTGGGCTCGGGCAGCTCGGTGAGCGCCTTGGGGACCACTACCCAGAGGGCGTCCTGCGCGAGCACACGTGTGCGTGAGACGTTCGGCGTGATGACGAGCTCGACGTCGCCCACGCCCACCGCCTTCGCCAGGCGGTCGAGTAAGATGCGCGTCGGGTTGCCGCTGCGCTTGCCCACGCGGTCGCGCGACGTCACGCCGATCTCGCTGATGTCCGCGCGGAGGAGCTTGGTCTCGATGCCGGAGATGGCCTGCGCCACGTCGAGCAGGATGTGGCGACCCTCGGGCGGCACCACGTGGCTCACCAGCGACGCGCGATCGAGCGCGACGTGGTGCTGCTCGAAATTGCCGAGGCGGCGCGAGCGGAGCCAGGTATGGCGCCCCTCGTCGAGCTCGCCGGCGATAGCGCGCAGCTCGCTGACCACGATGGCCTCTTCCTGGCGGCGCTCGGCGTTGAGCGCGCGCTCGAGCAGCTCGAGGGCCTTTGCGGGATCGGAGATGGCGACGAGCGGCTGCGACGTGGGATGCAGCATCGACATGACGGTCTTCGCCGCCTCGTCGTGCGCGCCGAGGCGCGAATACGCGGTGGCGAGCTCGTAACGCGACTCGTGGAGCTTGGGGTCCATCTGCACGGCGCGCGCGAGGTGCTGCACGCCGTCGCGGAGGCGATTGAGCTGCTCGACCTCGATGTGGCCGAGCGAGGCGAACCAGCGCGGATCGGAGGTGCCGAGCTGCTTGCCACGACCGATGACTGCGGCGAGGGCCCGCGCGTAGGACACGGCGTCGATGCCGCCGGGCGCCTGCGCCGAGCGGAAGAAGCGGCCGAGCCGCGTGAACGCGCGCGGGTGATCGGGGGCGGTGGCGACGGCGTCGACGAGCGCCTTCTCCGCCTGGTTCGGGTCCTTCAGGCCGACGCGGATGTCCGCGAGCTCGAGGAGGATGTCGACCTTGACGTGGCGGTCCGTCTCCACGAGCGCGAGACGTTCGAGGAGGCTCGCGATCTCGAGCTTCGCGGGGGTCTTCGCCTGCGGCTCGCCGTGCTCGTCGGGCTCGTTCTGCTTCGCGGCGAGGCGATGGATGAGCGCGCGGATGGCGCGCGGGTTCTCGCCCTCGATGGATAGCGCCTTGCGGAGCGCGCGCTCCGCCTCGCTGGGGCGCGTGAGGATCTTCTCGTAGACGCTCGCGAGCGCGAAGAGCGCGGTGATGCGCGGGCCGGAGTCCTTGCCGCGCTCCACGACGTCCTCGAGGGTCTCCACCGCCTCGGGCCAGGCGCGCTGGGCGATGAAGAGCTCGGAGAGCGTGAGGAGCGAAGGGACGTGATCGGGCGCGGCGAGGCGCACCTTGCGCATGGCCTCGATGGCCACGCCGATGTCGCCGATGTCGTCACGCGCGACGCGCGCGATCTCCGAGCCGAGGAGCACGATGGCCTCCTTCACCGTGGCAACGGCGAGCGCGCTGCGGAAGACGTCGACCAGGCGCTCACCGCGATGTTGCTGGGTGCGCACCTGCGAGAGTCGTGTGGCGGCGATGGTGGAGTTCGCGTCGGAGTCGAGCGCCTTCTCGAGCAGCTGCGCGGCGCGCTCCGTGCGATCGCCCATCGAGCCGAGCGCCTCGTCGGGCGCGTCGCTGAGGAGGAGGTTCGCGGCCTCGACGAGGTACCTCGCGCGGACCTTCGGCTGCACCGCGAGATCGGCGAGGGAGATCGCGGCAGCGGCGGCGCCGCTCGCGTCCCCGAGGCGGTTCGCGAGGCGCGCGAGCGACGTGGCGGCGGTGACGCTGAGCGGATCGAGCGCGAGGGCCTCGCGCATGCGCTCGAGCGCCTCGCGGGCCGACGCGTGGCTGGCCTCGCGGTCCGAGGTCTCGCTGGCTTGGGCCTCGAGGAGGAGCGCGAGGCGCATCTCGGTGGCGAGGCGCGTGCCCTCGTCGTGGGCGAGCGCGGAGAGGGAGCGCAGCGCTGCGATGGCGGCACGCCGGGCCGACGTGTCGCCGCGCCGCGCCGCTCCGAGCGAGAGCCGCACCGCCGCCTCGAGGCCGGAGGGATCGGTAGGGTCGAGCTCGAGGATACGCGTGTAGTTTGCAACGGATTCACCCGCGGTGAGGCGCCACGCCTCGAGCCCGGCGAGCTCCCACAGCGCGCCGAGGCGCGCCTTCACGTCGCTGAAGCCGTCGCCCACCGCCTTGAGGACGCGCGCGAGCGGCGGGTACGCGGTGCCGCGGCGCGCGATGGCCTCGAGCAGGCGCAGCGCCGGCGCGTTCCGCGCGTCGGCCTCGAGGATGTCCTCGAGGATGCGCGTTGCGCGGCCGAGATCCTTGTTCGCGATGACGAGGAGCGAGGCGAGCTGGAACGCGTTCGCCTGCACCTGGGCCGGCGTGGTGGCCTTCTCCGAGCGCTGCGCGAGCTGGACGAGCAGCTCGTCCCAGGCGGGCGTGCCGAGCGACTGCGGCCCCGGCGCGCCGGCGGTGGTGACCACGCGCCGCGCGAGCACGCGCAAGAGGCGGTCGGCGATCATCTCGTCCTCGGGCGTCTCGGCGAGGGCGCGCGTGTAGAGCGCGCTGGCGCTGACGTCGTCGTCGAGGCGCAGCTCGTCGATCTCGGCGGCGTGCGTGAGATGGCGCGCGCGCTCCTGCGGGGTGATGGCGTCGTTTGCGAGCTGCTCGATGGCGACGCGCAGCGCGCGCGCGTCACCTGCGGCCTCGAGCACGCGCGCGATCTCCTCGGGCGGCACGGGATGGATGGGGTCGACCTTGCGCGCCTGCTGGAGCGACTCCACGGCCTCGCGCGGCGCGCGGAGCCGCGCGTCCTGGATGTGGGCGAGCGAGAGCCAGAGCGCGACTTTGTCGCTCGTGGTGATGGCGATGTCGATGCGGGCGCGGATCGACTCCGCGGCCTGCTCCCAGCGGCCCGCCTCCTCCTGGAGACGCGTCTCGAGCGCTCGGCCGGCGACGTGCTGCGGATCCTGCTCCAGCACCTCGGCGACGAGCGCGATGGCGCGCGGGGGGTCGACGCGTGCGAGCACCTGCGCCGAGCGGACGCGGAGGGCGAGGACCGAGGCGCCGTCGTCGGCGAGCTTCGCCTCCTCGACGAGCGCCCTGGAGAGCGCGCGGTCGTCGCCGGTACGGCCGGCTGTTCGCTCGAGGCCGAGGATGGCGCCGCGCCGGCCTGGCTCGACGCGGAGGATCTCCTCGTACGTGCGCGCGGCGCGCATCGGATCGCCGACCAGCTCCTCCCACAGCATCGCCACCTTCTCGAGGTAGGCGACGCGGCGGCCCTCGTCGCGCGTCGACTGCGCGGCCTGGGCGTAGAGCTCGATCAGCGCGCGGACCTCGCGGTCGAACGTCTCGCTGGGCGCCGGCGACATGAGGCGCGAGAGGGCATCGAGGATCTCCGAGTCGCCGGGAGCGGCTACCCACGCGGCACGGAGGTGGCGCAGCGACTCGTCGTGCCGCCCCATGTTCTCGGCGAGCTGCGCGGCGCGGGCGAGCGCGCGCGCGCGCTTGGTGTTGTCCTCGGCGCGCTGCGCCTCGTTGTGCCAGAGCGCGATGCGTTCGTCGTCCTTGCCGGCCGCGCTGAGCAGGCGATCGAGCTCCTCGACCAGCGTGGCGTCGTCGGCGTCCATCGAGAGCGCGTGCTCGATGTCGCCGATCGCCGCCTCCATGTTGCCGAGGCGCTCCTCGATGCTGGAGAGGCGCCGGAGCTCGTACACGAGGGCGCTGGCGTCGGTGTAGAAGCGCAGGCGCGCGCGGCGCGAGCGGGCGGCCTCCGGGTGCTGGGCCGAGGCCTCGTAGAGGCGCACCAGCTCGTCGAGCACGCGGCGGTCGACCGAAGGGGTGGTGGGGGCGCGCGCGGCGGCGCGCTCGAGGAGATCGAGGGCGCGTGCGTCGTCGCCGAGCAACGTGTGCGTGATGCACGCGGCGTCGAGCTCGAGGCGGGCGCAGCGGCTCGAGGTTGGCTCGAGGCGCGCCTCGTCAGCCAGGAGCGCGGCGAGGCGCGCCGAGTCGTGGTGCGCTGCGGCGTGCATCGTGAATGCATCGCGAATCGGTCCGACACCGGGATCGAGGCGGAGCGCGCGCTCGTAGGCGCCGCGCGCGGCGTCGATGCGACCGAGGCGCATCTCGAGGATGCGAGCGCGCTCGACGTGCAGCCAGCCGGCGAGGTTCGGCTGCGCCGCGAACGCATCGGACATGCGACCGAGGTGCGCGACGAGATCCTCCCAGGCGTCGTCGTCGGCGGCGGCAGCGTCGTCAACGGCGGCTAAGGCGCGGCGGACGAGGTCGGCCTCGAGACCCTTGAGCGCCGCGGCGTGGTGGGGCGCGCGGCCGAGCGCGAGCTCCCACGCCTCGCGTGCGTCGTCGGAGCGGTCGCCGGCCTCGAGGAGGCGGGCCTTCTCCGCGAGGAGCTCGACGGTCGACGACTCGCTCGTCGCGACCGCGATCTCGCGCTCGAGATGGCGGAGCATCGGCACGAGCTGCGCGCGCGAGTGCAGGCGACGGCGCAGGATGGCGTGCGCCGAGGCGAGATCGGGGTCGACCTTGAGCGCGGCCTCGGCCGCGGCGTTGACCTTCGCGTCGTCGCCCACCGTCTCGTGGACGATGGCGAGCTCGACCTGCGCCCGCGAGAGGCCGACGACGTCGTCGGACGACTCGAGGCGCTCGACGCGGGCGCTGAGCAGCTCGACGAGCGCGGCGCCCTCGTGCAATGCGGTGGGCGCGCCGAGCTGTACGGGCGGAGACCTGCCGCCGCCGGTCGCGTCGCGCCGGACCTCGAGCGGAAGCGGAAGCGGAAGCGGCGGCGGCGGCGGCCTGCGCGACGGCGCGACCGAGGGCGGCGGCGCGGCGGAGGCCGCGGGCAGAGCGGACGTGGTGGCGGGCGCGGGCAGCGCGGGGTCGGTGGGCGCGGAGGCGGGCCGCACGCTGGCGAGCTCGGCGCTGCCGAGCACCTTCGTGCTCGTGGCGCGGCTGCCGGGGAGGCGCGGCGGACGGAGCGCGGCGCCGGTGTCGTCGCTGCGCTCGCGGTCGCGGGCGGGCTGCGGCGGAGGCGGGATGCTCGGGCGCTGGGACGGTGAGCCGGAGGGAGGCAGCGGCGGGGGGAGCGAACGTGGGGCACTCGCGGGGGCGGCGCTCGCGGTGCTCGCGGGGGCGGTACTCGCGGTGGTCGCGGGGGCTGCGCTTGGCGTGCTCGCGGCTTCGCTCGGCGTTGCCGGATGCTCCGTCACGAGATCCGCTCCGCCGAGCTCGTACGGCGTGGGGATCGAGAGGGAGGGGCGCGCGTTCGCCGCGTCGTTCGCGGGGGGCGCCTCGCCCGTGCGGTCCTTCTTCGCGGCCTCCTTGAGGCTCTCGCGCTGGTCCTCGATCGACCAGCTCTCGCCGGTCATCGCGAGGAGCTTGTCGACCGACCCGTGCGCGGCGCCGTCCTCGAACTCGATGTCGATGTCGTCGCCAGCGATCTCCTCGACGCTCGGCGGCACCATCTCGACGTCCTCGAGATCGACCGAGACGAACGACGCCCGGCCCGAGCTCGCCGCGGCCGGCGGATGCGGCGCGCGCGCCTCTTGCGCCTCACGAGAGCCGCGCGCGTCACGGCCAGGGACCTCGGGCGGCAACTTCGGCTTCTGCGGGCCGGTGGGCTTCGGCGCTCGGCCCTCGCCTTCCATCGCGTCATGCTCGCATGAAATGCCCGATTCCAGGGCTTATTTTGGCGCGTTCACTGGCAGGCGGAGGCGCCGCCGTTCGACTTGCAGACGCCGCAGAGGAGCAGCCCGACGACGCGCCCGCCCTGGCAGCGGATGCGCTGCTGCGCGTTCTTCGCGTCCCAGCCGGGCAGGTCGCGGCCGCAGTACGTGCCGTCGGCCTTCTTCGCGCACTCGTCGCATTCGTCCGGGTAGCCGTCGAGCATGCCGACGCACCCTTGTCCGGTGATGCACAGGCGCACGTTCGATACGACCTTGTTTTTGCACGTGACGAGGTCGTCCTTGTGGTCGCTCGGCCAGACGATCTGATCGCCGCCGCAGTAGCGGCCGTCCGCCGCGGTCTTGCAAGTGTCGGGGTTCGCGATGGCGTCGGTCGCGGGGCGGGCGTCGCTGGCGTCGGTCGTGATGAGGCCGTCGACGCGCACGTCGGGCGGGTTGACGGGGACGGAGCCGTCGACAATGCCGCCGTCGGTGGCGCGGGGCGCCTCGTCGAAGTCGATGAGGAACGTGCATCCTGCAAGCGTTGCCAGAGCGGCTGCGGAGAGCGCGGCCCGGGCCATGATGGGACGGCGTCGCATCATGCGCGGTCGTAGCATCGCCGCCACAACGTGCTCAGAAGGGCCGGCCGCCCATCGTGCGCTCGGCGAGGGTGAGGAGGTCTCCACACTGCGCAGCGTCGACGGGGTGCAGCTCTTCCGGATCGGTGGCGATGTCGTAGCAGCCCCACGAGCGCTCGCCCTGATGGGCGATGAGCTTCTTGGTGCCGCGGATGGCGCCCCAGTTCTTGAACGCGCAGGCCCACAGCTCGCTGCAGTTCGTGAGGACGATCGACTGTTCGGGGGAGCCGCCGCGGAGGAGGCTGTGGCCCGGAATCTTCTCGCGCAGCGTGGCGAGCGGCGGCGCGTCCCACAAGCCGACGAGGTCCATGATGGTGGGGAAGACGTCGAGCGAGGTGACGGGTGTGTCGTGCAGCGAACGGAGACTCTTCTCCTCGTCGGCGGTGAGCGTGCCCGGCGGCGCGGAGACCCAGAACGGGATGCGGATCTCGGGATCGAAGAGCGTGCCGGTGTGTCCGACGGCGCCCTTCTCGCGCATCTGTTCGCCGTGATCGGAGACGTAGACGGTGACGGTGCGGCTCGCGTCGGGGCGCTTCTTCATCTCCTCGAGGAAGCGGCCCACCGCCTTGTCCTGCATGTAGATCGAGTCCTGGTAGCGGTTCAGGATCTCGTTCTCGTAGCCGGGGCCCGTGGCCTCTTCCTGAGGCGTAAAGGGCATGTCCTCGGGGTCGATCTTGTAGGGGAAGTGCGTGTTCGAGAGGTGCACGACCGCGACCCACGGCTCCTTGAGGGCGCCGATGTCCTTGAGAGCGAAGTCGACGAGCTTGCCGTCGTCGGCGCCGGTCTCGTACGTCGCCTCGGGCTCGATCATCGTGGCGCTGACATGACGGGTCCACGGCGCGCCCTCGAGCCACGTTCCAGAGTTGCCGAAGAGGAGGTTCTGGGAGGTGTAATAGGCACTCTCGACGCCGGCGGCGTGCAGGTACTCCCAGAGGATGGGCGCGGAGTGGAGCTCCACGCGTGTTTCGGTGGGGAGGCGACCGCTCCACATGATGGCGAGCGATATGGCGGTGGTGGAGTCGAGCGCGCGCATCTGCGTGAGCGGGATGCGGTCGGGCACGGCCTTGTTCGAGAACGGCGTGTAGCGGCAGGTCTCGGTGTGGTCGAGGCAGACGCTCTGGGCGCGCACGGACTCGGTGATGAACATGACGACGTTCCGCGGCCGGGTCGGGGTGGCGACGATCGCGGGCACCGGGAGCGGCGAGCGGGGGCCGGGGTGGACGCGCTCGACGGTCTCGTCGTGGGACCAGCGGGCTCGGGCGAGCTGGCCCATGGCGGCGACGTACATGATGTCCGGCGGCTGGCCCTGCTCGGCGCCGCTGTCGGGGGAGATGAAGGCGCCGAGGAGGACGGCGACGATCGCGAGGTCGAGGCACAGCCACCCGCGCGAGCGCTTGCGCATGGGCGCGAGCTTCGCGCCGACGAGGGGGAGAGCGATGGCGAGGGCGAGGCAGGGGAGGAGGGCGCGGAGGACGGTCCAGCGGTCGAACCAGAGCTGCTGGCCGATGCTGGGGAGAAAGGAGGTGCCGACGAGCACCGCGCGATGGTTCACGTACGCTTGGTAGCGCTGGAACGTGTAGATCTGGCTGCCGACGAGGAGCAGCGCGGCGAGGGCGAGGAGCACGCGCACCGGGAAGCGCGCGATGCCGCGGGTGCGGGTGGCGACGCCGACGAGGGAGGCCCAGACGACCAGGCCGACCGCAAGGCTGCCGACGTAGAAGAAGAAGTCGGCGCCCTCGAAGGCGAGCAGGCGCGGGTGCCGCTTGGCGAGGTCGACGGCGAGGATGCCGGCGGTGGGGGCGACGAGCAGGGCGCGCCCGGCCCAGCGCCGGACCTTGGCGGCGGTGCGAGGAGAGATCCCCCCGGTCCTACGCCGGGCGCCACCGGCGGCGGCGGCGCTCGTCGGCGGGGTCGGGGCGGCAGCGGAGTCGGGCACGGTGAGCGGCGCAGGATACACAAAGCGCGACAAAAAGCCGGCGGAGAGGGGCAGCGATTCGTCCTCCCCCGAGAAAATCAGCCTCCGATCACGAACCCCGGTCCATGCGGAGGCGGCGCGCGTTTCCAACGCGGGGCGATCGGAATCACTTACTTGCGTTCATTCGTATGCGTGTATATACAGAAGCCGTGCTGGAGGCCATCGCACCGCATACCCGTTGGGAGCTCTACCGCGTGCTCGCCGAACCCGTGCGCCTGCGCCTTCTCGCGCTCGCCGCGGAGGAAGAGCTCGCGATCGGGGAGCTCGCCGGCCTCCTCGGTGAGAGCCAGCCCAACATCTCGCGCCACCTCACGCCCCTGAAGCAGGCCGGGCTCGTGCTGGTGCGGCGCGAAGGAACCCGGGGCCTGGTGCGCATCGCGGAGGCGGCAGCGGCGGATGCCGTGGTGGCGGACGCCCTCGCGAGCGGACGCGCGCTCTGCGAGGCCGACGGCAGCCTTGCGCGCATCTCCGAGGTGCTGCGCGAGCGAGACCAGGTCGCCCGCGAGTTCTTCGAGGACGGCCCCGCCGCCGGCGAGATGCGCGACGCCGTGGACGCCACGGCGGCCTACGTCGCCGCGCTCGCCCGCCTCCTTCCTTCGCGAGCGCTCGCCGTCGATGCCGGCACGGGCGACGGCGCGCTCCTCGACGTCCTCGCGCCGTCCTTCGAGCGCGTCGTGGCCGTCGATCGCTCGGCGGCGCAGCTCGATCGCGCGCGGGCGCGCGTCGCTCGTCGCGGCTACACCAACGTCAAGCTCCTGAAGGCCGAGCTCGGCGCCCCTGAGCTACGCACGCACGTGGGCGAGGGGGCGGACGTCGTCTTCGCTTCCCGCCTGCTCCACCACGCGCCGCGCCCCGTCGATCTGGTGCGGCAGCTCACGCAGCTCGCGAAGCCCGCCACGAAGCACACGGTCGGCGGCGCGGTCGTGGTCATCGACTACGCGCACCACGACGACGAGTCGATGCGCAACGAAGCGGATCTGTGGCTCGGGTTCGACCCGGCGGAGCTGAAGCGGTTCGCCCGCGAGGCCGGCCTGGACGATGCGGATGTGATCAGGATCCCCCCCGCGTGGTGCGGCAAGGGGAAAGACTCGCACCTGCCGTGGCAGGTGATGGTTTCACGTAGAAAACACTGAAGGAGACAACGACAATGGCTGACAACTTCAAGGTCAAGGACATCGGGCTCGCGGCCTGGGGTCGCAAGGAGATCGCGATCGCCGAGAGCGAAATGCCCGGCCTCATGGCCCTCCGCAAGGAGTTCGGTGCGGGCAAGCCCCTCAAGGGCGCTCGCGTCGCCGGCTGCCTCCACATGACCATCCAGACCGCGGTCCTCATCGAGACCCTCACGGCACTCGGCGCCGAGGTCACCTGGACGAGCTGCAACATCTTCTCCACGCAGGATCAGGCCGCGGCCGCGATCGCGAAGACCGGCGTTCCGGTCTTCGCGTGGAAGGGGATGACCGAGCCCGAGTACGAGCAGTGCATCGAGATGCAGCTCAAGGCGTTCGCGGGCGGCAAGGGCCCGAACATGATCCTCGACGACGGCGGCGACCTCACCGTCATCGCGCACAAGAAGTACCCCGAGATGTTCGAGGGTAACGACCCGATCCGCGGGCTCTCCGAGGAGACGACCACGGGCGTCCACCGCCTCTACGACATGGCGAAGAAGGGCGAGCTCAAGGTCCCCGCGATGAACGTGAACGACTCCGTCACGAAGTCGAAGTTCGACAACCTCTACGGTTGCCGCGAGTCCCTCGGCGACGGCATCAAGCGCGCCACGGGCGTGATGTTCGCCGGCAAGGTCGGCGTGGTCGCCGGCTTCGGTGACGTCGGCAAGGGCTGCGCGCAGGCGCTGAAGGGCCTCGGCGCCCGCGTCATCGTCACGGAGATCGACCCCATCTGCGCGCTCCAGGCGGCGATGGAGGGCTTCCAGGTCACCACGATGGAAGAGGCCGCTCCTCAGGGCGACATCTTCGTCACCGCCACCGGCTGCTCGGGCATCATCCGCCCGGACCACCTCAAGGCCATGAAGGACCAGGCGATCGTCTGCAACATCGGTCACTTCGACTGCGAGATCGACGTCGCCTGGCTCGAGAAGAACCCCGAGATCAAGGAAGAGAACGTCAAGCCGCAGGTCGACCAGTTCATCTTCCCCGACGGCAAGCGAATCACGCTGCTCGCGCGCGGCCGCCTCGTGAACCTCGGCTGCGCGGACGGTCACCCGTCCTTCGTCATGTCGTCGTCTTTCACGAACCAGGTCATGGCGCAGATGGAGCTCTGGGCCAACCACTCGAAGTACGAGAACAAGGTCTACACGCTGCCCAAGAAGCTCGACGAGAAGGTCGCTGCGCTCCACCTCGGGAAGCTCGGCGTCAAGCTCACGAAGCTCGACAAGTCGCAGGCGGAGTACCTCGGCGTCTCGGTCGAAGGGCCGTTCAAGCCGGAGCACTACCGGTACTAGGGAAGAAGCTGACAGCTGACAGCTGACAGCCCTCGAAGAGAAGAGAGCTCGCCCTCACCGGCGAGCTTTCTCCGCTTTGTTCGAACGATCAGGGGCTGGCGGCTTGCTCGACGACGATCTTGAGGGCGATGCGTTGTCCGCCGTCGACGCGCAGGACGACGCCCTTGAACGACGTTGCGACGTCGCCGACACCGATCGTGCCGATCACCGACGAGCCGGCGCTGATCTTCACGTCGCTCGGGTCGACCGGGACCATCAGCATGCCGATCTCCGAATAGTTGATGGTCTCGAAGACCAGGCGCTCGCCGCGATGCGCGATGACGACCGGGACCTTGCCGCTGAAGCGCAGGGCGTTCCGGCGAGAGTCCTTGCTGTCGCGCAGGTAGATGGGCTGCGGAGCGGTCGACCGCTCCACGGTGAACATCTCGTGCGTGTTAATCTCGAGCGCCGTCAGCCGCCGGCCGTAGACGCAGGCGGTATCGAGGTTGATGCGGCGCGGCTGGATGTCAATGCTCTCGATGGCGCTGTGCCCGTGGACGACGATCTTCGAGAAATTCGGCTCGGGGCTGCCCGGGCGGTGGCGCATCCAGACCATCTCTTCGCCGTGCACCGCGATGTCGAGGTCCTCGACGTTGGCGGGGAGGCCGGCGTGGACGAAGACGTGATCACCCTCGATGTAGTGGTACAGGAGGTCGTCGTAGAACTCGCGATGGTCCTGGGGCATCACGAAGACGCCGTCGTGGTCGGCATAGGACGCGAGCGTGGCGCTGCCGCCATTGTAGATGAAGCGGGCAACGCGGCGAGGGTCGGACCCGTCCAGGAACTCCCGGAGCATCAGCTCGTGATTGCCGAGGAGGCAGACGACGCGGCAATACTGCTTCAGCTCGAGGATGGTGTCGACGACGCCGCGCGAGTCGGGGCCGCGGTCGATGTAGTCGCCGAGGAAGATGACGAGGGAATCGCGGCGGAGCGGCAGCTTCTGGATGAGGGCGCGTAGCTCCTCGGCGCAGCCATGGACATCGCCGATGGCGAACACTGACTTCGTATCGGGCTCCGGGGGCGGCACCGGAGCCGAGCGTGACACACTCGCCATCATGGGGAGAATAACGCCTCTCGATGGAAATTATCTAGGTCTCACCCGAGGACGCCCACGACGGGGCGCGCGCCCGCGCCGTCGAGGAGGTCGACCGGGCTGCATTTGTCGATGTGGCCGAGCAGGCGCATGTAGAGGCCGAACCCGGCGAGCTTGCGGAGGCGGGGCGAGAAGCTGCGGGCGACCTCGAGCGGAATGCCGAGCTGCTGGTTCTCCTGCTGGCGCATCCAGCCGACGCAGTAGTTCATCGCGAGGCCGATGCGGCGCTCGGTCGTCTGGTTCGCGCCGCCGCCGTGCCAAAGGCTGCCGTTGAAGACGAGGACGCTGCCCTTCTTCATGGTGGCGGCGATGGTCTCGTGGGGCTCGCCGAACTCGGGAGAGCGCTCGCGCGTGTGCGTGCCGGGGACGAGGCGCGTGGCGCCGTTCGCCTCGGTGAAATCAGTGAGGGCCCACATCGTGTTGCAGACGAGCGGGACGTGCGGCTTCGGTAGCGGGATCAGCTGGTCATCGGCGTGAATGGGCTGGGCCTCCTCGCCGCCGAGGATGGTGATGGATGAAAGCGAGGAGACGAGGCAGCCCTGGTCGAGGACGCTCTCGACGATGGGGAGGATGCGCTCGTGGACGGGCACCTCCTCGAAGACCTTGCCGCGCGCGAGGAGGTTGTAGATGCGGAGGGTGTGGAGGCCCTCGAAGATGTTTGCCGCGGGCGCGATGGCGAGCGTGGCGTGGAGCGCGTCGATGGCGGTGACCAGCCGGTTGACGAGGTCGGGAGCGATGGCGTCCTCGACGAGGGTGTAGCCGTCACGCGCGATGCGCTCGATGTGCTCGGGGGTGGAGGCAGGGCTGGCCATGGGGCGCAGCGTACCGGGGTTCGTTATTGCTCGAAGCAGTAGATGTGGAGCGGCTCGGTGCGCGCCACGAGGCTCCGGACGACCACCGCCCCATCCTCGGCGGCGCGAGCGCGGGCTGGGGGGACCCGTCGGACGCCAACACCGGCGCATGGGCCGCCGTCCACAGGACCTTCGGCGAGGCGTCACGGGCGTTGGCGACCGCCGCGCCGAGGACGTCTACCCGGGACCGGCCGCCGTCCGCAGGCAGGCGGTAGTCAGGACGGCCGGGGTCGCCGTCACCGCGATGGAGGTAAGCGAGAAATGTGCCTGTCAGGCCAGCGCGAGCCGCTTCGGCGGCGCACACGGCATCGGCCCCGGCAGGCCGCCGAGCGCTCCGGTATGCGTGGTCGCGGCAAGGAAGACGGTTCTCGTCCGGCCGGTTGGTCGCGGTCCCGCGTTGGTCCGGCCGGCCTCGGGCGCGTCGGGGGACATGACCGGGGTTGATAATCGTCGGTCGATGCGTCGCCCGCGGTCAGCACGCGAGCAAGAGCAATGCCATTCCAGAGCGTGGTGCGCACCCACTTGCGATGGCTGCCGCTGCCGTCCGGCTTCGATCGAATTCGCTACGCTGCGACCTTGACGAAGTCGGCGCTCGGGCGGGCGAAGTGGTAGCCCTG
>JAYTHX010000392.1:0-10871 GCA_043732195.1 Polyangiaceae bacterium
TGCGAAGCCGCGAGGTAGCGGACCTTGCCCTCTCGCACCAGCGCGTCGAACGCCCCGAGCGAGTCGGCGAGCGGCGTGGCCCGATCGTCGATGTGTGCATAGTACAAGTCGACGGTGTCGACCTGGAGGCGCCTCAGCGACGCTTCCGCGGCGGCGCGGATGGTCCTGGGCGCGAGCCCCGCGGACCCTGCGAGCTGCCCGACCTTGGTGCCGATGACGACCTGGTCGCGGTTCTTCCTCGCCTTCAGCCAGCGGCCCAGGATCACCTCGGACTCGCCGCCTCGGTTGCCCGGAGCCCATGCCGAGTAGACGTCGGCGGTGTCGATGAAGTTGCCGCCCGCGGCGACGAACGCATCGAGAACCGCGAACGACTCTGCCTCGCTGGAAGTCCACCCGAAGGTGTTGCCGCCGAGCGCGAGGGGGAAGACCTCGAGGTCCGTGTCGCCGATGCGTCGCTTCATGTTCGTCGTGAATGCTACGTGCGTCGCTCGCCTCCGGCCACCACGTGCTAAGACCCGCCCGTGCTCGCTCCGCTGACGCCCATCGTCCAGGCTGGCACGCCCGTGCTCCGCGCGCGCGCGGAGGACGTGCCTCTCGAACGCATCGCCACCCCCGAGCTGCAGCGGCTCTTCGCGTCGATGATCGCCACGATGCGTGCTGCCCCCGGAGTGGGCCTCGCCGCGCCGCAGATCGGCGTGCCGTGGCGCGTGATCGTCCTCGAGGATCGGCCGGAGTTGCTCGCGGCGCTGAGCCCCGCCGAGCGGGCCGAGCGGGAGCGCGAGCCGTTCGCGACGCGCGTGTTCGTGAACCCCGGGCTCCGTCACGTGGGCGACGAGCACGCGACGTTCTTCGAGGGCTGCCTCAGCGTGAAGGGCTACGTGGGGCTGGTCGAGCGCAGCCGCGAGGTCGAGGTCACGGGCTTCGACGAGCACGGCGCCGCGCAGACGTGGCGCGTGAAGGGCTGGCCGGCGCGCATCCTCCAGCACGAGGTCGATCACCTCGACGGCACGCTCTACGTCGATCGCATGAAGACCCGCTCGTTCGCGACCGCGGAGGAGGCGAAGGCCCGCTACGCCGGCAAGCC
Organism: Polyangiaceae bacterium; assembly: GCA_043732195.1. Taxonomy (GTDB): domain Bacteria; phylum Myxococcota_A; class Polyangia; order Polyangiales; family Polyangiaceae; genus Labilithrix. Next base: position 1,085 of record JAYTHX010000392.1, read on the forward strand.
GATCGCCGAGGTCCGCGCGCTGCTCGGTCTGTAGTCCCGCGCGTCGAGCGGCGCGATCACAGCGAGTCCTTGGCCAGGACCGTCCAGTCGTCGTGCCCGTGGCCCTGCGCGATGACGGCATCCATGCGCGCGGCGATCGTGGGGAGGACGGCGAGGGGGACGTTCTTCGCTTTCGCCTCGTCGAGCATCAGGCGCGCGTCCTTGCGGGCCATCCCTAGCTCCCACGAGGCCTCGGAGAACTTCCCGTCGAGGATGCGCTTCATCCGCGTCCCGATGGTGGCGCCGGGGTTGAACATATCGAAGAGCTTCGATGCGTCGGCAGGGCTGACGTCCATCGCCTTGGCGAGCCCGAGCAGATCGGCGAGGCCGGTCGTGAGGAACATCAGGAAGAGGTTGCCGAGCAGCTTGTAAGCGGCCGCGGCGTCGACCCGGGCGCCGACGTCCTCGAGCTTGCCGGTCATGGCCGCGAGGGCGGGCTTCAGCGGCGCGACGTGCGCCGGGTCGCCCGAGACGAGCATGATCCCGGTGGAGTCGAGCGCGTTCTGCGGCCCCATGAAGACCGGCGCATGCACGAACGTGACGCCGCGCGCCGCCCAGCGCGCCGCGCGCGTGACCGTCCCCGAGGCCGATGTCGTCGTGTGATCGACGATCACCACGTCGCTTGCGAACCCCGAGCTCGCGCGCTCGAGGACCTCGTCGACGGCGGCGTCGTCGGAGAGCGAGAGGTGGATGCGCGTCGCGCCGCGCGCCGCGTCGGCGGGCGCGGTGAAGGCCTTGGCGCCGTGGGCCTCGAGCGCCTCCGCCTTGGCGAGCGTCCGGTTCCAGACCTGGACCTCCTCACCGCGCCGCCGGAGCGCCCGCACGAAGCCCGAACCCAGCATGCCCATCCCGAAGAAAGCGATCATGAGCGGAGTCTAACCGCACCCCGTAAAATGGCCCACCCCGGCCGCCTCCGCTACCGTCTCGCTTCATGAAGAGCGAGGCATTGATCGGCCGCACGATCGCCGGGAAATACCAGGTCGAGACCCTCGTCGGCCAGGGCGCGATGGGGTGCGTCTACCGCGCTCGGCAGTGTGCGCTCGGCACCACGCTCGCGCTCAAGGTGCTGCATCGCCAGCTCGCGGGCGATCCGATGTTCGCGGCGCGGTTCCTGAGGGAGGCGCAGGCCGCGTCGCGCGTCGACCACCCGAGCTCGATGCGCGTCGTCGACTTCGGCGAGGAGCCGGACGGTCTCCTCTACATCGCGATGGAGTATGTCGACGGCAAGACGCTCGCGCAGATCATCGAGCAGCACTCGCCGCTCCCCGTGGCGCGCATCGTCGACATCGCCTCGCAGGCGCTCGCGGCGCTCGCCGTCGCGCACGACCTCGGCGTGATCCATCGGGATCTCAAGCCCGAGAACATCATGGTCATCGAGGGGCAGGACGACGAAGGCCGCACCCACGACATCGTGAAGGTCTGCGATTTCGGCGTCGCGAAGCTGCTCGAGGGCGGCGCGCGCGGGCCGAGCGTGACCGCGCAGGGAGTGGTGGTCGGCACGCCCGAGTACATGTCGCCGGAGCAGGCGCGCGGTAGCGAGATCGACGCCCGCTCCGACGTCTACGCCGCGGGCATCTGTCTCTACGAGCTGGTGACGGGCCGGCCGCCGTTCCTCGGCGAGAACGCCGCGGAGATCCTGGTCAAGCAGCTGGAGGAGCAGCCGCGCTCGCCGTCGCAGATCATCAAAGGCCTCGATCCGCTGGTCGAGGAGATCATCCTTCGCGCTATCCAGAAGGAGCCGCTGAAGCGCCAGCAGTCGGCGCGCGAGCTGCGCGTCGAGCTGAAGGAGATGCTCGAGCCCACCGACGCGGGCAGCGCCGACGACGACGACGAGCGCAGCATCGTCGAGAACGTGCCGGTCCTCGACGACCCGGCCTCCGGCTTTCCCGGCTTCTTCATCGCGCTCTCCAGCTCCGTCCTGCGGTTCGGACGCTTCGAGCGCGGTCACCCCGAGGCTCCCTCCGCCATGAAGGAGCTGCTCAAGGCCACCAAGGCCGCGCTGCGCGGGCGACGTGAGATGACCTTCGCGCGTCGCGACTCGGCGAAGGCCATCGGCTTCTGCGTGCTCGCGGGCTACGGCGAGATCGTCGACCTGCGGCGGCTGCTCGGGTCGCAGCTCTTCGGCAGCTTCGGGTATCCGTTCATCGAGGTGCTCGCGAAGAAGGGCATCGCGGCGATCACGCTGCGCGAGGGCATTCCCGACACCGAGCTCCAGTACGCGATCGAGATGCTCCTGGGCCCGCACGTCAACGAGGAGCTCCGCAAGGAGCTACTCGGCAAGCCCCTCCGGCACGTGTCGGTGCTGTTCGGCGCCGACGTCGTGGGCCGTGACCGCAAGCTCTCGTGGAAGGTCGGCCTGTGCGCTGCGCGGCTCGCGCGCGATCTCCGCGCGCTCTCCAACGTGCGCGGCATCAGCCTCAAGAAGATGCGCGAGATCCGCGAGGATCTCGTGACGGGCATCGCGCACCTCCTCACGAAGGGAGACGAGGTCAGGCAGTTTCTCTTCAACGGCGACCTCGTCGACGACGTGGTGTCAAACCTGCGCGGCTTCTCGGGCTTCCGGGTGGTCCCGCTCGTCGTCGAGCGGCTGCTCCACGAGCCGTGCGTCGACGCCACGACGCTCCTCATCGCCGACTTCGATCACGGCGCCGAGCCCGATCGCGACGTGAAGGGCTTCCTGCGAGCCTTCGCGCTGCGCCTGCTGAACGAGCGGTCGCCCAAGTCGGACGCGGCCGTCGCCGAGCTGTACCGGCGTTCGATCGTGGTCGATGCCGACGTCCCGCGCGACCTCCAGGAGCAGATCCGCGCGCAGTCGCTCGCCGAGGCGCTCATCCGCGACGCCTCGCAGTTCCTCCGCACGCTCGACTTCATCAAGGATCCGGAGGACTACGGGCGCGAGCTCGCGACGCTCGAGGCGGCGATGGCCTTCCTGGCGCGGCGCGCCGAGGCCGGCGCGCTGCTGGCAGCGATCGGCGTGCTGGCGCGGCACGCGAAGGGCGCCGGCAAGACTGGCGCGCGTGAGAACCACGCGCTGCGCACGATGAAGTCGATGATCGACAAGCAGCGGCTCGTGCCCATCGCGAACGCGCTCCTGTCGGGGCCGCCGCACCAGCACGAGGCGGCGCGGCAGCTGCTGGTGCTCGCCGGGAGCGCGGGCGCGCATGCGTTGTACACGGCGCGCGAAGCCCTGCAGGACCCCGCGGGCCGACCGCAATTCGTGAAGACGTTCCGTGAGACGGGCCCCGCCGGCTGGTCGCTCCTCTCGGCCGTGCTGCCGCGCATGGAAGTGCAGAGCGAGACCGACATCGCTTTCGTCGAGGATCTTCTGCGTGCGATGCCGGACCGCCCGGACGCCGCGCTCGGCGACGCGGTCGCGAAGTTCCTCGCCCATCCTCGCCTCCGGCCGGCGGCGCTCGCTGCCATCGTCCCGCTGTGGGGAGAGCGAGCGCGCAAGCCGCTCATGGACGCGCTCGAGTTCGCCGAGGAGCCGGCGCGCATCGTCGCCGTCACGGAGCTCCGGCGGCTGCGCGCGATCGACGAGCCGGCGGTGAACGTCGTCGAGCGACTGCTCACGATGAAAGGCAGCGCGAGCGAGGAGCTGCGCGTGGCCGCGGCGGCCGCGCTCGCGGACGTGGCGCCGCCGCAGCGCGCCCGGGCCATCGCGCTGCTCACGAAGGGCGTCGAGGGCAAGCGCGGGCTCGTGGCCATGCTGCGCGGCGACGGCGCGACCGACGAGAGCGCGCCGGTCATCGAGTCGATGGCGCGCGCGCTCCTGGCGCTCGATCGCGCCGAGGGTCAGCGCGCGCTGAGGTCGCGCCTCGCGAAGGCCGATGCGCCGCTGAAGGCGCGCCTCACCGCGCTGCTCCTGATGGCGTAGGACGTCACTTCATGTCGATGGTGTGGCAGCCGCCGCAGCCAGAGCCCTTGTGGGTCGTCATGTCGTACGGCGGCTCGCCGAGCGTGAGGTCCTTCATCGCGAGGTGGGGCAAAAACTCCTTCGGGTCCGTCATGCTCGGGCCTTGGCAGGTCTTGCAGCCGAACGCGGCATAGTGCGCGGCGTCCTTGGCCTGGAATACCTGGCCACTGCGAGGGGCGGCGAAGGCGAAAGCAATGGGCGAACGGATCGTGATCTCTCCGGAACGCGGGGGTCAGGTCGAGAGCGGGACCGACGTGAAGGCCTGCCAGCGCTCCGAGCGCAGCAGATCGCACGAGAGGCCGCAGAAGATCGCCCGCAGGGTCTCCTCGCGGGTCGCGAACTTGCGCGCCGACTTCAGCACGTCACCGATGAGCATCGGCGCCTTGACGCGCTTGATCACCTGCTCCTCGGCCTCGCCGAAGCGGAAGGCCTCGATGCGCATCGGCAGCGGCGTGACCGGCGCGAGCGTCGCGTCCTCGAGCGGCTGGAGGATCGCCTCGAGCTCGGCGGCGGGATAGTGCTCGCGGATGCAGCGGAGCACGAGCTCGAACGGGTCCATGCCCAGCGGGAACGTCTCCTCGTGCGAGCGCGCGCCACGCACGAAGCACACCTCGCCCTTCCGCCACTGGAAGACCTCGATGAAGCGGTCGGTCGTCTGCTGGTGGATGGCGCGAAAGAGCTCGATGGGCCGGAGCACGCCGAGACCGCACAGCGCGTCCCCCAGGCGGCCGCTGTATCGAGGCAGCATGGCGAGAGCCATCTCCACCTCCATGCGAAGCACCTGACCGCGCGCCACGAGGTGCTCGCCGAAGAGCTCGCGCTTGTCCGAGGACATCACGAACTCGGGGACGCCTTCCACGAGGTAGATCTTCTTTTTCTTCGTGCCATCGCGGAAATATAGAGCGCCCGTGTCGCGCCGCAGCGCGATCTGGAACATGCGCGAAGGGAGCAATACGCGATCGATCGGCCCCGCCTCGTTGAGCGGCGAGAACACGCTGTCGTCCCAGCGGAGCGCAGCGCTCGAGACGAAGCGCGCGAGCTCGGGGAAGGTCGTGGCGTCGCGGTAGGCGCCGCTCTCGCGCGCCATCTGCGCGCGGTGATCGATGCCGCCGGTAACGAACAGCTCGACGAGACGCGGGTAGCTGAGCGGACCGAGCTCGGGGCCACCCGGCATCTTCACGCGGTAGATCGCGGGCGAGACGTCGCGCTCGCCCGGCGGCGCGCTGCGCGGCGTGCTCGGTGCCGGCGCCGAGGAGCTCGGAGGGAGCGTCGGCCGCTGTCCGGCATCGGCCCGCGCCACGGCCGCGACGGCGCCGAGGTTCGCGGTCTTGCGGATGCTCGTCTCGCTGGGCGGAGCGTCGTCGTCGCCGTCGCCGGTCTGCACGAGGCCGAGGCGCTCCACCCACGCCGCGAGCTTCGCGGGCCCGACCTGGAGACGCCGGCGCCGCAGGATCTCCTCGATGCCCTCGGCGAAGGCCGCCGCCGTGGGGTAGCGGAGCGCGCGATCGCGGGCGAGCGCGCGGAAGAGCACGGCGCGGACGTCGTCGGGCACGCGCGAGCCGGCGCGGTCGAGGACGCTCAGGTCGGCGTCGCGGATGTGCATGAGCACGTCGATCTCGCTCGGACCGGAGAAGAGCGGCCGCAGCATCACGAGCTCCGCGAGGGCGATGCCCACCGTGAAGAGATCGGAGCGTGCGTCGAGCTCGCGGCCCACCACCTGCTCCGGGGACATGTACCCGAGCTTGCCCTTCAGCTGCCCGGCGTCGGTGCGCCGCTCGATCTCCGCGGCGCGCGCGATGCCGAAATCGGTGAGCTTCACCGCGCCGGAGCGGTCGATGAGCACGTTTCCCGGCGAGACGTCGCGATGGACGAGGGCGAGGGGCTTGCCGTCGTCGTCGCGGGCGTTGTGCGCGTAGTCGAGGCCGCGGAGCACGCCGAGCGCAATGTAGAGGGCGGCGTCGAGCGGGACCTCCTCGCCGCGGCTCGCGGCGGCCCGCACCAGGCGAGCGGCGGTGGTGCCGTCGACGTACTCCATCGCCATGTACAGCTCGCCGTCGTGCTCTCCGAAGTCGAACACCTGTACGATGTTCGGATGAGCGAGCCGGGCGCACACGCGAGCTTCGTCGACGAACATCGCGACGAAATCAGCGTCCTGGGCGAGCTGCGGGAGGATCCGCTTCACCGCCACCACCTTCTGGAACCCGTGCGGACCGGCGCGGCGCGCCAGGTACACCTCGCCCATCCCGCCCGTCGCGATTCGCTGGAGCAGCTCGTAAGGGCCCAGCATGAGCGGGGCCGGATGGATCGACGCGCTCATCGAGGGTAGAAAGCGTACCGCATGGTGCTTCTTAAGCGTAACTCGTCCGCCGCAGGGCTCGTTCGGCCCGGCAGAATCGTAACCGTGACGGGGGCGGCGTCGTTTCTGGGCACGAATCTCGTGGGTCTGCTCGAGGAAGACGAACGGGTGGCCCGGATCGTCGCCATCGACATCAAGCCGCCGCAGACCGCGCAGCGAAAGACTCGCTACTACGAGGTGGACTTCACGCAGCCCACCGCGGAGGCCCGCCTCTCGGAGATCTTCGCGACCGAGCGCACCGATACGCTCGTGCATCTCGCCTTCCTCGCTTCGCCCTCGCACGGCATCGCGGTCGCCCACGAGCTCGAGAGCGTCGGGACCCGTCACGTGCTGGTGGCGGCGAGGCATGCCGCGGTCCGCAAGGTCGTGATGTGGTCGCAGACCGTGCTCTACGGCGCGAACGCCTCGAACCCGAACTTCCTCACCGAGAAGCACCCGCTCGCGGCGCCCACGAGCGAGCCGTTCTATGCCGACAAGCTGGAGGCCGAGGCGGAGCTCGCGCGCTTCGCGCAGAAGGAGCCGGGCGCCATCGTCACGGTGCTGCGGACCGCGCCCATTCTCGGCCCGACCATCCACAACTACGTGACCCGCTACCTGTCGCGGAAGGTCGTGCCCACGATGATGGGCTTCGATCCACTCGTGCAGTTCGTGCACGAGATCGATGCCATCGCGGCGTTCACCCTCGCGGTCGACCGGGATTTCCCGGGGATCTACAACATCGTGGCCGACGGCGTGCTCCCACTCTCCACGGTGATCAAGCTCGCGGGCAGGCTCGCCGTGCCCATCCCCCACCCGCTGGCGCACGCCGCGGGGGCCGCGCTCTGGCTCGCGCACATGAGCGAGGCGCCCCCGAGCTTCATGCACCATCTCCGCTTCCTGTGCGTCGCCGACGGCGCGAAGGCGAAGGACAAGATGGGCTTCCGGCCCGCCTACACCACCCGCGAAGCGGTGCTCGATTTCACGAGCGCGCAGCGCCTGCGAGACGTGAAGCTCCTCCAGGAGACCCCGGCATGACGCGACCGAAGAAGACGACGGCGAGAGCCGCCTCGAAGCCGAAGCGCGCAGGCGGACCGCGGCCGGCGCCGAAGAAGAAGGCGGCGGCGGCCGCGCCGCCGAGGAAGCCAGAGCGCGCCGCCGCGCCGCCAAAGCGGCCCGCGTCGCAGCCGCGCACGCCGGCACCGCGCGAGAGCCTGGCGGCCGAGCCCTCGGTGGTCGCGCAGATCCGCGAGCTCGAGGCGCAGCTGGACCGGCTGATCGACCAGGCGTCGCGGCACGAGCTCTCGGGGCTCGCGCCCGACGACGAGGACGAGGTGGAGGAGGCCCCCGCGGCGGCCGTCGCCGCGTCGCCGCCGCTGCCGCTGCTGCTGGACGACGACGGCGATCACGGCGATCACGGCCACGAGCCGTTCGCGGGGACCGCGCAACCCGCCGAGATCAGCAGCACCGAGATCACCGCCGAGTACGACGTGCCGGACGGCGGGCGCGAGCACTCGCGTCCCAGCGTGCCCGAGCCGCGCGCGAGCAGCGCAGGCATTCCGCCAGCGCCCGAATCGGTGTTCGATACCGCGCGCGAGCTGCTCTCGTCCGACTTCTACCTCCGCAAGTGGGGGCGCCTCGCGATGCGCGGGCGCTCCGAGGAGGTCGACGACTTCGGCTACGACCCCATCTACGAGGCGAAGCTCAAGCCGCTGCTCGACTTCCTGTACACCACGTACTTCCGCGTCGAGACCACGGGCGTCGAGCATGTCCCGGCGCGGGGCCGCTGCGTGCTCGTGGCGAACCACTCCGGCACCCTTCCGCTCGACGGCGTCATGATCAAGTTCGCGGTGAAGCGCGAGCACCCCGCCGGGCGTGACGTGCGCTGGCTCACCGAGGACTTCATCACGCACTTCCCATACCTCGGGTCGGCGATGAACCGGCTCGGCGCGGTGCGCGCGAACCAGGAGAACGCCGAGCGCCTGCTCGACAAGGACGAGCTGGTGACCGTCTTCCCCGAGGGCGTGAAAGGGATCGGCAAGCTGTTCAAGGATCGCTATCGTCTCCAGCGCTTCGGGCGCGGCGGCTTCATCAAGCTGTGCCTCCGCACGTCGACGCCGATCGTGCCGGTGGCGGTGATGGGCGCCGAGGAGACCAGCCCGCTGCTCTTCAAGATCGAGCACCTCTCGAAGGCGCTGGGCGTGCCGTACATCCCCATCACGCCGACGTTCCCGCTCCTCGGCCCGCTCGGCCTCCTCCCCGCCCCCACGAAGTGGCGCATCCAGTTCGGTGAGCCGCTCGATCTCTCGGGGCACGGCCCCGAGGCGGCGGACGACGAGATCCTCGTCGGCAAGCTCGGAGAGCGCGTGCGCGCGTCGATCCAGGGCATGCTCGACCGCGCCGTCGGCGCGAGAAAGAGCGTGTTCTTCGGCTGATGGCGACCTGTCCCCCCTCGGTGCTCGTCGTCGACAAGCCGCAGGGACCCACCAGCCACGATGTGGTGGCGAAGGTCCGGCGCGCGCTGCGAACGAAGGCGGTCGGTCATTGCGGCACGCTCGATCCCATGGCGACGGGCGTGCTGGTCCTGGCGCTCGAGGACGGCACGAAGCTCGTGCCGTGGCTCACCGTCGACGACAAGGCGTACGAGGCGACGGTGCGCCTCGGCATCGCCACCGACTCGTTCGACGCCGACGGCAAGGTGACCGCGCACGCGCCGCCGAGCGAGGAGCTCCTCCAGGCGCTGCGCGCGCTCGCGGACGATCCGACCGCGCTGGCGCCGCCGCTCGCGGTCGCGCTCGAGGCGGAGCGCGTGCGAGCGCAGCAGCTGCCGCCGGCGATCTCCGCGATCCGCATCGGCGGCGAGCGCGCGCACGAGATCGCGCGGCGCGGGGAGTCGCCGGAGCTCGCGCTGCGCGACGTGGCGGTGCGAAGCCTCGTCGTGACCGGCGGCGGGCTCGAACCCTACCCGTTTATCCGGCTCGCGGTGGATGTGACAAAGGGTTACTTCGTGCGATCCCTGGCGCGTGATCTCGCCGAGGCGCTGGGCACGGTCGGGCACCTCACGGCGCTGCGGCGCACGCGTTCGGGGTCCTTCGCGCTCGCGGATGCGGTCGCCGCCGATGCGCCGCCCGACGTGCTGCGCGCCGCGCTCCTCCCGATCGCGAGCGCCGCACGGCGCGCGCTACCCGTGAGCGTGCTCACCGCGGCGGGCGTCGCCGCGGCGGGCCACGGGCAGCGCCTCATGCCCGATCAGCTGCGGGATCCGCACGCCACCGCCTCGGCCTGGCTCGACGAGGCCGGGCTCCTCGTGGCCATCGGGCAGGTCGACGAGGACGGGAGCGGGCGCGTCCTTCGCGGGTTCCCTCGCCCGGCCCCGAGCCCCAGCCCACCGTGCGCCTGAAGCGCGCGCTGCTCGGTGAGCATCCGCGCGCCCTCGCGTGGCTCCTCGTCCCCACCTCCCTCGCGCTCGTGATGGACGTGGCGCTGCGCGGGCGCGTCAT
>JAYTHX010000393.1:0-3333 GCA_043732195.1 Polyangiaceae bacterium
GAGCTCGCCCCGCCGCCTGCGGACGGTCACGCGGTCGTGGTGCTCGGCGCCGAGGCGCACCAGCTGCTCCTCGAGCGGTCGGGCTGGGCGAAGGTCCGCTGCATCTCGTGCGCCGAGCAGGTGGGCTCGCACGAGGCGGCCGGCGGCATCGCGGTCGCCGTGGCGGCGGCGACGCTGGCCTCCGATCCGTCCCTCGAGGCGGCGCTCGCGATCGGCGCGGCGCGTGGCCGGGGCTACGCCATCCTCCTGCGTCGGGCAGCGCCGTGAGGCTCGCCGCGCTCGTCGCCGCGGCGTTCGCGCTGGCGGGCTGCGGCAAGGCGGAGCTAGCGCGCGGACCGTACGAGCTCATCGTGCGCGAGCCGCGCGGCGAGGCCGCCGCGACGGAGCCCCAGGTCACGGCGTACGAGTGGGCGGTCGCGCGCGATCGCCTGGCGCGCCTGCGCCAAGCGCAGCCGGAGCGTCCCTACGTCGAGCGCGTGCGGCTCGCGATCGGTGATCCGCGCACCGGCAAGCGCTACGAGGCGCGCGGCGCCGTGGCCATCAACCCGGGCCGCGCGGCGCGTATGATGCTGGTGGGCCCCGGCGGGACCACCGCGCTCGACGTGTGGGTCACGAAGGATCGCTTTCGCTTCTCCGTGCCGTCCATCAACCTCCAGAAGCGCGGCGGCACCGACCCTGCCGACGCGCGCGGCCTCCCGATCGGCATGCTGCGCTGGTGGTTCCTCTCGCCGCTCGCGGGGCGGCTGCTGCTCGCGCGCTCCACGTCCGCGGAGAGCGCGTGGATCCTGCGCGAGGGCCCGGCCACCGTCACGCTGCGCAGCGACGGCGATCGCTTCGTGGCGCTGCGCCGCGAGGGCAACGTGCTGGAGGGCATCGAGTGGTTCGCGCGCGGGCTCGTCCCGCAGGCAGGCGCGCATGGGCAGTACCTCGAGGGGCGCTTCGGTCTGCGCGTCGACGTGGTGGTCGAGGAGGTCCTGCCCACCGAGCCGGACCCGGAGGCGTTCGCCGACCCCGACGAGCCAGGGACGGCGCTATGAGCCCGGGACGCTCGAGCGGCGGACGCTGCGCGGTCGTGGCGTTCGGCGCATCGTCGGCGCTGGGCGAAGGCGAGCTGGCGCTCGGCGTGAGCGCGGTGGGCGATCCCGCGCCCGTGGGCCTCGGTCGCGATGCGGAGCTCGAAGGCGCGGGTCTCCGGCGTCCGTTCTGCGGCCGCGTGCCCGCGCTCGCGGTGCCGAACGGCGTCGACCGCGCCACGGTGCTGCTGGAGCGCGCGCTCGCGGCGTGCGCCGCCCAGCTGGACGCGGCCCTGCCAGGCTGGCGTTCGAAGAGGGTGGGTCTCGCGCTGGGGACGTCGAGCGGCGGAATGCGCGCCTTCGAGGCGGCCTTCGCGGAGCGCGGCCACGCCGAAGGCAACGCGGGCGCGACGTACCTCGGGCCGGTGCTCGCCGCCGCGCGCCCCTGCGACGTGGCGCCGTTCGCGTTGGTGCTCGGCGCCTGCGCCTCGGGGACGCTCGCCATCGGACTCGCGCGCGGCTGGCTCGAGACCGGCGCGTGCGATATCGCCCTGTGCGGCGGCTTCGATTCGGTCAGCGTTTTCGTGGCGTCCGGCTTCGAGGTGTTGCGTGCAACCTGCACGGATGGTGCACCGCGTCCGTTCCGCACGAGCCGCGACGGCCTCGCGCTCGGCGAGGGCGCGGCGATCCTGGCGCTGGTGCGCGAGGAGGAGGCGCGGGACCTGCCGGTGCTCGGCTTCGTGGCGGGCTTCGGAGCGTCGTGTGATGCCGTGCATCTCACCGCGCCCGATCGCGAGGGCCGTGGCCTGGCGCGCGCCGCGGCGCAGGCGCTGGCCGATGCCGGGGCCGGCCCGGTCACGCTGGTGAGCGCGCACGGTACCGCCACCGAGTACAACGATGCGGCCGAGGTCCGCGCGCTCGCGGCGGTGCTCGGCGAGCGGCTCGGCGAGGTCCCGCTGCACGCGTTGAAGGGCGGCATCGGCCACACGCTCGGCGCCGCCGGGGCGCTCGAGACGCTCGCCGCGCTCCAGGCGATGAGGTCGGCCGTCGCTCCCGCATCGGCCGGGAAGGGCGCGCTGGCCGGCGGCGTGCGTGTCCTCGAGCTCGCGCTGCCGCACGACGGCCGCGTCACCCTGAAGCTCTCGGCCGCGTTCGGCGGCGCCAACGCCGCGCTCGTGCTCACCCGCGACGCCGGCGCGACCGCGCGGCCCCTCACCACGCGCGACGTCCATGTCTCGCAGGCTGTGGCGCTCACCGGGGACGTCAGCGCGGCTCTCGATGCGCATGCGCTGGCCGCGCTCACCGGCTACTCCGAGGATCGCCTCGCGCGCGCCGACGGGCTGGTGCGGCTCACCATCGCCGCCGTCGCGCGCCTGCGTGAAGCGCTCGCCGCGGCGGGGCACGGCGACCTCGCCGGCGCGGGCATCGTGGTGGGGCATGGCCTCGCCACGCTCGATACGAACGCCGCCTACCTCGCGCGCATCACTGCGGCGGGCGCGGGCCGCGGCGAGCCGCGCCGCTTCCCGTACACCACCCCGAACGCAGCTGCGGGCGAGTGCGCGGTGGCGTTCGGCCTCACCGGGCCGGCGTTCGCGGTGGGCTGCGGTCCGCACGGCGGTCTCGAGGCGCTCGCCACCGCCGCCGATCTCGTGCGCGCCGGCGTCGCCGAGCGCATCGTGGTGGTCGCGGTCGACGAGGCCGGGCCCGGCTCGCGGCGCGTGGCCCCGGGCACGCAGGCCGGGGCGGTGGCCTTGCTCGTGGCTGCGTCGCCCCTCGCGGCGCGCCTCGCGTCCTGCACTGTCAGCTTGTCACGCGAAGGCGTGTTCGGCGTGCCCGCGGCGGTCGAGGCGCATCGCGCGCTCGTGCCCCTCGCGACGGATCGTCCCGACACTTTGTCAGTCGACCTCGGCGGAGGGGGATTTGCCAAAGCGTGTCTGTTCTGGCTCTAATCGTCCCCGGTCCGCGCTAACGTGCGCAGGAATCCCTCTCGGGTCCTCCGTGTTGGAACACAAGATGCGCAAGCTCGTCTCCATCGTTGCCCTCTCGTTCGTCTCCTTGCTCGCCGTCGGGAGCGCAGGCTGCTCGAAGTCGTACATCCCGAACACCGACGTCGAGGACTCGAGCGAGAACAAGAAGGTCGTCGCGTTCTGCGAGCAGTACCGCCACGCCGTCGAGGACAAGGACGTGGGCACGCTGCTGAAGCTCGCGAGCCCGCGCTACTACGAGGACGGCGGCAACACGAACCCCGAGGACGACATCGATGCCGATGGCCTCAAGGACTACCTCACGTCGACGTTCGTCAAGACCCAGACGATCCGCT
>JAYTHX010000394.1:0-10851 GCA_043732195.1 Polyangiaceae bacterium
CGCGAAGCCTTCGCGGCGCAGGACGCGAACCAGCACCACGTTGCCGACGTCGATCCAGCAGGCCCCGCCGTCTTGCGTGGCGGCGGTGACGGTCGGCGCGCGTCACGCGCACGGGCGAGGCGGTGGGCACGCCGGCCTACATGGCCCCCGAGCCGCTGGGCGGCGCGCGCGGCGATGGGCGAGGTCGCGGCGACGCTCAGAGCCAGGTAGCGAGCGGCACGACGCGGAGGTTCTGCGCCGCGATCTTCTCCAGGATCTCCGGAAGCGCCTTCACGCACGCGGGCTCGCGATCGCCGCGCTCCGCCGCATCGTGGAGGAGGACGATCGCGCCGTCCTCCAGGCCGCGCGCGATGCGCGACACCACGTCGGCCGGCCTCGTGCTCGCGAGTCCGTCACGCGCGCGCACCGACCACCCGATCATCGTCAGGTCGAGCTGATCGGCGATGCGCGCGATGGTCGGGTTCGTGTGCCCGATGGGCGGCCGGAACAGCGTGGGCGTCTGCTCGGTGATCGTCTCCAGCACGCGGATGGCGCGCTCCAGGTCGTCCCGCACGCGCTTGCCGCCGCGCATCGCGAACAGCCGATCGTGGGCGAAGCCGTGCACGCCCACGGCGTGGCCGCGCTCCAGGATCTCCTTGACGAGCTCGGGGTGCTTCTCCGCCTTGTGGCCGATCACGAAGAATGTCGCCTTCGCCCGGTGCGCGTCCAGCACGTCGAGCACGGCGCGGGTGTGCACGGGATCGGGCCCGTCGTCGAACGTGAGCGCTACCCCCGTCGCGCTGCTGGGGCCGTGCACGAGCGCGTCGGCGAACATCCGGAGGCGCAGGATGAACACGCCCGAGAGGAGCAGCGCGAGGTACGCCGCGGCGATGGCGATCGAGACGGCCAGCGGCGGCGGCTCGGTGATCACGGAGCGCGCCGTGAACCCGATGCCACTGACGGTGGCGAGCATGAAGGCGATACGCGCCGGAGGCAGCGGCTAGCGACCCTTCTTCTTCGCCGCGGGCTCCTCGATCTCCTCGTCCTCGTCGAGCTCGTCCTCCGCCTCGACCCGGACCTTCTTGCCCGCGCCCTTCTTCGCGCTGGTGGCCCCGCCGCTCGCGTCGTCGTCCTTCTTCGCGCCGTCGCTCGGGGAGTTGTCGATCTCGTAGAACGCCGCGAGCACGCCCGCGATGATGGGCAGCGAGGCCGCCGGCAGCGCGCCGAGCAAGCCCTCACCTGCTTTCAGCATGCTGAGGTCGACGTGCATGTTGCCCCACGTGCGGAGCGCGAACATGCCGCCGAGGCCGAGCAGGATCCCGAAGAACGCCTTGAGCCCCGCCTCGATCTTCCCGTCCGACGCCCAGATGGGCTTGCCGGCCACGAGCCCGGTGATCACGCCCGTCGCCGCGGCGGCGAGGTACGCGAAGACCGCGTTCGAGAACATGACCATCCCCAGGCCCTGCACGAGGATGGCCGCGAAGACCGCGCCGATCACGGTACCGAGGATGAGGCCGACGATCAGGCGCTTCAGCATCTTGAGGACTTTCGAGTCTACTCCGCCACTCCGTCACCGCAAGGGACGGCGCGGATGCGCTCGGTGAGCTTGGTCATGCGCCCTCCGCCGCGCCCTCCGCTCTCGGCCGACTCCCGCGGCGTCAGCGCCAAACGCAGGGCTTTCGGGTCCGCCACGAGCACGACGAGCCGCTTTCCACGGGTGACCGCGGTGTAGAGCAGGTTCTTGTTCAGCATCACGAAATGGTTGGTGAGCAGGGGAATGACGACCGCCGGATACTCGCTGCCCTGCGATTTGTGGACCGTCGATGCGTAGGCGAGCGTCAGCTCGTCGAGCGAGCCGCCGTCGTAGGGAACCTCGCGTGGCTCGGACGAGCTTCCTCCGTCGGCGAAACGAACGACGAGGGTGCCTTCTTCCACATCGACCGACTTGATGATGCCGACGTCGCCGTTCCACACGTTGCGATCGTAGTCGTTGCGCAGCTGCATCACCTTGTCGCCAACGCGAAAGAGGTTCTTGCCGCGCGTGAGCGAGAGCCCATGCGGGTTCAGCGCCGCCTGGAGCTCCTCGTTGAGCGCCACCGTGCCCGCGGGACCGCGATGCATGGGCGTGAGCACCTGGATGTCGCGGAGCGGGTCGAGCCCGAACCGCTTGGGGATGCGGTTCATGACGAGCTCGAGGATCACCTTCCGCGCCTCGTCGGGATCGCGCTTGTCGATGATGAAGAAGTCGGAGCTCGTGTCGCCGGCCTCGGGGATGACGGGCAGCTCCCCCGCGTTGATGCGGTGGGCGTTCTGCACGATGAGGCTCCGCTCGGCCTGCCGGAAGATCTTCACGAGACGCACGCACGGCACGATGCCCGAGTCGATGGCGTCGCGCAGGAACGACCCGGGGCCGACGCTCGGCAGCTGATCGACGTCGCCCACGAGCACGAGGCGCGAGCCGTCGGCGACGGCCTGCGTGAGCGCATCGGCCATCCAGATGTCGACCATCGAGCTCTCGTCGACGATGATCGCGCCGGCCTCGATCGGGTTCTTCGCGTCGCGCTTGAACGCGTTCCTCTTGGGCTCGAACTCGAGCAGGCGATGCAGCGTGGTGGCGGCGCGGCCGGTGGCCTCGCTCATGCGCTTGGCGGCGCGGCCGGTGGGGGCGGCGAGGCGCGTGTCGATCTTCGCGCGATCGAACACGCTGAGGATGGCCTTGACGATGGTGGTCTTGCCGACGCCCGGTCCGCCGGTCACCACCAGCAGCGGGCAGCGCGCCGCGGTCTCGACGGCGAGCCGCTGCTCCTCGGCGAGCACGGTGTGCGACTCCGTCTCGAACTGCGCGACCGCCTCGGCGAAGCCGCGGAGGTCGTCCTTCTCGGTCTGCGCGAGGAGGCCGAGGCGGCGCGCGAGACGGCGCTCGGCCTCGTACATCTTCTTGTCGTAGATGGCGGCGCCCTGGAGCTCGTCACCGCGGGCGCGCTCGAGCGTGCCGCGCCGCTCGGCGATCACGTACCCATCGCGCACGGTGGCAGCGAGCGCGTCCTCGAGGCGGACCAGGAGATCGGCGCCGCCTCCCTCGTGGTCGTCGTCGGCGACGAGGAGGCGCGCGGCGCGGGCCGAGAGATCCTCGGCGATCGCGTAGCAGTTACCCTGCTCGGTGATGTCGCGCAGCGTCTGGAGGAGCGCGGCCTGCAGGCGCTCCGGCGATTCCCGCGTGATCCCCATCGAGGCCGCGATGCGGTCGGCGGTGCGGAAGCCGACGCCCCAGACGTCGATCGCGAGCCGGTACGGATTGCCCGAGATGATGCTGACCGCCTTCGGCCCGTAGCGCTTGAAGATGCGCGCCGCGAGCATGGGGCCGGCGCCGTGGGCCTGGAGGAAGATCATCACGTCGCGGATGGAGCGCTGCTCCTGCCAGGCGGCCACCAGCGCGTCGGCGCGGGTGCGCCCCAGGCCGCTGACCTCGCGGAGGCGATGGGGCTCGTCGTCGAGCACCTTGAGCGTCTCGAGCCCGAACTTCTCGACGATGCGCTGCGCGGTGACCTCGCCGATCCCCTTGATGAGCCCCGAGCCGAGGTACTTCTCGATCCCGCCGAGCGTGGTGGGCACGAGCTCGGTGACGCTCGTGGTCCGCAGCTGCTCACCGTGGTTGCGGTCGACCTCGATGGTCCCGCGCGCGCGCACGCGCGACCCCACGGCGACCTGGGGAAACGTCCCGACCATGCAGAGCGCCCCGCGCCGCCCGTCGACCGCGACGCGCACCACGCGAAACCCGGTCTCGCGGTTCTCGAACGTGATCCGCTCGACCTCCCCCTCGATCGCGACCTCGGGCGTGGTGGCCACGGGCCAGGTTACCCAATTGCCGCTGGAATCGCGACCCAGGCGGTCAGCTCCGGGCGTCGCAGCACGGGTGAGCGAGCTTCAAGGCTCGGCGAGCCAGAGCGCGGCGAGCTCCAGCTCGATCGCGTCGAACGGCTCGGCGCGAATTCTCGCATCGTCGCGAGACACGCCGACGCGGGGCCAATCGCTTCCCCGGAGCCGGTACGCCTCGAGCGTCCGTGCGAGGGGATCGACGAGCCACGCGTGCCCCCCACCTCGCGCGCGTAGATCGTCATCTTGTCGGCGCGCTCGATCTTCTCCGTGCTGCGCGAGAGGACCTCGCACACGAAGTCGGGGTGCGCCGTGAAGTAGGCGGTGCTCGGGCGCTCGAACCGATCCTTGAGCCATCCGGCGAGGTCGGGGACGACGATGTCGGCGCCGAGGTGGAGGTGGATCTCGGGCTCATCGAGCAGAACCCAACCGCCTGGGCCGCCGCAGCCACGGTCGAAGGGACCGCCGAGGTTCATCCCGAGCACCGACGCCGTCCTGGCGTGAGGCGCTCCCGGCCGCGCATTCGTGTAGAGCGTACCGAACAAGACCTCCGCCACCATGTTCGGAGGAGCGTCGATCACATCCTGGTAGGTCGCCCGCCTCCGAGCGGGATCGGCCATGACGTTTCTAGGCCAGCACGCAGCGCCGTTCCGTCGGAACGGAACGCGAGCCACACGCTGTCGCGAACGCCGAAGACTCCACCGCCGGGAGCGAGCTGTATCGAAATCACTTGGCGTCCCCCGCGCAGCCCACGAGCTTCCGCCCACAAAACGCGGACGGCGTGATCCCTGAAGGATCACGCCGTCGACGCGACTCGCAGTGAGCGGAGACCTAGCTCAGTTGAGTGTCTCGATCAGCGTGTTGATGTTCAGGTTGCCCGTGGTGACGTTGCCGGCCGAGCCGTCGACGTAGTACGAGGCGACATAGACGAGGACGGAGCCGCCCGCGGGGATGGCAACGGCCTTCAGGATCGAGAAGTCCGCGTCGGTCGTGAGCGCGATGTCCGCCGCGCTGCTCTGGTCGTTGACGCCGAACGCGCAGGCCTTGCGGGCTGCATCGTCCATCGGCTGGATCGACGTGGCGTAGGCGGCCATGATGGTGTCGATGACCACGCCGCCGGGCGCGGGCGAGGCGTAGATCGTGACCTTGGCCGCCTTCGTCGCGGACGGGTTGTGGACCTCGACGTACTGGTACGGGTAGTTGCCGGCGGTCGGAGCCGAAGCCAGGGGGCAGGTGCCGAACGGGGAGAGCCGCGAGGTAACCTTCGCCGAGCTGAACGCGATCGTCTTCGAGGTCGTCGCGCCAGCGGCCGCGCCGATGTCGAGCTTGAGGTCGTTCACGGGCGTCTCGCAGGTCGCGGAGTAGTTGCTCCACGTGCAAGCGACACCGCACGACCGGTTGCGGTAGGTCGCAGCCGTGACGCAACCGGCGCCCGAGTACTCGGTCGTGCCGGACTTGCAGTTGTTGACCGGCTGGCCCGTGCACGCGCTGGTCGTGAAGGCACAGTACTGGTTGCAGGTCTTGACCTGCTTGCCGCAGTTGCCGCAATCCTCGGTCACGCTCTCGCCGGGCGTGCAGTCGCCGACCTCGCCCGAGCACGCTCCGTACGGGCTCCACTTGCCCTTGCCGGTGCCGTCGTCGAGGCAGACGGTCTCGGCCTTGCCGCACTTGCCGCACGACTTGCTGGCCGTGACGTTGAGTGTGGGGCACACGGCGCCCTCGACCGGCGGGGGCGGACCGGCGTCGACGCCGGCTTCCGGCTTCGGGCCGCTGTCCTTCTTGCTGGCGTCCTTGGCGCCGGCATCGGTCGGCGTGGGGTTGCCGCTGCTGCTCGAGGGCGGCAGCTTGCCCATGCCGTCGTCCACGGGGCCGGGGTCCGTCGGGTCGGTCGTGCCGGTGATGCCGCTACCGCCATCCGCACTGCAACCAACGACAGCCGCCGTACCCACGAGGCTGGTGAGTGCAACCGCAAAGAGACCCGACTTGAGAGAACCCATACCGCGACGCTCCTTTCTCGCCAGTGCTCACTGGCAAGGAGGGCCGCTCTAGCAAGCGACCATGGTGCGTGCAAGTCCCACCCCGTGCCTGAAGTAGCGGCGCGTCGGATGTGCATCCGGTGACGGTTGCGCAACGATATGGAACACTTGCGCAATTTGCCAAGCCGGCAACGGAGGCTTTCTGCGAAGACAATTTGTCTCGGCCGCGTCTCGTCTCGAAACCCGAGGGTGGCTTTCAGGAACCTGAATGATTACGCGAAGCGCTGAGATCGCCCCGAACTTGGTAGTTGAAGGTCCGCGCGTGTAGGCAGACGCATCGAGTCAGCGCATCGCGGGGAACGCGAGCTGGACGTACTGCGGCGTGCCGTAGACCGGCGGGTGGTTCTCGTACGCGTACGCCGGGCCGATCTGCGGGACCCACTGGCTCGGATGGCCCACGTTGGTGGCAGCGCCGCAGAGGCTGCACCGGACCTGGTGGCACTCGCCGTAGGCGAACCCGTACGGCGTCGGCGGCGACATCCCGGTGCCCTTCGTGCGCCACACCCGGAACGTCAGCTGCCATCCCTCGCGGCGGCAGCCCTGGCAGTGCGCGACCCATGCGCCAATGCGCTGCTCCCAGACGCGGAGCTCCTCGGACATGAGCATGAACCAGAGCATCTGGCGCCGAGCGTAACGCCCCCACAAAACGAAACAACCCCCCGCATCTCTGCGAGAGGTTGCTCGTTGCTATGTCTGCGTCCTCGAGATGACCGAGGCCTGTCTTCGGCGCGTAGCGTCGGTCGCCGAAGGCGACTCAGGCCGGCCCGGTCACATCACGGGGAACCTGTCAGAAGCCGTGGCCGTGGCCGGCGTGGCCGCCGCCGCCGCCTTCGCTCTTCGACTCGTCCTTCGGACGCTCCGCGACGAGGCACTCCGTCGTGAGCATGAGGCTCGCGACCGAGGCGGCGTTCTGGAGGGCCGTGCGAACGACCTTCACCGGGTCGATGACGCCCTGGGCAATGAGATTGCCGTACTGGTCGGTGGCGGCGTTGTAACCGAAGTCATCCTTGCCCTCCTTGACCTTGTTGACGACGATCGAGCCCTCGAGGCCCGCGTTGCCGACGATCTGGCGAAGCGGTTCCTCGATCGCGCGGCGGATGATCTGCACTCCGAAGCGCTGCTCGTCGTCGAGCTTGAGGCCGTCGAGCGCGGACTGCGCGCGGATGAGCGCGACGCCGCCGCCGGCAACGATGCCCTCTTCGATGGCCGCGCGGGTCGCGTGGAGCGCGTCCTCGACGCGGGCCTTCTTCTCCTTCATCTCGCTCTCGGTGGCCGCGCCGACCTTGACGATCGCGACGCCGCCCGCGAGCTTCGCGAGGCGCTCCTGGAGCTTCTCACGGTCGTAGTCGCTGGTCGTGTTCTCGACCTGCTTCCTGATCGTCTCGATGCGGGCCTTCAGCTCCGCCTTGTCGCCCGCGCCGTCCACGATCGTCGTCGTGTCCTTGTCGAGGGTGACGCGCTTCGCAGTGCCGAGCTCCTTCACGGTGAAGTTCTCGAGCTTGATGCCGAGGTCGTCGGAGACGATCTGGCCGCCCGTCAGGACCGCGATGTCCTTCAGCATCTCCTTGCGGCGATCACCGAAGCCGGGCGCCTTGACGGCGGCGATCTTCAGCGCACCACGGAGCTTGTTGACGACGAGCGTGGCGAGCGCCTCGCCCTCGACGTCTTCCGCGATGATGAGGAGCGGGCGACCCGAGCGGGCGCACTCCTCGAGCAGCGGGACGAGGTCGGCCATGACCGAGACCTTCTTCTCACTGATGAGGATGAGGGGGTTCTCGAGCTCCGTCGTCATCTTCTCCGTGTTGGTCACGAAGTAGGGCGAGAGGTAGCCGCGGTCGAACTGCATGCCCTCGACGACGTCGAGCTCGGACTCCATGCCCTTCGCTTCTTCGACGGTGATGACGCCTTCCTTGCCGACCTTCTCCATCGCCTGCGCGAGCATCTCGCCGATGGCCTTGTCGCCGTTCGCGGAGATCGTCCCGATCTGCGCGATGTGCTCCTTGTCCTTCGTCGGGGTGGAGAGCTTCTTCACCTCGGCGACGACGGCCGCGACGGCGGCGTCGATGCCGCGCTTCAGCTCCATCGGGTTGATGCCCGCTTCGACGAGCATGAGACCCTGCGTGTAGATTGCCTGGGCGAGGACGGTCGCGGTCGTGGTGCCGTCGCCGGCCTTGTCGCTCGTTTTCGAGGCGACCTCACGGACCATCTGGGCGCCCATGTTCTCGAACTTGTCGTGGAGCTCGATCTCCTTGGCGACGGTGACGCCGTCCTTGGTGATGACCGGCGAGCCGAAGCTCTTCTCGATGACGACGTTCCGGCCCTTCGGTCCGAGGGTCACCTTGACCGCGTCGGCGAGCTGGTTGACGCCGTGGAGGATACGGCTGCGGGCGTTGCGGGAATAAACGATCTGCTTGGCGCTCATGTTCTTGTTCTCCGTTCAGCTCAGGTGAGGACCGCGAGGACGTCGTCTTCGCGAAGGAGCACGAGCTCCTCGCCGTCGACTTTGACCTCGGTGCCCGAGTACTTGCCGAAGAGGACCTTGTCGCCCGCCTTCACGTCGAGCGGGTGCGTCTTGCCGTTCTTGAGCGCCTTGCCCGAGCCGACCGCGACGACGACGCCCTCGAGGGGCTTCTCCTTGGCGGTGTCCGGGATGAAAATCCCGCCCTTGGTTTTCTCTTCTTCAACGGTGCGCTTCACGACGAGGCGGTCAGAAAGGGGACGAATCTTCATGTCATTCTCCAAAGTTAGGCCTGCCCGGAGGCGGCCTGTTAGCACTCGACGCAGGTGAGTGCCAGGGATCGGCCGCAACGTAGCCCCTCCACTAACGGCGTCAACCCTTGCGCCGCAGAATGTGCGAGTCGGGATGGACGCAAGTGTGGCTCATCGGGGCAATGTGCCTGGCTCGCGCGTGCAGCTTCTGCGGAGTGAATTGCGAAAATCCGGCGAGCAGCGCGAGCGAGCTCGTCGGCATCAACGATGCAAAGTGCGGCCGCATGGCGTTGAAGAACAACGGCGCGGCCGCGGCGCTGCGTCTTCCGGGCGTGCGAACCAAGGGCGACGTCGTGGCGAGCCGCTACCGGGTCGAGGCCATCCTTGGCAAAGGGACCTCCGGCTTCGTCGTCGCGGCGCGGCACGTCCAGCTTCGTCACCCCGTGCGCCTCAAGATCCTGACCTCCGCGACGCGGGCGCAGCAGAAGATCCAGCGAAAGTTCCTCGCGGCCGCGCATCAGGCGGCGTCGCTCGAAGGGCGGCACGTGGCGCGCGTCATCGATACCGGCATCACCGACGACGACGACGCCTTCATCGCGACGGAGGCCCTCGACGGGACGAGCCTCGCCGACGAGCTGAAGGTCCGTGGAAAGGTCACGGTCGAGGAGGCCGTACGCTGGACCACCGAGGCGTGCGCCGCGGTCGGAGAAGCGCACGCGGGCGGGTTCCTCCACGGTGACCTGAAGCCCCAGAACGTCTTCCTTGTCGGAGGAGGCGTACGCACGGTGAAGGTGGCGGACTTCGGGATGAACGCCATGGTCGACGACGGGTCCCCCGCGTTCTTCACGTCGCCGGCGTACCTCGCGCCGGAGCAGATCCGGGACCCCGAGCACGCAGACGCGCGCGCGGATGTCTGGGCCCTCGGCGTGATCCTCCATGAGGCGATCGCGGGGAGCCTTCCCTTCGCCGCATCGACCGTGTCGGCGATGCTGGTCGCCGTTGCGTTCCACGAGGCCGCGCCGCTCGCGGACGTCCCGCCGGCGCTCGCCGCGCTCGTGAAGCGCTGCCTTGCGAAGGAGCCGGCGGAGCGCCCGGCGAACGCGAACGTGCTCGGCCGCGAGCTCGTCGCCGCGCTGGTCGCGCCGGCCTTTCAGGAGCCTTCCTCCGAGCCGCCGCGGGCAATGACCGTCGACGCCGACCTGCCGAGCGCGCTCAAGACAGCGCCCTACCCGCTGATGATGCACTCCGAGATCGTGAAGGCCGTCGCGTCACCGGCGCCGCCGGTGAATGCCGCGGCTCCGAATGCGATCGCGTTCCCGCCTCCGCCCCGCCTGCCGTCTCTCGACGACGTCCCCGCGCTGAGCCTGAGCCGCGGTCCGGACGCGGTCGAACGCCGGCGCCGCGGGGCGATCCTCACGGCGTGCGCTGCCGGCGTCGTCGCGCTCATCGGCTTCGCGCTCCCCACCAATGACGACACGCGTGCGGCGAGAGACAGCGAGCGTCCGTCGATGCTGCCGATGGGCGAGAGCACGTCGGTGGGCCACGACCCCGGCGAGGCCCCCTTCTTCGTCCCGGCATCGTTCCAGCTTCCGGAGACACCGTCGCTGGTCCGCGAGGACGAGGTGCTCGGCGACGTCGATGAACCGGCTTCGCTCCCCGTTCCGCCGCTCCCGTCTTCGACGCCGATGCCTCCCTCCCAGCTCGACGCGGCGTTCGATCCGGTCGGTCGCAGCTTCGTCCGGCAGCTTCCGGGCGCCTCGAAGCATCCGGCGCTCCCTGTGCGAGAAGACCCATATACGCGAGGATTCACGCATCCGACGCGCCTCGTCGACCCTCGAAAATAGCTCCGGTTCGAATCTCCATGTTGACAGGGAATTTCGGCTGAGTATTCTGCGCTGGCCAGTGTGGAGCAGGGCAATGGCCCGGCACCAAAGGGTTTTGGCGAATCGTCTAATGGCAGGACGACGGATTCTGGCTCCGTCTATCTAGGTTCGAATCCTAGTTCGCCAGCCAGCTTATCTTGTTCTAATCTCTCTCTTATCTTGGTATCTGTCTCGGGCATCATCGGCCTCATCGTCTAGCGGTTAGGACGCTGGCCTCTCACGCCGGTAACACGGGTTCGAGTCCCGTTGAGGTCACCTCAAAGGTGACGTGAGAAAAAGCCTCCAGGTCGAAGGACCTGGGGGCTTTTACCTTTCAGCTTCCATCGTCAGGGGACTGCGTCCCCCGACACCCCCTGCGGTTGCCCGAAGTG
>JAYTHX010000395.1:0-3329 GCA_043732195.1 Polyangiaceae bacterium
CACGATCGCTCATGCCGCGGCCTCGATGGCGCGGTCGAGCGCCGCCTTCGCGTCCGCGGTGCCGCGCCGAATGCGTGCATCCTCCACGTTTCGGTACGCGTCCAGGCGATCGACGAAGCGCGCCACGGTGACGCCGTCGATGCGCCGTGCACGCTGACCGAGGCCGAGGCGCTCCAGCCACGCGGCGTTCAGCTCCTGCTCGGGCTGGCGGCGGACGGGGATGCTCAGCACCGGCTTGCCGAAGTAGATGGCCTCGGAGAGCGTGGTGAAGCCGCCGTTCGAGATCACGGCGCGGGCCGAGGCGAGGTCGGCGACGAAGCGCGCCTCGTCGAACGCGCGGAGCTCCACGTTGCCGAGGCGAGCGTTTCGTCCCATCCCGTAGAGCACGAACCGGGTGCCGGGCACCGCTTGCAGCGAGGGCACGAGGCGCGGATCACCCGCGGTGGTCTGGTAGACGAGGATGTGCTCGCCTTCGGTCGGCTGCGCGATCTCGACCTCGCGGCGCACGATGGGCCCGACCAGCGAGGTCGATCCCCAGCGCGCCTCGGGGAAGAAGAACGAGGTCACCACGTAGTGCTCGCAGCGCGGCGTCTTCGCGGTCACCAGCGCGCGGGCGATGCGATAGAGCGAGACGGCCTCCTTGACCGACGTGGGATGGCGGAAGCGGTCGAGGACGTGCTGGTGGTCCACGGAGATCACCGGCCGCCGCAGCAGCGCCCCGACCAGCGGCGTGAACGAATCGAAGTCGGTCACGAGGAGATCGGGGTCGAACGCGAGCACGTCGTGAAGGGCCACCTGCGCGTTGCGCACGATGGCGCCGGGGGCGCGCCGCACGAGATCCCAGAGGCTCCGTCCGCGCCGCACGCCGCCGCGCCGGAAGTGCATCGCCATCCCGTCGATGGGCACGACGTCGAGGCCGTGCCGCCGCAGGATCGCCACCGCGCGCCCCGAGGCGGTGAGCTTCACGATGTGCCCTCGCGACGCGAGGTGCTGCGCGAGCGCGCGCGCCCGCATGGTGTGACCGAGTCCATCCCCCGTGACGCCGTACAGGATCTTCATCGGTCATGGAGACGCGAGGGGAGGCCTCGCCATTCCATGAACTGTCGATGAACCTCGGGTGAAACGCGGGAAATGGGGACTACTGGTGACTTCGAGCTTGTACTGCTGCGCGACGAACGCCGCGACCGGCATGCCAGCCGCGCCGCGCGATCGGCAGGCCCGAGAACTGGTGGAGCTCGAGGAAGTACTGGCCGCCCACGAGGTCGGTCACGGGCAGGATGCAGTCCGCGCCCGGCGTGGTCTGGTACTTTTCCCCGACGCTCGACACCTTGATGGAACGGGTGACACGAACGCCGATCACCCGAGAAAATGGGGGTGAAAGCGCGTATGGTCGACCGCATGGGCAAGATCGACGACATGCGCCGACAGCGTGAGCAGCAGTTCGCGGAGGCCGAGCAGCGCGAAGCGAAGGCCGCGAAGGCCAAGCCCGCCGCCGCCACGCCCGCCGCGCCCGCCGCGCCCGCTCCTCCCGGTCCTCCCGGTCCGCCCGGTCCGCCCGGTCCGCCCGCCCGTGCCGCCGAGCCTGCGCCGGAGCGCGCCGCGTCCTCGAAGAAGAGCACCTCGAAGTCGGGTGCCGCGATGGACGAGCAGGGCAAGTGCCCCGACTGCAACAAGATGAAGCCCCTCGCCAACGGCGTCCTGGCGCAGCACCAGAAGGGCTTCGGCAAGGCGTGCCCGGGCTCGAAGAAGAAGCCCCTCTAGCGCTCGCTCCGATCGAAACGAGAGCGAGATCGCAGGAGTCCCGGAGACCCGGAGCATCTTGCAGGTGCGACCTGCCAGGTCGCGGCGACCCACGTCAAATCTCTCCCAGCCTCCCATGATCTCGCTCTGGGGTCAGCGCGAGCGTGGAGCACGCAGCATGCGATAGAGCGTGCTGCGCGCGACGCCCAGGGCGCGCGCGGCTTCGCTCATGTTGCCGTGGGCGCGCTCCAGCGCGGACTCGGCCATCGTGCGCAGCGCGCGCTGGCGCGGCGCGGCCTCGACCACCGTGCCCGGGACGCTCGTGACCAGCGGCTCCGGGAAGTCGTCGACCTCGAGCTCGCGGCCGGGGCTCATCGCCATCGCATGCTGGATCGCGCTCTTCAGCTCGCGCACGTTGCCTGGCCACGAGTGGTCGAGGATCCACGCCTCGGCGCTCGGCGCGAGCTCCGGCGGCCGCGCGATGCCCTGACCGCTCGCGCACGACGCGACGAGCGCGCGCGCCAGCTCCACGCGATCCCGGCGCTCGCGCAGCGGGGGGAGCCGCACGCAGCCGCCGTGGATCCGGTAGAAGAGGTCGCTGCGGAATGCGCCCTCCTCGACGAGCCGAGGGAGATCGCGGCACGTCGCGGCGACGAGGCGCACGTCGGCGCGCCGCACCGTCGTCTCGCCGATGCGTGAATACGTTCCGTCCTCGAGGAAGCGCAGGAGCATCGCCTGCGCGGCCAGCGGCATCTCCGCGATCTCGTCGAGGAAGAGCGTTCCACCGTGCGCAGCGGCGAGCTTGCCCTCCGCGCCGTTGCGGTTCGCGCCGGTGAACGCGCCGGGCGCATACCCGAAGAGCTCGCTCTCGAGCAGCGAGCTCACGAGCGCCCCGCAGTTCACGGCGACGAACGCCTGCGCCGCGCGCGGGCTCGACTGGTGCACGGCCTTCGCGAAGAGCTCCTTGCCGGTGCCGGTCTCGGCGAGGAGCAGCACCGGGACGTTCGTGACGGCGAGCTTCGCGGTCGCGCGCTTCGCCTCGACGAGCGGCGGATCCGCGGCGACGATCCGCGCGAACGCCGCGGGCAGCTCGCCGGACGGCGGTGACGAAGGACGGCGCGCGCGATGGCGCGTCGCCTCGCGCTCGAGATAGCAGACGAGCGCGAGCGTGCGCCCCCGCAGGTCGGTCACCGGCTCGAACTCGACCTCGAAGCGCCGGCGCCGCGTCTCGAACACCGCCTTGCCCGCCAGCGAGGCGTGCACGAGGTCGGACCAGCTCAGGCCGAAGAGGCGCTCGACGCTCACGTCCTCGTGGAGGGAGAGCTCGGAGATCGCGGCGTCGTTCATGCGACGCACGCGGCCCGGCGCCTCCACCAGCAAGGCCGCCGAGGCGCTGCGGTCGAGCATGCGCTCCAGCAGGCCGCGCGATCCGGCGCCGGTGGTGGCGTACGCGTGCGTATGAATCAGATCCTCGATGGCGCTCGCTGCGCCCCGCACCGCGAGCGCGATCGACGCGGACTCGAGCGCGAGCGGTCCGGTCACGTCGACCACCGCCACCACCTCGCCGAAGGGATCGAGGACCGGCGACG